>CAYGXD010000097.1:0-8488 GCA_964353705.1 uncultured Eubacteriales bacterium | reverse complement strand
TCGGCGCAGATGCTGAGGTCCCAAGTCTTGCCATACTGGCTGTCGGTGATCTTGATCTCGTCCTGGGTCAAGCGTCCGGAAAAGGTTCCCTTCTGACATCCGCGGATGTCCGCCCCCGCGCAGGCGGGACAAGCCGTCAGCGTCCGTAAGCTTGCCTCCCCGTCCTTCATCTCAGCGGCCGAGCAGGTGCTTGAACCAGAAATCAACGTTTCTGCGGCTGGCGTTCTCCCGCTTCTTGCCGCCAAACCCGTGTCTTTGGTTGGGGAAAACCATGTACTCGAAGAGCTTGTCCTCCTCCATCAGGGCATCGATAAGCTGGATGGTGTTCTGCATGTGGACGTTGTCGTCCATGTCTCCATGCAAGAGGAGGAGCACTCCCCTGAGGTTTTTGGCGTGGGTTGTGATGGAGCCGAAATCGTAGCCTTCCTTGTTCTCCGCCGGCGTGTCCATGTAGCGCTCGGTGTAGACCGAGTCATAGAGCTTCCAGTCGGTCACCGAGGAGCCGGCAATGCCATGGGTGAAATAGTCGGCGCCGCGGGTCAGCGCCAGGCAGGTGGTGTATCCGCCGTAGCTTCCACCCGTGATCCCGATTTTGGAGGGGTCGACAAACGGCTTCTGCCGCAGCCACTTGACCGCCTGGATGAGGTCGTCGATCTCCCACTTGCCCAGGTTGCGGTGCATCAAGGCCACACCCCTTTTTCCGAAATGGCCCGAGCCGCGGTGGTCGACGCTCATAACGATGATCCCTTCCTGGGCGAGATAAAGAGAGGACAGCGGAGGGTAAGAGTTCGAGACGGTCGGGGCCCCGGGCCCGCCGTAGATCGTGAACAGCACCGGGTATTTCCGGACCGGGTCAAAATCGGGTGGCCTGATCCAGTAGGCCGGAAGCTCATAGCCGTCTTCCGTGGTTATGGTGAAGAGCTCTTTCTTCGCCAGAGTGTATTCGCCGAGCGCCGGCGATTCGCTGCTGTCGATCGTCCGTACCCAGGTTCCGTCGGTCCGGTAGAGGTCTTGTTTCGAGGGATGGTCGACGCTCGTCGACATGTCGAGGAAATAGCTCCCGCCCGGTGAGACCTGGCAGAAGTGGCTGGCCGGTTCTTTGGTCAGGCGCTCGAGACCTTGACCGTCGAGGCGAACGCGGTAGAGCCCCGTCTCGGTGGATTTTTCCTTGTTGGCGCTGAAGTAGACCCACTGGTTCTTCTCATCCACCAGCCCGATACTTCCCACCTGCCAGGGGCCCTCGGTCAGGCGGGCCTTGAGCTTTCCGCTGAGGTCATAGTAATACAAGTGCCGCCAGCCAGCGGTGTCGCTCCGCAGCAGGAACCCGCTTCCATCCTTGAAGAAATAGAGGTCTTCGAAGAACTCCACCCAGGCCGCCTGTTTTTCGTCGTAGACCTGTTCTTTTCTTCCGGTCGCGGGATCGACGCTGAAGATCTTGATGTTGTCCTGACCGCGGTTCATCCACTGGACGGTCAGCCGGTCTCCCGCCGGGAGCCAGACCGGCCAGGCTACGTAATGGTCCGCGTTCTCGTCGAAATCGGCCCAGACGACCTTGTTTTCGGGAAGGGCGACTATTCCCAGTTTGACCTTGGGATTGGGATCCCCGGACTTCGGATAGTGCTGTTTTTCGAGTTCCCCGTGGACGCCGGTCGAGCGGAAGATGGAAAAAACGGGGACCGGACTGTCATCGAAGCGGAGGAAGGCGATCTTTCGGCTATCGGGCGACCACCAGAAGGCGGCGTACTGCGAGCCCCGCCCGAGGATCTCTTCGTAATAGACCCAGGAAGCCCAACCGTTATAGATCATCTCCGCTCCGTCGGCGGTGATCTGGTACTCGATCCCGCCGTCGAGGTCAAAAGCATATAGGTTGTTGGCCCGGGTGTAGGCGAGATGCCTGGAGTCGGGGGAGAGGCTCGGGTTCTTTTCCTCATCCGGGGTCGCGGTCAGGCGGCGCAACGTCTGCGTCTTGGGCAAAAAGAGATAAAGGTCCTTCTGGTATTGATAGATGAACCGGGAATAATCCGCGCTCACAGCCGCGGCCTGAGAAGCCATAATGCCCTGGGGAAGGCTCTTTTGAAGAGCGGCATAGTCCAGGAACAGCGTTTTCACCCCGGTTTTGACCGAGACTTTCAGGAGGCGCATCGTTTTGGCTTTTTCGTCACGCTCACGGAGAAGGTAGTTCTCGTCGTCGAGCCAGAAGCCTGTCGTCAGCGGCTTGAAGAGGAGCGGCTCCTTGCTCAAGTAGGCCTGTTCATAGGTGATTTTTTTAAGGGCGACTTGCGGGAAAACAGCCGACGCCATGAGCCCCAAGAAAATAGCGGGCAGACCGACTGCCATCAGCAATTTATTTTGTGACATTGTTTTTCCTTCTCCTTGAATAAAACTCTCTTGGCTGAAGTGGAATGAGCAACCTCAAACCTCACCATCTGCCCTGCAGCAAAGTGGAATGTTATTATAAAACGCCCATAGGGACAAGGTCTAAGGTGGCGGGGACACCATACTCAATAGTCCGTTCAGGGTTTAATGAACAATTTGCTGAGTTCTGTGCGTACAAAGAACTCGGTCCCCCAGATTCGGACTGATGACGCGCCGCCGGAATCGGTGCCGCAGGTTATGATCTTGGGACCCATGGTCAGGCAGTCTTTTGTCCCCAGGGAATGGCCGCTCAGGGCAAGCATAGGACAGCCGGGCTCGGCGGGAGAAAAGACGAGGAGGTTATTTTTCCGGCCGGACCCTTCCCGCCCGGCATCCTGGGTGGCGACGACGACTCGTCCGTCATGATAGACGTTGACGCCGTTGACAACGGTATCAGGAGGGACGGAGATCGACCGGGCGGCCAATCCGGTGAAATCGAGGATCCGCAGGCGGGCGGGCCCGGCTCCGGCCTTTCCGTTCTCGACCGCCAGGAGCTTCCCGAGCGTATAGTAACGGAGGAAATGGACGGCGCCCCCGGAGCCGGAGACGTCCGTGACCGTATTCCTCTCCAGGTCCCATTGCCTTAGCCTGCCGGTTTCGTCACCGCCGTAGATTCGCCCGGTCTGGTCGACGGCCAGGGCGGTCAGGGAGGACAGCCCGGCGACGAAGGCCAGCACTCTTTTCTCCAGAAAATCCCAGACCCGGATCGTTCCGTCCCGATGGGCAATGACCAGCCTATCGGGCGGCTGGCTGACGACTTTCAGCGGAAACCCGTCTCCGGCCTGCCACTCAACGATCTCGTTGCGCTCGAAAGACAGGCTCAGCAGTCCGCGGCCGGGAACGGCGAGATAAAAGGTGCGGCCCAGAAGAGCGAAGTCGGAGACCCCTTCAATCGCGGTCTGAAAAATCCGGTTATCCAGAAAGGTCAGGACAAACACCTCGCCGTTTTTTCCCCGGCCGGCCACCTGGTCCTGGGCGTAAAAGCGGAGTTGGACCGGCCTTATATTATTCAGCGGGATTGTCTTCAGGAGGTGGGGCTCTGTTTTGAGGTCTTCATTGAGGATGGGCTTGAGCCTCCTCTCGGCGGGTGTTATGGCGGAGGCTCGGCTTTCTCGCCAGGTCTCCTCCCTGACCTCGAAAGGTTTCTCTTCGAGCTGCAGCTTGTCTTCATGACACGGGGAAGGGATCGTTTTCCCCCGGAAGCCTCCGATCCGGATGAGCTCCCCCCAGGAGTCAACCCGTGGACGTTCGAAGAGCTCTTTGGTTTCCTCGCGGTCGAGCCGGGACCGCAGCGAATTATCCAGATCATAGAGGATGACCAAGCCTTCCTGGTAGAACGAGGTGTCCTCGAGGGCCGGCTCTTCCAGGAACTGGAGGTGAAGCTTGACGCTTTCCAGGGCGAATTCCCTGCTCTCCAGGTTCAGCCGCCGGGTGGAGAAATTAGCCCTGAAGTTGACCTCGATATCCAATTCCCCCTGAAAATAGAAGAAGTCGATGACCTTCTGGAAGTAGTGCCGGTCACGGCAACCGTCGAGGATGATGAGACGCTTGCCGGAATTCTCTTCGAGGAAGCGTCGGAAATAGGCTTCGGGATCGTCCTCTTCCTCGGACACAGGATAATCCTGGTAATAGCTGGGGTCGATATGCTTTTTCAGCCAGGAGAGGCCCAGGAGCCGGTTGAATACTCTCTGGCCCCGCCTGGAATCACGCATCAGATAGAGGATCTCTCCGGGCCGGATCCCGGCGAAACCTTCGGCGATGGCCTGGCAGAAATATGTCTTGCCGGTTCCCGAATCTCCGTTGACGGCCATGACCGTTCTCTTTTTCGTCCGCAGCAGATGGTGGAGAGTTTCGGAGAGTTCGTAGAGGCCGCGCTGAGCCGGCTTCAACCCAAGGATGCTGACGGCGCCTATATGGTAGAGGTAAAGCGAATGGACGAACTCGGGCAGATCGATCTTCCGGAGGGCGCCCACGGCTTCTTCGAAGATCTGTCGGTTCTTTTCCTTGAGCAGCTTGAGAAGAGCGATGACGACATCGGCGCTGACGCCGCCCGTCGCTTCTTTCTGGGCCTTGCCTACCTCGCCCATAGTCCAGGCCAGATAGGTCTTCAGCTTGGCCGAGGGATGTTCGGCGCAGCGCGCCAAGGCGGAAACTGCCTTGACCGCTCCAAGTCCGATTTTCCCCAGCGCCCAGATCGCCTCCTCCTTCTGCTCGAGGAGAAGGCCGGCCGTCGGCTGGCCCGCCACCGTCTCCCTGATCTCGTCCGGCCCTTCCAGCACTTCGATCAGGAGGTCTACGGCCCTCTCTTCTCTCAGGTTGCCGAGCGTGTAGATCAGGTTTTCACGGATTTTAGTGAAGACCGGAGGATATTGCGCCAGCGCTCGCAAGAGCGGATCCGCAGACCTTGGATCCTGGAAGACGCTCAAGATGAGAGAGGCCATATAGGGGATGCCGCTCCCCGGGTCGATCCTGTCATCGAGCAGGAGCCGCAGGCAGGGGAAGAAGAGGGCTCGCGGGATCTGGGTCACGATCCCCAAAGGAGGCTGGATCTTTTCAAGGATCAGTGAATAGGCTTCTTCCCGGCGCTTGGGGAACGAGGATTCTTCGACCAGCCTCTCCAGGCCGGCGGAATACTTTTGCTCCTCCGCAATAAACTTGATGAGAGGATTCAGCACCTCCGAGGTGGATCTTATGACTTCCGCTTTCGTTTCCAGAAATTCCTTCCACTCCTCGATCGATAGAAGGGAGGCCAGGTCTTTTTCTAGGGAGCGCTGCCTGGCCCGGCTTTCGGCCTGGAAGGCCCGGGCCTCGGTGTTCCATTCCTGGGCCGAGGCTTCGGCGTTGGCCTTCCAGGATTCGTACTCGAGGATCCAAAGGAGGGCTTCAAAGAGGACCGGCAACGGAGACCACGCGGCCGGGGTTCTGGAAGCGGCCAGTTTGCCGGCGATCATCCAGCGGACCTCGGTCAGGAAAGGAGAGGAAGCCCGCTCGAAAAAAGAAGCCTTTTCTTCCTCGCTCCGGGCGTGAAGATGATAGAGAAAAGCATGTGAAATCCGGTCCCGCAGGGTTTCCGGATTTTCCGCCCATTCTCCCGACCGGTCAAGGTATTGGACCCTTCCGGGGGCCATTTCCCGGAGAAGGGAGAGGGCTTCGGCCTCGAGGTCGTCCCGGCGAGGAAGTCGGGCTCGTTCGGTATGTCCGTTCATGCGCCCACAGGCGGGACCGCCTATTTGGACAGGAGAAGCCCCTTGAGGTCCTCTTCAAGGTTGTCCGTTTCGATGCGGAAGAGGAAGCCGCCCTGGAAGGGGTCCCGGCGCAACAGAGAGGAATCCGCCGTCAGTCGAGTATTGACCTCGATCACCAGGCCGGAGGCCGGAGACCAGATCCGGTGGACGAAGTGGTCGGCGTCGGAGATTTTTCCGCAGACGTTGCCCTGAGTGATCGCCTCATTGACTTTGGGAAGCTCCAGCTGGGTGATGATACCGACCGTCTTCAGGAAATCGGGGACGACGCCCACCGCGGCCCGGCCCTTTTCTTCCACCTTGAGCCAGGTATGGCCGAGCATGTAATAATAGCCGGCCGGAATCCGAGATCCGGCGAGTGCGCCCTTGCCGAGTTCCTCACCTTCCGCCTTTTTGAAAGCGCGGGCAACCAGCCCCCGGAGTTCGGCCGGCGTGAAGGGCTTGGGAAGGTAATCAAAAGCCCCCATCTTGACCGACTCCACGGCGGTCTTGATGGTCGGATACCCGGTGACCATGATAACGTTGACGGCCGGACGGATCTCCTTCAGGAGCTTCAAGAGGTCAAGGCCGCTGATGCCCGGCATCATCAGGTCGGTGATGATGAGGTCATAGGGGTTTTCCCCATCCTTTTTTAGGGCCTCCTCACCGCTCAAGGCCATGTCCACTTCATATTCGTCCGAAAGGATGGCTTGGCGGATGCTCTTGCAGACGGTGATCTCGTCGTCGACGACAAGGATTCTCCGTTTGTTCCGGTTAGTCATAAGTTCCTCCTATTGGCTTTGAATCCGGGCGATGGTCCTCGACCGGGAAGCTGAGGGTGAAGACGGTTCCCCGGCCGACCTCGCTCTTGACCTCGATCTTCCCGTCATGCTGCTGGATGATCCCGTAGCTGACGGCCAGGCCGAGCCCGGTTCCCGTGCTCTTGGTGGTGAAGAAGGGGTCGAACAGTTTGTTGACGTTTTCTTTGGGGATGCCCACGCCGGCATCGGCGAAGCGGACCTCGATCCATTTCTTGTCTGCGGACAGCGCATCGGAGATGGTGAGCTGGCCGCCCTTCGGCATGGCCTCGCAGGCGTTCAGCATCAGGTTCCAGAAGACCTGCTGGATCTTGTTGCGGTCGAGCTTTATCGTCGGCAGGCCGGGATCCAGTTCCTTGACGATCCGGACATTCTGGAAGGACGCCTGGTTCTCGAGGAGCTGGGTGGTCCGCTCGATGAGCTCGTTGATATTGGTGTAGGCTTTCTGCGGCGGGTTCTGCCGGGCGAACTCGAGCAGGCCTTTGACGATCTGGGTACAGCGCGAAGTTTCGTCGGCGATCAGGCTCAGGTTTTCGTAGAACTCATGCCTTTTTTCGAGCTTTTCCAGCATGAGGTGCGTGTTGATGAGGATGGAGGTCAGAGGATTGTTGATCTCATGAGCGACACCCGCGGCCATCTTGCCCAACGAGCGCAGCTTCTCGGATTGGAGCAGGTAGTCCTGCATCTCCCGCACCTCTTTCGTCCTCTCCTCCACCCGTTTTTCCAGCGTCTTCCCCCACTGGATGAGGTTCTCGTTGGCCAGCTTGAGGTTCTCGGTCATCTGGTTGAAGGAGTGGGCGAGCTGGCCGAGTTCGTCCCGGGAACCGATCCGGACCTGATGATTGAGGTCTCCCTGGGCGATCCGGTTCGTGGCCAGGACCATGCGCCGCAGGGGGTTGGTGATGCTCGAGGTAATGAAGAAGAGGATGATGAGAAGGATGACCGTGCAGAGGGCGGCGATGCCCGCGAAGGTGAACATGACGCTGTTGCGCAGGTCGATATAGGGCTTTTCCAGCATGCCCACGTAAAGCATGCCGATGATCTCGCCGGCGATGTTCTTGACCGGTTCGTAGGCGGTGATATACCAGTGATTCACGACGAAGGCCCGGCCGACCCAAGGAACGCCCCGGCGGAGGACGGCTTCGTGGACCTCCTGGGAGACCCGCGTGCCGATGGCCCGGTTGCCTTCGGCATCGGTGACGTTCGTCGAGATGCGCAGGTCGTTCTGGAAGATGGTAACGGTGCCGATTTCCTTGCCCTTGTATTTTTCGCCTTTGAAGACGATCTCCTTGACCCGGTCCACGATCTCGTAATTCTGGTTGAGCAGGATGCCGCCGTAGAGAACACCGAGCACTTTTCCCTGTTCATCCAGGATAGGGGCCGCGCCTTTGAGCATCATCCCGTTTTCCTCGTGGTCCTCGGGCCGGGGAGCGGCCATGGGCGTCGGGATGAACTGGAGATAAGCTCGCTCGGCGAAATCCACGCTTTCCTTCATCAACTCGGAGCGGGATATGATCTCGGTGGCGGTGACCGTCTCCTTACGCAGGGCGCGGCTCACCAGGGGGTCGGCGGACTCGTCATCGCCGAAGACATCCGGCCGGTTCGTTCGCTGCACCACCTTGCCGAAGCGGTCCGTGATGGTCAGGATGTCGAGGTTGAAGTCCCGGCGGACCCGGACCAGTGTCCGGAAAAGAGCGTCCCGGTCTCCGGCGAGGAGCGCGGCCTGGATGGAGTCGCGGCGGGCGTTGAGGAGGACGATATCGCGGATGTCGTTGAGCTTCTCATCATAGACCATCCAGGCCGAGGCCAGGTCGTGGCGCACCTTGGCCTGGGCCAATCCCAGGATCGTCCGGTGTTCCAGCCGGGTGCCGAAGAAAAGAGAGACCAGGCCGCCGAAGAGGATGACGACGAGGAAGCTGAGGACGAATTTCATCCGCAGCGGCAGGTCGAGAAATTTCTGGACGTTGCGATGAAGGTTCATGGCTGGAGGATAACCTCTCATTTTAGGGGACGCCCTCTTTTTTTGCAACCAAA
>CAYGXD010000096.1:5396-13341 GCA_964353705.1 uncultured Eubacteriales bacterium | reverse complement strand
TCGCTTTGCTTCGCTGACCCCCTGAGGGGAACGATGCCGTCCCCCTCAAACTCCCCCGCAGTGGCGCGTCTATAATGGATCGACATATAGTCACGTTATTTGTGAGACGCGCCACTAGATAGAGCCCTCAGACGAGTCCGAGAAGCACCCGGCCCAGAGCCAGTATGGCTATTCCCACCCCAAGCATTGACAATCGCCGCCGATAAAAGTAAACCTACCTATGGTAAGCGGTTAGGAAAGTTTCCCCGGAGGCCCTCCAACGTGATGACCCATCGGGGAACGTCCCCCAGGAGGTCATAATGAAAGAGTTAACGCGTCGGGAATTCATGGGCCGCTCGGCCGTGGCCGCGGCCGGGCTGATGATCGTACCCCGTCACGTCCTCGGCGGCAAGGGATACCGGGCCCCGAGCGACACCTTGAACATCGGCTGTGTCGGCGTCATGGGTAAAGGTCAATCGGACATCGCCAGTTGCAGCACCGAGAATATCGTCGCCGTATGCGATGTGGACGACGAGATGATGGCGAAGTTCTTGACAGACGGTCAGAACACGCCCGAGCAGCAGGCCAAGTACGATAAAGCGGCCAAGTACCGGGACTTCCGCGAGATGCTGGACAGGGAGAAGGCGATCGACGCCATTACGGTCAGCACTCCGGACCACACCCATGCCGTGATCGCCATGACGGCCATCAAGATGGGAAAGCACGTCTTCGTCCAGAAGCCGCTGACGCACACCATCAAAGAGGCCCGGATGTTGGCCGAAGAAGCCAAAAAGGCGGGGATCGTCTCCCAGATGGGAAACCAGGGGCACTCCAAGGAAGGCGGCCGCCTGGTTTGCGAATGGATCTGGGACGGCGCCATCGGGCCCGTTCATGAAGCCCATGTCTGGACCAACCGGCCGATCTGGCCTCAGGGCATAGACGCGCCCAAGGAGACCCCTTCCTGCCCGCCCACGCTGGACTGGAACCTCTGGATCGGGCCGGCCCCATGGCGGTTCTATCACCCGGCCTATCATCCCTTCGCCTGGCGGGGCTGGTGGGATTTCGGGACAGGCGCACTTGGCGATATGGGGGCTCATCTAATGGACCAGCCCTTCTGGGCGCTCGAACTGGGGCATCCCCGGACGATCCAGGCTTCTTCGACTCTATTCACCAAGGATTCCTACCCGGTCGCCGAGACCGTCACCTATGAATTCCCGGCCCGCGGCAAGTTCCCTGCGGCGAAGCTTACCTGGTACGACGGCGGGCTGACACCGCCACGGCCGAAGGAGCTGGAGAACGGCCGGATGATGGGCGATGAAGGCGGCGGGGTGCTCTTCGTCGGGAAAAAAGGGATGCTGATGTGCGGCACTTATGGAGAAAACCCGCGCCTTATGCCGGAGAAGTTGATGAAAGATTATAAGCGCCCGGCCAAGACCATCCCCCGGTCACCGGGCATCCATGAGGAATGGATCGCCGCCATAAAAGAGGGCAAGAAGTCGACCACCGATTTCTCCTATTCGGCATCGCTTACGGAGGTCATGCTCCTCGGGAACGTCGCCATGCGGATGGCGGAGGCCAAGACCGTCTTGGAATGGGACCCCGTCAAGATGGAATTCCCCAACCTTCCTGAGGCGAATCAGTACCTGCATAAGGAATACCGGCAGGGCTGGTCACTTTAAAGCTGGAGGATTCGCCGATGAAAAAGATCCTGGTTCTCGCGGTTGTCTTGGTGTTTGGGGCCGTTATTATGACGGCGGCTTCAAAGGCTTGGCCGCAGAGCGCGTCATCCAAGGCAGAGCTCGAAAAATGGGCTGTCCATGATCTGAACAGACCGCTGCCGCCGGTCGTTGACCCAGGCCCTGCCGGGACCGCGGTGTCCGCTCCCTCAGACGCCGTCATTCTTTTCGACGGCAAGGATCTTTCCCAATGGGTGGATGGCCAGGGCGGACCGGCCAAGTGGATGGTGGAGGGCGGTTATATGGAAGTTGTTGCCAAGACGGGTTCGATCCGGACGAAGAAAGGGTTCGGAGATTGTCAGCTTCATGTCGAATGGGCGACACCGGTGGTTGTGGCGGGCGAGAGCCAGGAGAGGGGCAACAGCGGAGTTTTCCTGATGGACATGTACGAAGTCCAGGTGCTCGACTCCTACAACAACCGTACCTATGCCGACGGCCAGGCGGCGGCTATCTACGGCCAGTATCCGCCTCTCGTCAACGCCTGCCGGAAGCCGGGCGAATGGCAGAGCTATGACATCGTCTTTCGCCGGCCGCGGTTTGGGGCGGACGGCAAGCTGGCCGAGCCGGCCCGGATGACGGTCTTTCATAACGGTATCTTGGTGCATGACAATAACGTGCTGACGGGGCCGACCACCCACAAATCCCGGCCGCCGTACAAAGCCCACTCCGACAAGCTGCCCGTTTCACTCCAGGATCATGGGAATCCCACCCGCTTCCGGAACATCTGGCTCCGCGAGCTTGAATAATTCGGTGCCAAATAATTCGGTGCCAGGCAACTCATTACCCGATTCGCCGGTTCCTCTAGCTAGAGAGGCTGGTCGTATCGGATGGGAGAGGGGAGAGAGAGGGTGGACCGGAGAATTGCGGTAGGGAATATCATTTTAAGAAGGGGATGACGATGACATCAAAACGGACGAGCTTTACCGCCAAAGGCGGAGTCAAGGCGATTTTCTCCCTTGTTCTTGTCCTGATTCTCACGGCACCCTCCTTGCCGGGTATTCCCCAAGCGGGTAAGGCGAAGAAGGTCCTTTTTGTCTGGGGCGGCTGGGAAGGCCATGAGCCGAAACAGTGCGTGGATATCTTCGCTCCCTGGCTCCAGGAACAGGGATTCGAAGTCGAGATCTCAAACACGCTCGACAGCTACCTGGATGCGGAGAAGCTCAAGTCCCTGGACCTCATCGTTCACACCTTCACCATGTCCGACATCAAGCCCGAGCAGGAAAAGGCGCTGGAAGAGGCGGTCAAGGCCGGAGTCGGCTTGGCCGGTTGGCACGGCGGCCTGGCCGATGCCCATCGCAGCAGCGTCGAATACGAGTTCATGGTCGGGGGCCAGTGGGTTGCTCATCCCGGAGGGGTCATCCCGTACCGGGTCAACATCGTCGATCACAACGACCCCATCACCAAGGGATTATCCGACTTCAACATGAACTCAGAGCAGTACTACATGCAGGTCGATCCGATCGTCGAGGTTCTCGCTACGACGACCTTCTCCGGGCAGCACGCGCCCTGGATCGAGGGAGTGGTCATGCCTGTCGTTTGGAAGAAAATGTACGGCAAAGGTCGCGTTTTCTATACGTCGCTCGGCCATGTGGCCAAGGATTTCGATATTCCCGAGGCCCGGGAAATCGTCAAGCGCGGCCTTCTATGGGCTGCTCGCGTCGGCGGGGAAGACGCCCGGGCCCGGGCCGGCGGAAACAAATAGGTCGGGATCTCCATTTTTAGGATTCTCGGCGGACCATTCATTTTAGTAATAAAACATATTCATTGACAATTACAACTATTTTAATATACAATAGATATTCATTGAAACTAAAAAGCGTCACATTTTGAAGGTTTTAGAATCATGGACACCCAAAAAATTCGCTTCCTCAGGGAGAAATTGCGGCTGATGGAACGGGAAATGAACGATCCCTTTGGCCGGGACACCGGCTGCTGCGGTCTGACCCTCGCCCAATGCCACACTCTGCTCGAGGTCGGATATAGGGGGCAGGTTTCTCTCGTCGACCTGGCCTCAAGCTTCGGCCTCGACACGAGCACGCTCAGCCGGATGATCCAGGGACTCGTCGTTCTCGGCCTCGTCAACCGGCTGACCAATGAAAAGGACCGTCGCTATGTGGCCATCTCGCTCACTGAGCAGGGTCGCAAGTTGTTCGATGAGATCGAGACCACGTTCAATACGTACTTCGCTCAAGTCCTGGAGCTCATCCCTTCCGAAAGGCAAGACTCCGTGGTCGAGTGTGTGGGACTCTTTTCGGACGCGGTCAGGAAACACAACGAATCGGCCCGTTGCTGCGAATCGCGGTTCGATCTGGACAAAAAAGAAAAACCCCTGGGATAGGAGGCACTTTCATGCCGGAAACTCGCGTAGATCAAATTAGCGGCCCTGGATCAGGTGAGAAGACGAGCGTCTCTGCGCCCTCGTGCGGATGCAGCCCGGAGTGTTGCGGCGGGTCCTCCGATAAAGGCAAGCCGGAGAGATATTTCAAGGAAGCCGGGCATTGGATCGAACGCCGGGTCGAAACACCCGCCGGGCCGGTTCCGGTCGTCCGGACCCGGCTGAGCCGGCAGGACATCCTGGGCAAAGTCAAAGTCCGCCTCGGGATCGGCCGCATGAGCTACAGGGTTAAGCCGGGTCTTTATGCCGTCGGGAATGCCGGCCCCGGATCCCCCGTCCTGGTTTCGGCCAACTACAAGCTCAGCTTTGACAGCCTCCGCCGCGAGCTGGCCGGGCTCGACGTCTGGATCCTCGTTCTTGATACCAAAGGGATCAACGTCTGGTGCGCCGCCGGCAAAGGGACGTTTGGAACCGAAGAATTGGTCCATCGGATCGAAGACTCCGGCCTTGACCGCGTCGTCTCTCGTCGCGCCCTCATCCTCCCTCAGCTCGGTGCCCCGGGCGTGGCGGCGCACGAGGTCACCAAACAGACTCATTTCAAAGTCATCTATGGGCCGGTGAGAGCGGCTGATATCAAGGATTATCTGGCTGCCGGAATGACAGCCGCCCCCGGGATGCGCCGGGTTCGATTTGGGTTCAAAGACAGATTTGTCCTAACCTCCGTAGAGTTGATCAACCCCTTCAAGTATCTGGCTCTTGCTACGGCGGCCCTCTGGGTCCTCAGTCTCCTCGGGCTGCACTTCCTTTCCTGGAAGGTGTGGTACCCGTATCTGGGCGCGATCCTGATCGGCGGCTTGGCCGTCCCCGTCCTTCTTCCCTGGATCCCCGGCCGGGCTTTCGCCTGGAAAGGATGGCTGCCGGGAATTCTTTGGGCGGCCTTTGTCAACGTCAATCAGGGCTTGGTCCCGTTGACTCCAGCCTCCTGGCAGCAGGCGGCCGCTCATCTTCTGCTGCTCCCGGCTATCTCGGCCTTCCTGGCCATGGGCTTTACCGGCTCCTCGACCTATACTTCGCTTTCCGGCGTCCTCAAAGAGATGAGGTACGCGGTGCCGGCGATCCTGGTCTCGGCTTCGATCGGGGTCGTTTTCCTGGCCATCGGCCTGATCCGGGCCCTATGAGGAGGACAAATTGAAAGAACATCGCCATCTTAGCAACGTTGCGACGCTCGATTACGATGAGGATAAATGTACCGGTTGCGGGATGTGCGCCGAAGTCTGTCCGCACGCCGTTTTCATTATCGAGGATAAAAAGGCCCGCATAAGAGATCGCGACGTCTGCATGGAATGCGGGGCCTGCGCAAAGAATTGTCCTTTTGCCGCAATCTCGGTCCGCCCGGGCGTCGGCTGCGCCTGGGCGATCTTGATCTCCGGGATCAAGGGCGGCGGAGCCCCCTGCTGCGGCTGAAGTGCGGCTACTCTTTCCTGTAAACGACTCCGCCCTTCATCACGAACTTCACCCGCTCGAGCTCGGTCACGTCCTGAAGAGGATCGCCGCTCACAGCTATGAGGTCGGCCAATAACCCGGGAGCCACCGCCCCCACCCGGTCGGACCAGCCCAGCAGGTCGGCCGCGTTGACGGTGGCCGCCTGGATGGCCTGTTGAGGAGTCATCCCGCACTTGACCATGAAGGCGAATTGCTTCGCGTTCCAGCCATGGGGGAAGATGTCGGCGTCCGTCCCGAAGGCCATTTTCACTCCGGCCTTCACGGCGCGGGCGAAATTCGCCCGCTGGAGCTCTCCGATTTCGGCTTCCTTCTTGAGGATGTTCTCAGGAAAGCCCAGCCGCTTGAACTCCGTCCGGATATACTCGTCGTTGTAAACGTCGCCGACGAGATAGGTCCCGCGCTCCTTCAGCAGGCGGATTCCCTCGTCGTCGATCAGGCGTCCGGCGCGCACCGCGATCGTCTTGGGGGCCTTGGCTTTAGCGGGCTTCTGGCCCGCGCCGAGGAATACCGGGAAGACAAGGGGCGAGATGAATACGGCCAAAAGCAGGATCTTGGTTGTGGCTCTCATGACTTCTCCTTTGGCGGGAAGAATGTCATTCGTCCTCAATAAACCCATCATTTCAATTTTTTTATTACAAGGTCAAAACAATAGGTATCGATCAACTCTATTTCATGCAATATGGAATACCGATCCCGGAAATTTTGCTCCAATATTTTTTTCACATACTTTAATCCAAAATCATCTATTTTATGAGAAGCGTTGGGAGGCATCCCCTTCTCTTTACAATAGGCTCGATAGGCTTGTTCATCGGGGCCATAGAGGACTAAGAATCCGTCGGGTTTAATAATCCTAAGCCATTCACCGATCACCGCGGCCGTATCGTTGCGAGGAAAATCCTCAAGCAAGTGTGAGGAGTAAACATAGTCCAATACATTATCCTTGAACCAATAAAGGTCCCTGGCGTCACCGGCCAGGTTTTGGGGATAGCTACCCAAACTCGTATAGGGGGTGGGCAAGTCCATGGTTATTGCTGAGGGGACAATAGGGTCTCCTCCGTACCCGAGATCGATCCCATTTCCCCGGCAGAACTGGGTCAGCCGGGGACGCGCTTTGGATGTTTCCGACTTCAGAGAGGACAGAATCAGAGATCTGTGAGCCTGGAATATCCGCCAGTTGCCCCTCTCCCGAAAACAAAGAAGACTGAAGATCGCGTGTTCATCCACCTTCCGGCCGTCTTTCATCAACCCCTTATAGTGAGCCCAGCCGATGAGTGCGCCAGAGGTCGGACTAAAGGTGCGGACCCGTTTCTGTTCAAAGGTGAAGCTCAATTCCTGAAAATCCGCGAAGAATCTCTTGAATGCATCCTTTAGCTTGCCGACCGGGACAAAAATGCCGTCACTGATGTAAGAACTGTCGGCTGATTTTCCGAAGAGGCTCGTCACTCCTTCAGCATCGAGCCCGGAAATCGCCGAGGCAAGTTTTTCGGCCAGCGCCTCGATTTCCTTCTCTGCCGCCTGCTTTTTTGATTCGGTCAGATTCCCGTCGTTGGGCCTATAGGAAGAAACGGCCATGACCAGGACAAAGACCAGAATCTTCAGATAATGGGAAATACTTGCCTCCCTCAAAGAAATCTAGTCCGCAGTTCTTTATTAAAGCTCAGTTCAGACCTGGAAAATCCAGGCGTCCACCCCATTACGATCAAACCAATAGCAAAGCTGGAATGATAAGTCAAAGAAAGAGAATTCGGCTCGAAGTCCGCTCTGTCAATTCCTCGTCTTTTATTAACTTCAAGTATTCGTTGATCTTGGCCTTGAGTTCCTCATCCTGGATCTTGGGCAGTATCTTCTCGAAGAGCTCGCGGGCCTTGGCGGGTTCCTTCATATTGATGTAGGCAATTCCTAGGTTGATGGTCACGTAGATATCTTCGGGCGCGTAGAGGAGGGCGCTCTCGAAGCTGGGTAAAGCGTCGGCATACCGGTGCATCTGATTGAGGATGACGCCCTGGAGGTTGTAGTAAGCGGCCGATTTGCTGTTTTTCTGGATCGCCTTCTGGATGAGTTCGAGGGCCGGCTCGAGCTTGTTTTGTTCATAATAGAGCTTGGCCAGCCCGAAGGCGGCGTTGGCGTTGCCGTCTATGGCCAGAGCGGCCTGATACTCGGACTCGCTCTTATCGGCCATCCCGAGCTGCCCATAGGTCAGGCCCAGACTGGTGTGGGCTTCGGCGTCGTTGGGGCGCAGTTCCAGGTATTTTTGGAAGGCTTCGGCCGCCTCGCTGTAATTGTTCTTTTTGAACAGCACGTTCCCAAGAAGAAGGAGAGAGGGGGCATGGGCGGGGTCGAGGGAAAGGGCCAGGTTGAGGTATCTGAGGGCCTCGTCTTCCAGGCCGTAACG
>CAYGXD010000096.1:0-5296 GCA_964353705.1 uncultured Eubacteriales bacterium | reverse complement strand
GGGCGGGATAATCATCCCCATGATGAACCAGGCCCGAAGTCCGGCGGTCGCGGGATCGGACCCGGTTCCCGCCGCGTCCTTGCTGCGCCGGGACCGCATCTGGGAAATCGATTTTCTGCGCGGGCTGTCCATCATCCTGATGGTCGGCTACCATCTTCTCTACGACCTCGGGGCGATGGCCGGCGTCGGATCGCTCCTCGGCTTCACGACAGACCTCTCGACCCCGGCCTGGTTAGCGGCCCAATATTTCTTCGCCGGCCTGTTCGTCGTCCTCTCGGGCATCAGCAGCACGTTGAGCCGCGGCAATGTCCGCCGCGCGCTCAAATTGCTCGCCGTGGCCCTCCTTGTCACCGTGGCGACTTTCGTCTTTAACCGGGCCGCGACCGTCCACTTCGGGATCCTCCACTGCCTGGGGGTTTCGATCCTGCTCTATGGCGCGGCTTTTGAAAAAGCCAAGGCCCCGGCCTGTGCGATCGCCGGCGCCGCCGTCCTCGTCGTAAGCGCAGCCCTCCCGTTTGCCCTGAAAGGCGCGGCGATCCGGTTCGACTGGCTCCTGCCGCTCGGCCTCCACACTCCGGCCTACTCCTCGTTCGACTATTTCCCTGTTCTCCCCTGGTTCGGAATCTTCCTGGCGGGCGTTTCCCTGGGGAAATCGGTTTACGCCTCGAAGCGGAGCCTGATCCGGCGACGGCTGCCCGTGACCTTCGTCAATTTCGCAGGCCGGCATTCCCTGCTGATCTACATCCTCCACCAGCCGGTCATCCTGGCCGTCCTTTACCTCCTCGGCCTGGCTCGCTGACCAATGAAAACGCCGCTCATCGCCCTTCTGACCGATTTTGGGGAAAAGGACTTCTTTGTCCCTTCCCTCAAGGCCGTGATCGCCGGGATAAACCCTGACGCCCGGACCATCGATATCACCCACGAGGTGCCTTCGTTCGATATCCGGGCGGCGAGTTTTATCCTTTTTTCATGCTGTGAGTTTTTCCCGAAGGGCACGGTTTTCCTCGCCGTTGTAGATCCCGGGGTCGCCAGCGGCCGCGCCATCCTTCTGGCCGAAACCAAAAAATACTTCTTCATCGCCCCCGATAACGGTCTCCTGACGCTCCCGCTGCGAAATAAGAAAATCGTCGGCCTGAGGAAGGTCACCAAGAGCCGGTATTGGCTCAGGGCCGGCCGCACAACGTTTGAGGCCAGGGACAGGATGGCGCCCGTCGCCGCTTGGCTGGCACATGGGCTTTCGCCTGAGGAATTAGGGCCGAAGGTCAAAACTTATAGGCGATTGAAGATCAACGAACCTCTGCGATCGGGCCACGAAATCCTCGGTGAAATCCTCTACCAGGACAAGTTCGGCAACCTAATAACCAATATCCCTTTATCGATGTTCGCCTCTGTCGGGCCCTCAAAGGGAATGCCGGATCTGGCCCTTTATCTGGGCAAGACGAGGATCGGCCGGTTTGTCGTGTCCTACGCCGAAGTCAAGGACGACCGTCCCTTTTTCCTGATCAATAGCCAGGGCCTGATCGAGATCGCGGTGCGGGAAGGCTCCGCCGCCGCAGCTCTCGGGGCGAAGCCCGGCGATCCCCTCAGGATAGGCTGTAACCCTCTATAAGAATGCCGGGTCTTATCTGGATCTTAACCGGGCCTCAAGATCGGACGCTTCCTTCTGCTTGCCCGACCTCCTGAGTAAATTGGCATACTCTTCCATTTTTTCTCTTGCGTCGGGGGAAAACAGGTTCAGATCTTTCTCCATGATTTCCAGGGCCTCTTTGAAGAATAACTCAGCCTCTTCGTTTTGTCCTAGTCCCCGATAAAAGAGACACCCGAGATTGCTGAGAATCTCCGCTTTCACCTTGGGGTCAGGTTTCTCGTCCTTTTTATTGCAGATCTCCAGCCCACGCCTTAAGTCTTGTTGGGCCTCATCGTATCTGCCTGATTTGAAGCAAGCCCAGCCCAGCCCACTGAGATACTCGGCGATTTCGCTCTCTTCAGGGCCGGCCTCTTTTTCCAGTATAGCAATAGCTCTTTCATATTGCTTTTCTGATTCGGGATAGCGGCCGGCTCTAAGATAGAGATAACCGAGGTTGCCCAAGCTTCTGGTAGTTCGAAGATGGTCATGGCCAAATCCCTTTTCCATTATGTCTAAGGCTCGCTTGAGATCTTCTTCCGCCTTCGTGTAACGGGCCTTATCGATAGAAATGAGGGCGAGGTTGTGAAGAACACTCACCAATTCCGGATTCGCTGGACCATAGGCCTTTTCCAGCATAACAAGGGCCTGCTGATACATTGTTTCGGCCTCATTAATCCGGCCGGTGACCTGATAAAGATAGGCCAGGTCTTCCAGAGCACCGGCAATATCGGGATGGTCTTCCCGCAGCGTTTTCTTCCGAATGTCGAGCGCCTTCCGGTAGTATTCTTCTGCTTTCGCATAATTCTTCCGGTAGTTGTAAAGGATGGCGATGTTATTATAACTATTGGCGACTAGAGGATGGTCGGGGCCCAGGGTTTTCAGGCGGATGGCCAGAGATCTTTGATAAAGAGGGTCGGCCTCATCATGCCGGCCGAGCCAGAGATAGAGTCCGGCGAGACTGTTGAGTGTGTCGGCGACGTCGGGATGATCGAGCCCCAGAACCGACTCTCTAATTTCCAGGGCCCTTATATAGCACTGTTCTGCTTTATCAAACTGACTCTGGAGATAGTAGAGGGCCCCGAGGTCATTCAGGCTCCCGGCGACATCGGGATGGTTTGGACCGAGCGCCCTCTCCCGGATTTCCAGAGCCTGCTTATAAAATGATTCCGCCTGTGGGAAGTTGACCTGTCGATAGTATATGCGTCCGATCAAATGCAGGCTGGTCGCGACATCGGGGTGATCGAATCCCAGCTTCTTTTTCTGGATCTCCAGGCCGCGTTGAGCGGATTTCATGCTTTCCGGATATTTGCCCTGCCGTTCGAGCAGCAGCGCAAGATTCAGCAGGCTTTGGGCAATCTGAAGGTCATCGGTCTCCAGGCGATTCTCTCTGATCTCCAGCGCTTCCTTCACCAGCGGCTCCGATTCTTGATAGAGACCTAGCTGGCGATAGACAAGACCAATAGTGTCCATGAGCCTGGCCTTTGTGAGGAGGTGCTGGCTGAGGCCGCGTTCAATTTCCCTGGCGCCCTTATCCAGAATTTCCCGGGCCGTCACGGTGCTCCCCCGGGCTTCGCCCGGGTCGGAGACCTTAAAAAGATCCACCAGAAAATTGGCCACGCTCGAGGCTTCATCACGAGCTTGAAGAGCCAGAGTGCGTTCCCGGCGGAGATCCAGGGTGTACTTGAATCCGAAAAGAAGGAATACCGCTGCGACGGTGGCTATGATCAGATTCCGGGTTATCCTCCTCGGTTTCTCCCGGATTCGCCGGATGATTTCCAAAGTCTCTCGGGCAGATGGCCGGGCTGTCGGGACGGGGGATTTGAGCCGGTTGATCAAGCTGGCCAGGGCGGCGCTGATCCCGGCAACCGGGGCGGACTCTGCTTTCATCGCCTTTTTCAGGACGGTGGCTCGGTCGAGGGTCTCGTCATAAGGTGCCTTGCCCGTGAAAAGATGCTGCAGGAGGAGCCCAAAAGAGAACATGTCGCTGGCGGCGCTGGCGGCCTCACCCCGGGCCTGCTCAGGGCTCATATAGAGCGGCGTTCCCATGACGGTCCCGGCTATCGTCTTCAGGTGGACAGGCCGAGGATGTCCCGGGACTGACTTGTATTTGTCGTCCGGCGGAAGGAGAGTCAAGGTGATTTCCTCTTGATCCGCCGGAACTCCCATCGGCGGCTGAGAAGGCGGGATTCCATCGCCCCTTTCCGGCACTGTGTATTCCCTAAGAGCCTTGACGAATCGCGCCAGCCCGAAATCCAATACTTTAACTTCGTTTTTATCCGTGACCATAATGTTGGATGGCTTGAGGTCCCGATGGATGATGCCCTTCTCGTGGGCGGCTACCAGGACTTGAGCGATCTGCTCGGCGATCTTCAAAGTGAGCGGCTTATCTATCCCCGTTCTGATTCTGTCTCTCAGGCTTTTCCCGGCTATGAATTCGAGGACCAGATAGTCGCTGTCTTCTCCCTCGACATAATCATAGATCTGGCAGATTTGGGGGTGTTCCAGTTGCGAAAGAACGCGAGCCTCCTGCAAAAACCTGGATTTGGCCTGCGGTTCCATTTGGAATCTTGCGCCGATGGCTTTGACTGCGACCTTTCGCTCGAGCTTATCATCGAAACCCGCGTAGACTTCTCCCATCCCCCCCTCGCCCAATCTTCCGACGATGCGGATGTGGCCGATGGCTTTACCGACGATATTCATCTTTTCCTCGTCAGGGTGGATAAAAGATCCACCTGAGCGAATCAGATATGACTTTGGCCGGTCCTAGCGATAGGGTGATTCGGGTCCCGTGATCTGGATAAAAGCTTCTGCCCGGTTGAATTCAGAAATCGGACGATGCAGTTGGACGCCTCTATCAGGCCTCTTTTTTGGCGAAAAAGAGGATCCAGATGAAATGGGAGAAGAGATACGCAAACAGGACGACGGCAATAATATCACTGGATTCGAGGGCGCGCTTCCCCACGAAGAGGAAATAGTAGGCAACGGCGGCAATCACTCCAAAAAGAAGACCGATCAAGGATTTGCCTACCGGGTCGGGGCAGGGCGGCCTTCTTCCCCTTGGGCAAATTGCCAGGACGCCCGCCAGAGCGGCTGCGGAGTAGAAGACGAATCCTTCCATTTTCCCTCCTAAAGAAAAAAATCCCTCATTCTTGGTCTATCGCGACCGAATGTTCTTGATGCCTCCCCAGGTCGTCCAATTTCATACCACACCGGAAAGCCGGGGTCAAGCTGGTGTATAGGCTCATACCTTTCCTGTCGGCCAAGCCGGCCCAATGAGCCTCTTTGTGGCTATATCTGCCCCTCCGAATTCCCCTCTATCCTTGCCGGCGCTCAGTCGGACAACATATCGAGCGCCGCGATCTTGTTTTTTTCCGTCAGCCTGAGGTTCAACTTCAGGATTCGGCCGTCCTCGAAGGTCAACCGATAAACATAGCTCCGCAAGCCGGCCTCGTCTTTGCGCTCGATCAGGTCCACGGCTTTCGCCGGGCCGAAATCCTCCAGGTCTTCCTGGAACTCCTTGATTTGGCCGGGGAACCATTTTTTCCGGGCTTCTTCCGTGAAGGCGCCGGCATCGGGTTTCCCCTGGCCGATCTTCTGGAGGAGGTCACGGAAGAGCGCGGTGACCTGCGGTTCCTTGTCCTCGATGCCCTTCGGCGGGGCCGGAGGCGT
>CAYGXD010000095.1:8639-13579 GCA_964353705.1 uncultured Eubacteriales bacterium | reverse complement strand
TCCGGCATCCGCCAGAGGTGGAGCGACATCGGCATCTCGACGGTTACCGTATCGCCGTTTTTCCAAAGGCGGTCAAGCGATAGATAGCTGCTCGGCTGCGCCGGAAGATCCTCGTCTTCGCCGTTGACCTTGATGGAAACGCCCTGCGTCGCCCAATAGGGCACCCGGATGCGCAGCGCGAGCTGGAGATCGGATGAAGAGCTGAGAGTGAAGGTTGTTTTCTGCTCTTTGGGGAAAGCCGTCTCCTGACGCACGGTCAAGTCCTTCTCTGGCCAGCGAAGCTCACTGGCGATGAAGAGGTTGATATAGAGGGTTCTATCGTCGTGAAAATAGATGCTGTCGCCGTACTTGGCGTGGTTCTCAACGCCCGTTCCGGTGCAGCACCAAAAGGAATCGCCGGGCGTACAAAACGTCTTGTACCACCCCGACTCCATCGGCACATAGTACATCACCATCGCGGTCGCCGGGTCCTGGGTCGATAGTATGCCGTTGAGGAGGGCCCGTTCATAATAGTCGGCGAGCCGGGGATCGGGAGTCCAGGTGAAGAGCTGCCGGGTGAGCTTGAGCATGTTGTAAGTGACACAGGTCTCATGGCTGGCATTGCTCACCTCGCCGGCCAGGACGTCCGGGTCGGTCCGGAATCCTTCGTAATTGCTGCTGCCGCCCGTCACATAAGAGCGGTGGTTGACGACTTGGTCCCAAAAGTAGGTGGCGACATTGCGGTAAAGGTTTTCTCCGGTCAGCTCGTATTCGCGGGCGGCTCCTATGACTTTCGGCACCTGGGTGTTGACATGGAGCCCCTTAAGCTCATCGCGGCGCCCCGCCAGCGGTTCGAGGAAGGCTTCATGGTCAAACCGCCTGGCCAGGGCGAGCTGGTCGGGCTCGCCGGTCACGGCGTACAGGTTGGCCAGGACTTCGGTCATCCCGCCGTGTTCCACCCTGAGCATCCGCTGCATCACCTCCTCATCCAGCTTGTCCGTGCGCCGTTTCGCCCAGGCGGCCATGCCTTTGACGACGTCGAGAGCCTGCTTGTTTCCGCAGTAAACATACATGTCGAGAAGGCCGGCCATGATCTTGTGAAGCGTGTACCAGGGCGCCCAGACCCGCTTTCCCTCAATGACCCGGTCGATGAATTCCTCCGGGTAGGCGCTGAGGTAGCCGGTTTGGCCCAGGGCTTTCTGGCACCTGGCAAGCTCGGTCACCAGAGCCTCCGCCTTCCGGCGGAGCGCTTCGTCTCCGGACGCCGCGAAGGTCAAGGCGCAAGCCGTAAGGAAATGGCCGACAAAATGACCCCGGAGCTCGACCCTGGGTTCTTCCCATCCGCCGAGAGGCTGGGCCGAACTGGGAAGTCCGGCGGTGAGACGGAAGTTGTGCAGCAGACGGTCGGAGTCGAGGTCATGGAGGTATCGCGTGTTCCGGTCCATAGCCTGCTTGAACGGCCCGTCGAGAAGCCGGACGTTAGGGAGCGAGAACGGACGGACCGCGATGGGGACTTGAGGTGGGATTTTATCGAGGCCGGCAGCTTTTTTCCCTCGGCAGGCGGCAAGCGAAATCGCCAGACAGAAGATGCTGAACCCGATCAACAACAGCCATAATTTTTTGGGCACGGAAACAACCTCCCTGTCTGATTACAATTGAAGGTCAAGGGGGACATTCTCATCCATCGGGCGATGGTCACCGCCCTATTCGGAGGCCCTCTTATATCTCAGAAATCGGCCGATGTCAAAAAATGGAAGGTTCACTCCAGAGTTTGAAAATTGGGTGCCGATAAAGTAGGATGAAATCATCAGGAAGCCATCATGAAGGTATGTGGGAAGCTTCTGCTGGTATTCGGGTTTGCCCTCGCGGCCGGGACGGGAATTTTCGTCTGCAAAGCCGAACGGGGTTCGAATCAGGCAAAGCCCGGAGAGAAGACGGCGACTGTAGGAGGGACAGGCATGGACATCAAAAAGCAGCCTTTCGGCCGGACGCCCGACGGGACGGGCGTCGAAATCTATGCTCTGATCAACGGCAGCGGTCTCAAGGCCCGCATCATGACCTACGGAGCTACTCTGGTGTCACTCGAGGTCCCCGACAGGACGGGGAAATCTGGGGATATCGTCTTGGGATACGATGCGCTCGACGGGTATATTAGGAACAGCCCCTATTTCGGCTCGATCGTCGGCCGGTACGGAAACCGTATCGCCAAGGGAAGGTTCGTATTGGATGGAGTGGCCTATGAGCTGGCTACGAACAACGGCGAGAACCATCTTCACGGAGGAATAAAGGGGTTCGACAAGGTGGTTTGGAAGGCCGAGCCGGTACGGGAGGCAGGCGCCGTCGGTGTCAAGTTTGACTACCTGAGCGCGGACGGCGAAGAGGGCTATCCGGGGAATCTGGCCGTCACTGTCGTCTACTCGCTCACAAACGATGATGAGCTCAAGATCTCTTATGAAGCTGCCACGGATAAGGCCACGCCCGTCAACCTGACCCACCACAGCTACTTCAACCTGGCCGGCGGAGGCGATGTCCTCGGCCATGAGATCATGATCAACTCCTATTCCTACACGCCGGTCGATGCCGGGTTGATCCCCACGGGTGAGATCCGGCCGGTCCAGGATTCCCCGTTCGACTTTACCGCGCCGCAGGCCATCGGCGAACGGATCGGCCGGGTCGAAGGCGGATATGACCATAATTTTGTCCTGCGGTGCGGCGGCGGGACAAGTGGTCTTGCGGCCCGAGTGGCAGAGCCGAAGAGCGGCCGGATGATGGAGATCAGCACAACTGAGCCCGGCCTCCAGTTCTATTCGGGCAACTTCCTGGACGGGACGATTGTCGGAAAGGGCGGCAGGGTCTATTCCAAACACTCCGGCTTCTGCCTTGAGACTCAGCATTTTCCTGATTCACCCAACAAGCCGGATTTCCCGTCGACCATCCTGCGGCCGGGAGCAGTCTACAGGAGCCTGACGATCCATAGTTTCTCTGTAAAATGAGCCGACCGGAATGACACGCGGCCGGGATATTTGTGCAATTGACCGCTCCGCCCACTTGTGCTATAGGAAACCCTGACGAGAAAATCCCTCACCATGCGAGAACCTAGAGATCCCTCCCTCCGCGTGACGCTCCTCCCCCGTGACACCAACAAGCACGGGACGATCTTCGGAGGTATCATCCTGTCGTATATCGACTTGGCCGGGGCGGTGCAGGCCCGAAAGACCTGCGGTCCCTACAATTTTGTCACCGTGGCCATGGACAAAGTCGTCTTCCACAAGCCGGTTTTTGTGGGGGACGTGGTCAGTTTCTACGCCGAGACGGTCCGAGTCGGCCGCACCTCGATCACGATCAAGCTCGAGGTCGAGGCCACACGGTCGGACGGCCGGGAGACGGTGAAAGTCACGGAAGCCGAGGTCGTCTTCGTCGCCGTAGACAAGGACTGGAAGCCCACCCCGATGGCAATTGGGAATTGGGGGTCGGGCCAGACTATCTGATTGAATATCTGTTAATTGGATTTAAATCCAGCCCCCTTTGCCGGCTTACAGCTTGCTTTCTGCCCAGAAGAATACACTGCTAAGCAGTAGGTCGGGACGGAGGCCGGTATCCCCCCTTTAGGAAACCCGCAAAACTTTAGCCCCGCGGATCTTGCGTTCCTTGATCTCGACGAGGGCGCGGTTGGCCTCATCCAGCGCGTAAAGCTCGACTTCCGGTTTGATCGGGATCTCAGCCGCCAGCCTCAAAAACCCGACGATATCGGCTCTCGTCACATTGGCGACGCTTTTAATTTCCTTCTCCAGCCAAAGGTGAGCGGGGTAATCCAATTTCATGAGGTAGTCCTGATCGACACTCTCCTTCCTGATCGCATTGACGACAAGGCGGCCGCCCGCGTCCAGACTGCGCAGGGCCTGGACGAGCGGCCTCCAGACAGGCGTCGTGTCGATCACCGCATCGAGTTTTTCCGGAGAGGGCTCGTCCGGATCGCCCGCCCAGGATGCCCCGAGTTCCCGGGCGAATTCTCTCTCTTTCTCTGCCCGGGCAAAAACGAAGACTTTGGTGCGCGGAAATTGATGCCGGACCATGAGGAGGACAAGATGCCCGGACGCGCCGAAGCCGGTCAGCCCGAGTTTCCGGCCATCCCGAAGACCCGTCAAGTTCAGCGAGCGATAGCCGATGGCGCCCGCGCAAAGGAGAGGCGCGGCCTCGGCATCGGAAAAAACATCGGGGATGGCATAGACGAAGTCCTGGCCAACGGTCATGTATTCGGCATACCCGCCGTCAACGTCTCTTCCTGTAGCCCGGAAATCGGCGCAGAGATTCTCCCGCCCGCTGCGGCAAAATTTGCAGCTCCCGCAAGCCGAAAAGATCCAGGCGACCCCAACCCGATCACCTATTTTGAACTTGTCCGCCCCCCGGCCGCTCTCTTCGACTCTTCCTACCACCTGATGGCCGAGCGTAACGGGAAGCTTCGGCGGCGGCATCCGTCCCTCGATCTCGTCGAGCTCGGTATGGCAAACCCCACAGGTTAGGATTTTGAGCACAACCTCTCGCTCTCCTGGCGCCGGCTTCGGGACTTCCCGCAGTTTTAGGGGATTCCGGTCTTCACGGAGATCGCGAACCTGGGCCATCACCATGGCCTTCATCAGCTGTCTCTCCTCGTCAAGCGCCCGCTTTTCCGGCACCTTTTCCGGAAATAAAACGTCCCGCATCGTCCGCGCGTCATGGAAGTTGTATTAGGCCTTCGCGGAAAGCTCCCGGAGGCGGTCCAGGTCGAGTTCCCCCTTGGCTCCCCAGCCCCGCACACCATCCGGGATCCCGGGACGAAAATGCTCATAAAGAGAAAATGCCCTGGTCGCCAGCTCTTTGGGAGAATGGACGCTGGCCAGGTCCTCCATGGCCCGGCGAACGCTCTCGAACGCCTCTCCAAACTTGCCCTGAAGATATCTTTCCACTCCGGCCGGCTCGATGGG
>CAYGXD010000095.1:3557-8539 GCA_964353705.1 uncultured Eubacteriales bacterium | reverse complement strand
GGGGGTGTTGGCGGGCGTAATAGATCCCAAAATTGCGGATGATCTTGAGCGCCCGCCCAGGGCCGTAAATGGAAGAGGCAATTCGGAAATGGAGGCTAATGAGCTCCCTCTGCTCGTCCTTCCCGGGCTTTCCCGGCTCCCGGCCGGAGGCGAGATCGCGGGCCTGCCGGAAGATCCAGGGATTGCCGATGGCCCCGCGGGCGGCCATGACGCCGTCCACACCGGTCTCGTCGATCATCCTCAGAGCGTCCGATGCGGTGTGAACGTCACCCGAACCGATGATCGTCCTGTCCGGGAATTCGCGCTTGACCTGCGCCAGGAATGACCAGTCTGCCGGGCCGCGATATTTCTGCTCGACGCTTCGGGCGTGGACACAGACGCCCGCGATCCCCACCTTGAAGGCTCCCCGGGCGATTTTCCAAAAGGCCGGCGGTCCCTCCTCATTCTCTCGGAAGGCCCGGCGGAGCTTGAGCGTAACAGGCCGTTCGGGTACGGCTTCGAGAACCGCCCGGACGATATCCATTGCGCGGCCGGGATCGGCCATCAAATATCCGCCGCGCTTCCGGGCCAGGACCTTTCTGACAGGGCAGGCAAAGTTCAAGTCGATGACGTCAAAACCCATCCGGCTCAGTGCCGCCGCCGCCCGGGCCATGACGTCCGGCTCGCTTCCCATGATCTGGCCCGCCACCGGGTGGTCGGCCTCGTCGAGCCTGACCAGCCGGCGCAAGAGCTTGCTCTCCAGAAGAAGCTGCCTGTCGAGCATAGCTTCGGTGGTGCAGTAAGGAGCGGACAGGGTGCGGCAGACCAGCCGGTAGGCTAGATCACTGTACCCGGCCAATGAAGCGAGGACCACCGGGAAACCCACTTCGACCCGGCCGATCTTGAGGGGTTTGAGCATGGGTTTGAATTATCACGCGGGAAGAGGATCTGTCAACGGCGCGGGCTTATGCGGAAATCTGGTTTTTCCCTTTGATCTTGGCCGCATAGAGCTTTTGGTCGGCACTGTGGATGAGTTCGTCCACATGAACGGCATCCTCGGGATACCCGGCTACTCCCATGCTGACCGTCAGCCGGGTTTTTTCGGCTGAAGCCCTCGGCGAGAAACCGTGCCTCTTGATGGCCTCGTCGATCCTCCGGGCGACGCGCAGTGCGCCGAGGCCGTCCGAATACGGGAGAACGACGGCAAACTCGTCTCCCCCATAGCGCGCCACGAGGTCCACTTCGCGGACGGCGTTCCGGATGACCTGGGCCATCTGCTGCAGGATCATATCCCCGGTGGGATGGCCAAAGGCGTCGTTGACCGCCTTGAAATTGTCGATATCCATCATTATCAAGGTGACGGGGTATCGCTGCCGCACGGACTTCTTGATCTCAAGGTCCAGGAATTTCTTGAAGTAGCCATGATTATAGAGGCCGGTCAGCCAGTCGACGACGGCCGAGTTCAGGGCCTGCTCATAATGGGACCGCAGCTTGTCCAGCTGTTTCTTCTTTTCCAGGAGGATCTTGACCCGGGCTTGGAGCTCCCGGCCGACGATCGGCTTGACCAGGAAGTCATCGGTCTGGAGCTCAATGCATTTGAGCCGGCTCTCCATGTCTTCCAGGCAGGTGATGACGACGATGGGAACGTCCTTGCCTTTTTCGGAACTTTTGACCTGGCGGCTGACCTCAAATCCGTTCAAGCCGGGTAGAACGATGTCCAGGAGCATGAGGTCCACCTTCCCCGTCTGGCAGATTTCGACGGCGTCAGCGCCATTGGACATGCGTTCAAGACGGATGGGAAATTCCTTGAGGAAGTGCAGGACCAGCTCGGCGTCGCTCTCGTTATCTTCAACCAGAAGGACCAGGGGAAGTTCCTTCTGAGGCTCGGGTCCGGCGTCGTCGGAATGTCTATCCACGATGAAAGACCACTGCGAATGATTTCGGATGGACAGTTGGTCGCGGTATTGTCTAAGGGAGATCAGAGAGTTCGCCCGGGCGATGAGTTCCTGCGGTCTGACCGGCTTGCTCAGGTACTCCTCGGCCCCGGCCGCGCGCCCGGCATGCTCATGCTCAGGACCGTCCAAAGCCGTGACCATAATGATCGGGATGCTGCGGGTCCGCGTATCTTCTTTCAGGACTCTGGCTACCTCGAAGCCGTTCATTTCCGGCATCATAACGTCCAGCAGGATCAGGTCGGGGAGCTCGCAGACAGCCTTGTCAAAAGCCTCCTTGCCGTTCGCCGCCCGGATCGTTTGGAAGAGGCCCCCCGAAAGCGTTTTCTCAAGCGAGGCCAAGGTGACCGGAGAATCGTCCGCGATGAGTATCTTTTTCTTGTAATTGGACTCCCTGACTGAATTCTGTTCCTGATGTTCCATCATAGTGTCTCCTGAGAAATGCCGTCGGCCGAGCTTAGGCTCGTTTTGCGGTCCGGCCTTCCAACTCCTTCCCGTCCGAAGACATAGAAACGGTTATGGCCTGAAACCGAACCCAGATTCCCACAGCCTCGGCTCCCGGTCAATCATCTTTAGGGGGGATTCAAAAGGTGATGTTTGAACGGGGATTATCACCTCTAAGGGTAAGACAACACCGAAGGAGCTTGTTTGACGGATGGGGAGGATTGGTATATCCTAGATTGGCGATGAGGCTTAAAGTGAGAACTAAAAAAAAGGAAATAATATGGCGGGCCTTGAGGATATCTGTCTGTCTGGGATTGCTGCTCTTGGCCGGGTCGGGCTGCAAGAACTCGACGACACCCGACGGGAACGATAAACCCAGGATCACCGTCCGCAATAACTGCGGCATCGCGGTGGACATCTATATGGATGGTACCTATAAGTTTTTTCTGGAACACAAGGAATATTATTACATCGAGGATGTCCCCGTGGGAACCCATCTCCTCGTAGCCAAAAGAAAGGGGACGGACAAGGTGCTCAAGTCGGAAACTGCAGAGATCGCCGCAGCCTCAAACTATACCTGGACGCTCAACAGCACCGCCAGCGTGGCTATCACCAACAATTACGGGGAAACCCTCAGCATCTATGGAGACGGCACCTACCAGACCGACCTCAAAAACGGGGAGGCCAATTCCATATCGAATATTACCTACGGTGAGCATCTTTTTGAGGCCAAACAGCAGGGAACTAGCACAGTCGTGGCCTCCACCAATATTGAGATCACCGAGGATAAAGGATACACCTGGACGATCACTAAATGATCCCGAGAAGCCTTTAGCCTCTTCCGTCCGTATATCGATCTGAACCCAACAGGAAGGATGAATTTCCCGGCCTGAACATAAGTGTCCCGTCTCGTAAATTTCTTGCCAAAGTCCTATGCATAGACGGGACACTTCCAGATCCGGGGCGACAAGGGCTGGAACATCCTCGAGCGGATGAAATTCTAATGGGATGTCTCTCCTGGACCCGTCGGGGGTCCACCGCCGGCGGATATTCCTCAATATACTTGTAATGGCAAATAAAACCCGCTATGATTCCCGCCTTAAGAGACCCGAAAATTCACCCCCATTCTCATCTCTAGGGGTGATGGACATGTATTCGCCCGATCGACAAACTAATGACTGAAGAATAGGAGAAAAACCATGACGGACAAGTCTCGAAGGAGATTCAAATCCGCCGCCCTGATATCGGGAATAGCTTTTTCCCTCCTTCTGGGCATCTCGGCTCCGGCTTCGGCCCAATACAACATCTATGACCTTGGCTATGAAGTCGACGCTCAGGATATCCGGGCTGATAACACCAACGCCGTGCATATCGCCTGGGTGGACTGGGGTTCTCTCTATTATGGCAAGATCATTAATAATGCCGTATCAGGCAAAGTGCTGGTGGCGACGGGCATCGAGACAGCCATGTGGCGTCCATATGTCTCCGTCCAACCCGATGGAGGTTCCGTCCACATCGCCTGGACATCCAAGGGTTTCGGAAACATGCTCATGCATTCCTGGAAGACTTCGGGAGGATGGACCACCGAGCAAGTCCTGTCCGTCCCATCCACTCAAAAGTTGAGCCAAGCGTCATGTGCCATCGACTCCAGAGGCATCCTCCATGTTATGTTCGTCATCTGGAATAATGTCCGCACCAACGACTGGGCTACGGTTTTTTATATGCGAAAGTTAGCCAACGGAACTTGGGAATCCAAAGCGCGGTTCATTCCATATGATGTCGAATATAAACATCCCCAGCTCATCAATGACTCCCAAGGCCAGGTTCACGCCACCTGGACCCTTCAGGGGAGATACGAATCCGATTACTTTGAGGCATATCACTGCATGGCCCCCGGCGGGAGCAAGTTGTCGTACACCACCATGACGAAGATCCCCAAAGCAGAAGGCTGCGATGTCAATGGCTATGGAGAACTCTACGTCGACCGCTATGGCGTCGTCTATCGAACCATAGCGGGTTGGAACGAAACCATACAGAAGATGCCCCTCGATGTCGCGAAAAGGCGTGGCGCAGCGGCTTTCGAAACTCCCACCCGGGCGAGCATCGGGTTTCTCAGTGAGGGGATAGAGCCCATGCCCGTCGTGGTCGCGAGAGAAGATGGGAAAGCCGTCGTCGCCTGGGGAGAGATCGGCACCGACGGATCGAATACGGTCAAGGCCTCATTTTATGACCCCGAGACGCGCGCTTGGTCGCTCACTACGATCGACCCCGCCGCCGGCATTCCGAAGGGCTGGTATAGTTACCGCGTCGCCCTGACCCGCACGGATACACATGTCTTCGGCGTCTGGCGGGGAGGCAACGGCTATCTCAAGCTCTTCGTCATGCCGATCGACGCCAATATCAAGAAGGACTTTAACGGAGACGGGAGGGTGGATGTCCTGTGGCGGCATCACGGCACGGGCTCGAACCGGGTATGGTACTTGAAGGGATTCGAGCGGACCGGAGAAGGCGTGTTGCCGACGGCGACAGATCTAAAGTGGGAGATTGCCGGGACGGGGGATTTCAACGGAGACGGGAAGGTCGACATCCTGTGGCGGCATTACGGCA
>CAYGXD010000095.1:0-3457 GCA_964353705.1 uncultured Eubacteriales bacterium | reverse complement strand
AAGAATCAATAGCCCTTTTTCCCACTTGACCTCGTTATCAGCTGGATCTTAGGTGTCTGCGTCCGAGCCGACGGAAATAATGCCAGGGTAGCGAGAGCGCCCAAGTCCCTGGGTTTGCCGGCGCCCGGCGGGGGTCATCGCCGATCGCGTAAAAGATCAGAAAGAATCAATTGTTCTCTCAATCACTACAAATAAGGGGAACCTGGGGAAGGGAAGCTGATGGAGCTGACCGGGATCGAACCGGCGACCTCTTGACTGCCGGTCAGACTGGCCAAATAGACTTCTCTCCGCGTACCGCGATCGCGCGGCTGAAGTCTTTTATTGGACGGTATATCCCTTTGATTCGAGGCAGGCCGCCATGCCCTTCTTGATCGTGTCCAGCTTCGCCTTGTTATCGGCCGCGACCTTCGCTTCGGTCTGCGCCTCGGCCTGCTTCTCGGCCTGCTTCTTCGCCTTGCGACCCTTCAGCGCCCCGCCGACGGCGCCGACGGCTGCCCCCTCCCCGGTGTCACCCACGATCGCGCCGAAGATCGCGCCCACCGCCGCACCCTTCGCCGCGCCCACGACGGCCGCACCCTTCGTCGCGTCGCTGGCTTGGTCCTTGGCGGCTTCGCCGGCCGCCTGCACGTCCTGCTGCCCGGCGTTCGGGCCGAGCCCGGCCTGATCCATGGACCACTCCAAGCATGTCCATTCGTCGGCTTCCTGCTGCTCCGGGGTCTGCCCCTTCGCGGGGAACACGACGATGCCGAGTTTCTGTTTGATTTCCTTCATCGTCATCTGCGGCTTAGGCTGATCTTGAGCCGCCGCCGGCTGTTGCTGCCCCGCCGGCCCTAGGGCCACAAAACAGACCAACCCGGCCATCATCCCCATCGCAATAATGTGCTTGGTTTTCATTTTGTCGACCTCACTATCGGGTTAAAAATGCTGAGCTCTCACTTTGGCTCAAGGAGCCCTGACGGCTCATTCTTTACTTTACCTAATCGGCGGGCAAGCCGTCAATTGGACCTTGGTCCAATGCCTCATCGTGAGGTATCAATGGCCGTTTTCAGGAGGATGAGCCTGCTGCTCTGAAATATCAGGGGAAACCAAGAAAATAATCTGGTGGAGCTGACCGGGATCGAACCGGCGACCTCTTGACTCCCTTGGAGGTGTCTTCCTCAACTAGTGATTTTGTATCACAGATATCGAGGTGGTCCAGCATAAAATTGGCTTGACAAGTGCTGTCAAGGGAAATCTAATAATCTTATCAAAATCAACGAGGAGTATGTGAAAAACCCAATTTTGATCGTGTCTTTGGTCATGCTGCTCTGCTTTGCGTTTGGCTGCCAGAACAAGGCCGAAAAGGCAGAGCTGGAGAAGTTCAGGGTGCAGGCAAACCTTGAGGAGCAGAATAAGGAGGTAGCTAAAGAAGTATTCACTTCGATTGACGCAGGGAATTTTGAAAGACTCAATGAACTCCTTGCTGACGATCTTGCTATTCCCATGCCGGGTTTATCTGAGCCGCTGCGAAAGGATACGTTGTTTCAACTTATCAAGTCACACTATACAGCGTTTCCAGATTGGAGACATGGGATTGAAAATGTGATAGCAGAAGGAGATATGGTCGCAGTTAAACTCACACAAAATGGGACGCATAAAGCTGACTATGAGGGAATCCCAGCGACAGGAATTAAAGTCACGCAGCCAGCAATGCACTTAATAACGATAGTTGATGGGAAAGTTAAAGACTGGTCTCCTATCGAGGACTATCTGGGTCTCTATCAGCAACTCGGCATGGAACTGAAGCCGAAGGAAGTCAAGAAATAGGCCCAACGATCTCAGCAAGGAGGGGGAAGATGAAACGGATTGCCTTTGCGGTCGGCCTTGTCGTCTTGGTCTTCGGAGTTGCCATCTTGGCTCAGACACAGACGGCGAGTGTGGAACAGGAATTGATAAAAGCGGATGACTTTATCAATACAGATAGCGATGGTGTCGTCAAGACAAAAGCCCAGACAATGTCGAGTCTGAAGTCTGGCGAGGAAGTGGTTACGTCCGCGGTGAATGATGATTTTAGGGTCCGTGTCTATGGTGACGCAGCGGTGGTCACATTCCACTTCGCCAGCAAATCACAGACCAAAGGCAAGGATACCAGTGTGCAGGAGCGAATTACGGATACTTTTATTAAGCTTGCCGGACGTTGGCAGGTTGTAGCCGAGCACGTTTCAAAGATAGCCCAGAAATAGGACATCGGCGAACTCAGCTTGACATCCATTGTCAGGCGAGTTCTAATAATCTCAACCCAAATTAAGGAGGGGTAAATGAAACGCATTGCTTTTGCGGTCTGTGTGGCGGTCTTGGTCTTCGGAGTCGGTATCCTGACAAAGGCTCAGACCCAGAGTGTGGAACAGGAGTTGATAAAGCTGGAGAAGGGGTGGGGCGAGGCTCTGGTTAAGAATGACTTGGCATTCCTTGAAAAAATCGTATCGGATGACTATCTTTTTACGGATCCCGACGGCACTATCTGGACTAAAGCCCAATGGTTGGCCAGCCTAAAGTCTGGAGAGGCCACATATACCTCCGTAGTGTCAGAGAACATGAAGGTCCGAGTTTACGGAGATGCGGCAGTGGTCATGGGCCTAAATACGGAAAAATCCCAAACTAAAGGCAAAGATACTAGTGGTAAGTACCAATGGACGGATACCTTCATCAAGCAGGCCGGAAACTGGAGGTGCGTAGCCACGCACGCTTCGAAGATACCTCAGAAGTAGAGCATTCGCGACCGAACATAATTTGGCACTCGCTGTCTGAGGAAGGAGTGGTCTGCCCACTTTTAACACAATAAGTCTGCTGCTGTCGTCCTGCCGTCGTCCAAATTGTCAAAGCTCTGCGTATAAACGGTCATTATTGGCCGCGGAGGATTTTCCGACGTATGTGCCGGAAGGCCTCACTTCTTCTTGCTGGCTAGGTGGACATAGAGAAAAAGAAAGCCGGGAAGCGCGGGGATGGCGAAGAAATACACCTGCTTAAGCGCACCCGGAAAGGCGAGTGCCGTCACTAGAATGAGCAGGAATCCACCCAAAATGAAGAGGGCGGCCGGGAGATCCTTAAACCAGCCGACGACGCACCCCACGAAGATTAAGAAAAGTCCGGCATTGACTAGATAGTCTGCGATCATACGATCCGCTTTGTTCGAGGCTAAGTAGCTGACTGCTCCCAAGATCCCGAAGAGCGCCAAAAACGCGATAAGCGTGCCGAAGACTCGCGCGACCCAGCGGACCGCCGAAACCGAAGGCCTGTCTAAAAGAGCGTTCATATCACGCCCCTCCTATCCTAATGTCTGTGGTTCAACCCATATCAAAGCAAAGAGAAGAAGTCAATTCGAAGTGGGTAGACCTCTCCCCGTGTGACAAACATGTGCCAAAAATAGCTTACTGCGGCTCTATGGCTTAAAAGACGAAACCAAAGAAAAGTCTGAAGT
>CAYGXD010000094.1:0-13820 GCA_964353705.1 uncultured Eubacteriales bacterium | reverse complement strand
AAGAGCGGTCTTCAAACGAAAAAAACGCGATTCCAGAGAAAGCTTATCTCTTAACCTTTTCGATGGCCGCTTTCACCTGGTCGGAAATTACCGTCGCCTTCTCTTTGATCGTGGCCGCTTTGGCTGAGGCGCCGAAGTAATCTGCACCGTCGATGGCGGTCTGGACCTCGGCAAAAGAAGTCTCAAGCCCGGCCAGGTCGGCCTTCATGGCCATGATATCGGCCTTGGTGCCTTTGCCCATGGGGGCCTTTTCAAGCAGCGCCTTGGACTCGTCGAGCGCAACCCTGGCGTCCGTCTGGGCCTGTAGAGCGGCGCTTTTGGCCGCCTCTATCTTGGCCGGGATAGTGGCTTTCAGAGCATCGGCGTCGGTCTGGACTTTGGCCAGCATCTCTTTGGCTGTGCCAAATTTCTTAAAGAACTTCTTGCTTTGCGTGTTGACTTCATCCATGGCCGCCTGGAGGTCATCGTTCAGCTTCTTGAGATCATCAGCCGCGTAAACGCCGGCGCCTTCCTTCGCCGCTGCGTCGATGGCCGCTTTGGCTGCGTCGACCGCCTGCGTAGGCTGCTTGGCGCAGTTTGAGAACAAGGCAACCACAAAAATACCTAGAACGAGAAACCGAGAAAATTTCTTCACAGACTTGCCTCCTAATTATTAAAAGGTTTGGGTATCCTTACTTATTGAGCTTTATACCACAATGACACCGAAATGTCAATGAACCGAACGGCGGGACGCCTCAGGCATCCGGGTCGATGATGTACTTTTCCTTCATCAGCAACTGGACCTCTTCCCGGGACTGCTTGATGATGGCCTCGGCGATCTTAAACCGCTCTTCGGCCGGCGCTTTGATCCGGGCGACGCCCTGTTCGATGCCCTTGGAGCCGACGGCGACGGCCTCCCGCGGGAAGACTTCCCATTGGTCCATGTTCGGGATGATGTATTCTTCGCTCAGGCCGTGGTCCTCGGCGACCTTGGCGAGCTCCCGGGCCGCTGCGATGCACATCTCGTCGGTAATCGTCTTGGCCCGGACGTCCAGAGCTCCGCGAAAGATCCCCGGGAAACCGAGCGAGTTGTTGACCTGGTTGGGAAAATCCGATCGGCCGGTGGCTACAATCCTGGCCCCGGCTTCCTTTGCTTCCCAGGGCCAGATCTCGGGAACGGGGTTGGCCTCGGCAAATACGATCGCGTCCTTGGCCATGGTTTTGACCCAGTCTTTCCGGATTGTGCCCGGTCCCTGTTTCGAGGCGGAGATCAGGACATCGGCGCCGCGGATGGCATCGGGGACATCCCCTTTGACCTGCTTGGCGTTGGTCTTCAAGCAGATGTCCCATTTCTCCTTGTACTGGGTTTGGAGGATTGCCCGGTCGCTGCGGTCCCGGTGCAGGATGCCTTTGGAGTCGACGGAAAGGATGTTGCCTGGCGTGACCCCGGCGGACATCAGAAGCCGGACGATGGCCACTCCGGCTGCGCCGGAACCGACCATGGTGACATTCACATCCTCGATCTTCTTGCCGACGATCTTGAGGGCGTTGATCAGCCCGGCCACTGTGACACAAGCCGTCCCCTGCTGGTCGTCGTGCCAGACGGGGATTTCGCACTCGGCGCGCAGAGTGTCCAAAATCTTGAAGCACTTAGGGTGGGAGATGTCTTCGAGGTTGATGCCGCCGAAGGTCGGCTGGAGGGCCTTGACTATAGCGATGATTTTGTCCGGGTCCTTCTCGTTGAGACAGAGGGGAAAGGCGTCGACTCCGCCCAGGTACTTATAGAGCAGCCCCTTCCCTTCCATAACGGGGAGACCGGCTTCGGGACCGATGTCCCCCAGCCCGAGGACGCGAGAGCCGTCCGAGATGACGGCCACAAAATTCCACTTATTGGTATAGTCGTAAGCTTTCTCCGGGTCCTGATGGATCTCCTTGCAGACCGCCGCCACTCCGGGAGTGTACCAGATGGCAAAATCGTCGAAGCTCCGGATCCGGCACTTCAGCTGAACGCCGATCTTGCCCTTATAGAAGGCATGAAGGCGCAAGGCCTCTTTCGAGGGCTTCTCAGCTTTGGCTAAGAGTTCTTCTATGGTAACTTCTTTCATATGATGAGACCTCCTTGGATTAAAAAAAACGTATTATATTCCTCCAACCGGCAATGTCAATCGAGAGGCTGGAATTCGTATTTCCGGTTGAGTTTCCTGACCTTGCCAAAATAATGACCTGGGTCATGGACAAAAGCCAGTGTCCAATCCTCGGCGAGGGCCTGCTCATAGAGCGTCCTCTTGCTCTCCAGGTTTTCGAGCGGATGGAGGTCGTAGCTCATGCCGTAGGCGAGCGCGATGTGGGCCGAGGTCGGGACCAGGTCTCCCAGATAGACGAGCGTCTTACCTCCGCTTTTCACCTTGACGCACTGGTGGCGCGCCGTATGCCCGGGGGCGAGCATAACTTCGACACCAGCGGTAACCTGGGAGCCTCCGTCGACGAGCTGGAGGAGACCGGTGTCCGCTAATGGCCGAAAATTCTCGGCCTGGTAACTGCCCTTCTCTCTTTCATGGGGATTGAGCGCCCACTCCCATTCGCCCTTCTGGATGATATAGCGCGCCCGGGGAAATGCCGGGACGATCTCGCCATTTTCATTCCGGACCGTGTTTCCGCCGCAGTGGTCGAAATGCAGATGGGTGTTGATCACAAAATCAACCTCTTCCGGCGCGAACCCGAGCCGGCCCAGAGAGCCCAGAAGACCAGGGTCCTGCTCTACGCAATAGACATCGGAGAGTTTGGAGCCGAGCTTCGACCCGATCCCCGTCTCCACCAAAACGACGGCGCCGGGCGTCCTGATCAGGAGAGAGTTAAGGGCCAGTTTGATCCTGTTCCGGGCGTCGGCCGGACATTTCTTCTCCCAGAGAGTCTTGGGGACGACGCCGAACATCGCCCCTCCGTCCAGGTAGAAAAAACCGTCCCGGAGACCATAGACATCGAATTCCCCCAGCCGGAGTCGGTCGGATGTCATTTCAAGAGTCTATCCAGGTCGTAGATCAAATCCGGCCTCCTGTAGGCCGCGATCTCGATCTGGTCCGTGTCCATCCGGATGGCGTCCTCGGGGCAGGCTTCGACGCAAAATCCGCAGAAGCAGCAGCGGCTCAGATCGATGACGAATCGGGCCGGAAGCTTCTGTATTTCCGGGTCGGGGTCCTCGGCGGCTTCGACGGAGATGCATTCGGACGGGCAAACCGTGACGCACAGCAGGCAGGAAACACAGCGCGGTTTGCCGTCCTCTCTCCGTATCAGGCGGTGCAGGCTCCGGTGGCGCGCGGCGAGCTCTTTCTTTTCTTCGGGATACTGGATGGTCACGGCGCCTTTGCGTTTAACCTTGAACCCGAGGACTTTAAGCGTGTGGAACCACATGTTGACGATGAAATGGCGGACGGTGATAAGGCCGCCCTTGATGATCTCGAGGAAGTAGCCAAGCGCTTTGATCATTGCAGAAATCCCATCACGACTCCGGTCCCGACGATATTGAGGAGGCTCAACGGGATGAGAAGCTTCCAGCCCAAGTCCATAACCTGGTCGTAGCGGAAGCGGGGGTAGGTCCAGCGGATGAGGATCTGGAGCCAGCAGAAAAAGACGATCTTGACATTAAAGGCCAGAAGCTGGAGCACGACTACGACACCGTGCGGCAGTCCCCAGCTGCCGCCCCAGGGCCAATGGAATCCATCGGCGGCAAGCCAGGGCACCTGCCAGCCGCCGAAAAAGAGCGTCGTCAGGAGCGCAGAGACGATGATGATCTCCATGAAATCGGTCATCATGAAGAGGCCCCATTTGAGCCCGCCGTACTCGGTGAAAAACCCGATGATCTCGGACTCCCCCTCCGGCATATCGAAGGGCACCCGCTTCGTCTCGGCCAGGGCCGCAAGGAAAAAGACGATGAACCCGAACGGCTGGAGGATGATTCCCCACTTGGGGATGAAACCGAGGAGGTTTTCTCCCTGAAAATGGACGATACTCTGAAGGCGGAGCGAGGGGTAGACCATGATGATGCCGATGAGCGAAAGCCCCAATGCGACCTCGTAGGAAACAAGCTGGGCGGCCCCCCGGATCCCGCCGAGCAGCGTGAACCGGTTGCGCGAAGCCCAGCCGCTGAGAATGATGCCGTAGATGGCCAGGGAAAGCATGGCCAGCATGAAAAGAAGTCCGGCACTGAGGTCGAGGACCTGGAGATTGATCGTCCGCCCGCCGATGCGGAGAGTGTCGCCGAATGGAACGGCGCAGATGGTGATGGCAACGAAGAAAAACGAGAGGAAAGGCGCCAGCGTATGCAGGAACTTGTTGGCAAAGGCCGGGACAAAATCCTCCTTGAAGATCATCTTGATCGCATCGGCAAACGGCTGGAAAAGCCCGAGAAACCTGAACTTCCAGATATTGGCCCGGTTGGCTCCGATCCGGTCCTGGATGACGGCGCTTTCTTTCCGCTCCAGCCAGGTGAGATACAGCGTCAGGATGAGGAACCAGACCAGGGCCAGGATGATTTTTATAACGGCAATCAGGATATCCATCGTTCTCTATTTAAAAAAGGGAACCTCTTCTTGGAGCACCCGGAATACGGCCTCTGGAGAGGTCAGCGGCCAGAAATACCTATGTTCGACCTTCATCTCTTTGGCCAGATCCAGGAACACCTTCCACTCAGGGAGCCCGTCGCCTTCGTAATCCAGTCCGGAACGGAAATGCTGGACCCGGCCGTCGAAATTGGTCAGGCTGCCGCTTTTCTCGGCGATAACCGGCACCGGGACAACGAAATCAACAAGGCCGTCCAGGGCGCTCTTGTGAGACGCAAATAGCGCCTTGGTCTCAACCTTCTCCAAAGCCCTTCTAAGGTCCGCCGGGTTGATTGCGGTGGGCAGGTAGTGGCCGAAGATGAAAAGGAGGTCCAACTCGGACAGGGCTTTAAGATCGGGCGCATGGAAGGGCAGGTCGACCTCCCGCAGGCCGCGGCTATTGGCTGTCCGGTCAGCGGTGAGCAGGAATCCGTCCCCTTTTTCCGGCGGCGGGTCGGCCACCAAAAATTTCTCAATTCCCAGCCCCTTCCTGAAAAGCCGGTCGGCCAGGAAGAGTTCCTCGTTGGTCAGGTTGGTGTTGAGGACGACGCCGATCCGCGAGACCTTTCCGTGCGCGACCAGCGACCGGACCTTCTCGGTCAGAATCTGCCCGGCCTTATCCCAGGTCAGCCCGGTTTCTCGACCGCCCTTCTTCCAGGCCAGTTTTTCCTGCCGGCCCTCATCCAGATAAGCGTACCCATAGCGTCCGTGATCGCAGATCCAGTGCGAGTTGATGTCCGGGTTCCGGCGGGCCCGGATACGATAAACCCGCCGGCTTCGGGGCAGGCGCGGAAATCCGGGTTGGGAATCGATCATGATGTTGCAGCCTCGGCTGCAAAGAGGACAGAGTGCTTCCCGGGATTCCAGGAACCAGACCCTCGTCTTGAACCGGAAATCCGAGTCGGTGATCGCGCCCACCGGGCAGATCTGGGCCAGATTACCGGAATAGTTATTGTCGATGAGCTCGGACTCGAAGATCCCCACTTCGGAATGGATGCCGCGGTTGAGGATGCCCGCATCCTCGGTCTTGGTGATCTCGTTCAGGAACCGGACGCAGCGCGTGCAGAGGATGCAGCGCTCCCGGTCCAATATCAGGTTCCGGCCGAGGCTGAGTTTTTTCTCCCGCTTCTCCTTCGCCTCCTTGAACTGGCCGCGGAAAAGCCCGTATTCCTCGAAATAGTCCTGGAGTTTGCATTCTCCGGCCTTGTCACAGATCGGACAATCCAGGGGGTGTTCGGCCAGCAGGAACTCGAGGACGCCTTTCCTGGCTTCGACGACCTTCGGGCTCGTGGTCCGAACCTTCAAGCCCTCCCTGACGATAGTCGAACAGGCCAGCTCCAGCTTGGGCAGACCTTCGATCTCCACGAGGCACATCCGGCAGCTTCCCTCGGGCGCGAAGGCAGGATGGTAGCAGAAATGGGGGATGGCAATGCCGGCGCTCTCCGCCGCCTGCAAAACGGTCAGCCCTTGAGCCGCCTCGACGCCGCGGTCATCGATGAAGATCTTAGGCATGGGGAAGATATCCCTCCAGCTCATGACGGAATTTCTGGCATATCGACAGTAGGGGAAGCGCGGCGGCGTCCCCGAGCGGGCAGAGAGTCTTTCCCTTGATATTGGCAGCCAGACGGATGATGGCATCGATGTCGTCCGGTTCACCCTCTCCACCGGCCAGGCGCTTGACGATTTTATTGATCCAGGCGGTGCCGATCCGGCAGGGCGTGCACTGTCCGCACGATTCATGGGAATAGAACTTGGCCACGGCCCTGAGCACGTCCAGGATCGAAGTCTCCTTGTCTATGACGATGACGGCCGCCGAGCCGAGCATCGATCCCGCTCCGGCAAGGGAATCGAAATCCATGGGCAGGTCGATCTCATCCGCTGTGAGAATCGGAGCCGACATCCCGCCGGGGATAACGGCTTTCAGCTCCCTGTCGTCCTTCATGCCCCCCGCGTGGTCGAATATGATCGTCCTCAGCTTGGTCCCAAGCGGGAGTTCATAGATGCCCGGCTTCCTGACCATGCCGCTGACGCCGAAGACTCGCGTCCCCCCGTCCCCGGGCAAACCATATTTGAGGAACCGGTCGGCTCCTTCCTGGATGATGAAGGGGATGTTGGACAGGGTTTCCACATTGTTGATCACGGTGGGGCACTGGAACAGGCCCACCGCGGCTGGGAAAGGCGGCTTGAGCCGGGGATGCCCCCGCTTCCCTTCAAGCGATTCGAGGAGAGCCGTTTCCTCACCGCAGATATAAGCACCGGCACCTCGGTGGACCACAACATCCAGGTCAAACTCCGTCCCCAGGATTTTTTCTCCAAGATAGCCGTTCCTGTGGGCCTCGGCGATCGCGGCCTCGAGCCTCAAGGCGACGGCCTCGTACTCACCGCGGATATAGATAAAAGCCGAGCGGATGCCGACCGCGTAGGAGGCGATGATCATCCCTTCCAGCAGAAGATGGGGGTTGTGGTTCATGAGATAGCGGTCTTTGAACGTGCCGGGCTCTCCCTCGTCGGCGTTGACGCAAAGGTACCTGGGCTTCGGGACGTTTTGGGGAACAAAACCCCACTTCATCCCGGCCGGGAATCCGGCTCCGCCCCGGCCGCGGAGACTGGCCTTTTTGACTTCCTCGAGGACGGCGGCCGGCGTCATCTGTTTCAGGGCTTTTTCTGCGGCCTTGTATCCGCCTTGGCCGCGATAGACTTCCAGCCGGAAAAGTCCCTCCACTCCGAAGTGCCGGGTCAAGATCTTTTCGTCCATGGTTCTATTCCAAGCTTTCCAGGACCCGGTCGATCTTCTCTCTATCCAGCCCACCATGATAATCGAAATTGACCATCAGGCAGGGCGCCTGTTCGCAGGCCCCCAGGCATTCGACGGTGGAGAGGGTAAACCGGCCGTCGACTGTTGTCCCTCCTGCCCCGATGCCCAGTTTTTCCTGCAAATACTCCAGGAGCGGACCCGCCCCCAGCAGAGTGCAGCTGAGATTGGAGCAGACCTGGAGGTGGTACTTCCCGACCGGACGGCGGAGGAACATCGTATAAAAAGTAACGACTTCCCTGACCTTCATCGGCTTGAGCCCGAGCGCCTGGGCTACGAAGCGCTCCTCCTCGGCGGAGATATGGCCCGTTTCTTGTTGGACAAGGTGGAGGACCGGCAGGAGCGCCGCCCCTTTTTTCGGATAGCGGGCCGCGACCGCTTCGATCCTGCGCCGCAGCGAATTCGAGTATTCGCGGCTCACCTGTCCAACTCCCCTCCGATCATGTTCATGGACCCGAAAGTCGGGATTACGTCGGCCACATAGCGCCCCCGGATGAGTTGCTCCAGCGCCGAGACGATATGGAAACACGGCGCCCTGAGATGAAGCCGGTACGGCCGGTCGGTTCCATCGGAAACGATGTAGAACCCCAGCTCTCCATTCCCGCCCTCGACGGCGAAGTACGCTTCGCCTTTGGGCGGCCGAAGACCATGGCCCCGCATAAAAAAATTGAAATGCTCGATCAACCCCTCGATCGTCGTGTAGGTTTCTTCCTTGGGCGGGACGACGAAACCGTTGCCCGAGGCCAGGATATCAGGATAGCGGGATCCCTCCGAACCCTCCAGGTTGGGAGAAAGCGCGATGTCCGTCCGGACCCTGCGGCGACGGGATTCCCTGATGGCTTGGGCGGGAGGCAGGCCGTCGGCGATAAATGCCCGCGAAGATCTGGGAAGGCGGACGGCCGCCTGCTCGATGATGCGCAGGCTCTGCTCCATCTCCTTCATCCGGACCAGATAACGGTCGTAGTTGTCTCCCCTCTCGCCCAGCGGGACCTCCCATTTCAGCCGGTCATAGACGAGATAGGGGTGCGCCTTCCGGACATCATAAGAGACGCCGGTGGAGCGCAAACAGGGCCCGGTCCAGCCGAAAGAGACGGCATCCTCGCGCGATATGACGGCGACGTCCCTGGTCCGGTTGAGAAAGATTTTGTTTTTATCCAGGAGTCCGTGGACGTCCTTGAGGACGCTCCGGGTCTCCTCGATGGCTTTTTTCAGGACCGTGTCGAAGCCGGGATGGAGGTCCGCCCGGACTCCGCCGATCCGTATGTAAGAGGTCGTCATCCGGGCGCCGGTTGTCTGCTCGATGACATCCCAGAGGAACTCACGGGCTTTCATTTTATACAGAAAGGCCGTGAAGGCACCGCATTCCATGGCCATGGCCGCCAGGCAGGTCAGATGGTCGGAGATGCGCGAGAGCTCGCTCATCAGGACGCGGATGTACTGGGCGCGCTCGGGGACCTCGACGTCGAGCATCTTCTCGACAGTCATGACGTAGCCCAGGTTATTGATGAGCGGCGAGACATAGTTCAGCCGGTCCGTATAAGGGAGCAGACTGAAATACGTCCGGTGCTCGCAAGTCTTCTCGAACCCGCGATGGAGGTACCCGACCTCGACCTCGGAGTTAACGATGCGCTCGCCGTCGAGCTCCAGCATGATGCGGATCGTCCCGTGCATGGCCGGGTGGGAAGGGCCCATGTTCAGGAGCATCGTGTCCTGCCGGGCCTGCTCCTGGATCCGTGTCGGCATATCACTCCTTCAGACGGATGAGGGGTTGCCGCCGCCGCAAAGGATAGTCCTTGCGGAGGGGATGGCCCTCGAACCCGTCGTACATGAACAGACGCCTCAGGTCGGGATGCCCCTCGAAATGAATCCCGAAAAGGTCGTAGACCTCGCGCTCTAGCCAGTCGGCATTCTTCCAGAGAGAAGTCAATGAAGAAATCCGGAGGTCGCTCTCACTGAGCCTCGTCTTGACCCTTAGGCGTTGATTCCGCAGGAGGGAGAAGAGATGATAAACCATCTCGAAGCGCGGTTCCTCGCCGGCATAATCGACGCACGTCAGGTCCAAGAGCATCGAGAATTTCCCCGGCCCGTCCCTGAGGAAGGCCGCGATCTGAAGAAGCGCCCCCTTGTCGATGGCCACGACTTCATCACCCAGCGAGATCGCAGTCTCTTTGACTCCCGCCGGGAATTCCTTCCGGAGCCGCTCTAGGATCGTTTTTTCTTCCATCGCCAATCATGATCCTGATGCTGGATTTTTTCTTGAAGCTTGAGCAGACCGTCGAGCACGGTCTCGGGCCGCGGGGGACAGCCCGGGATGTAGACGTCCACAGGGATGATCTGGTCGATTCCCTGGACGACGGCGTAGTTATCGTAGATCCCGCCGCTCACGGCGCAGGTCCCGAAGGCGATGACCCATTTGGGCTCGGTCATCTGATCATAGACCGTTCGGAGGACCGGCGCTTCCTTCTGGCTGATGGTGCCAACGACGAGAAGCATGTCCGACTGCCTCGGCGAGAAACGCGTCCAGCCGGCTCCAAAGCGGTCGATATCGAAATGAGCGCAGGCGGCCGACATATATTCCATCCCGCAGCAGGCGGTTACGAAGGGATAGTGGAAAAGAGAGAACTTCCGGGCCCAGCCGAGAAGAGAGTTGAACTGGGTCGTGATGAACTGCCCGGCCGGCGGATGTTTTTTTTTCTTTTCCGTCATCGCTTTCCCACTCTCACTCCCACTCGAAGGCGCCCTTTTTCCAGGCATAAACGAATCCGACGATAAGAACAGCGACGTAGGCCATCATGATGAGAAAGGCCGTTCCCGGCATTTCTTTGAAGACAAGCGCCCAGGGAAAGAAGAAGACCACCTCGACATCAAAAAGCAGGAAGATGAACGCGACCAGATAAAACTTGATCTGAAAAGGCTTGATCTCTTTCTGGAGATAGGGGCTGCCGCATTCAAAAGGCTGTTCTTTGGCGGGATTGGTGCGGGAAGGGCCCAGCAGCTTATTCATAAAAATCAGGATCAAACCGAGAAGCCCAAATATGAGGAAGACCAAGAATAATTCAACCACGTGTCTCTTCCCTGCGAAAGGCCCACATTTTATTAAAACTGCCCCGGAATAGCAACAGTCTTTGACAAAACACAGTCGATCCCCCATAATACGGCCTCCCCTGATCAAGATGACCCGGTCTTCCGTTTTCCGCAAGATTAGCTGTTTGATCCTTTCCCTGTCCGGCCTGATCATTCTTCTCGGCGCTCCGGGCTGCCGGGCTAAGGCGAAGCCGGAGAACATCATCCTGATCACGCTCGACACTCAGCGGGCCGACTACATCAGCGCCTATGAGCCGGCCAATGCCGCTACTCCCAACATCGACCTTCTGGCCCGGGAGGGCACCCTCTACAGGAACGCATTCAGTCTAATCCCGATCACCCTCCCCTCCCATGCCTCACTCTTTTTTTCCGAGCCGCCCCACCGCATCCGAAATTACAACAACGGCCAGCCGATCGCCGCCCGGCGGTCCCTCCCGTCCTTTGTCAATCTCTTCCGGAAAAAGGGATTCGCCACAGCCGCCTTTGTCTCCCTGGGTGTGCTCGCCTCGGGCTTCGGCCTCGGACAAGGTTTCCAGGACTACCTGGACGAATTTCCGCCGGAGCGATGGTACCTTTCGGCCGGCGAGGTCAACGAGCGCGTATTTTCCTGGCTCGGCAAAAACTGGGACCGGCCGTTTTTTCTCTGGGTTCACTATTCCGACCCCCATGATCCCTATTCTCCACCCGGTTCTCCAATGGACTTCAAGCTTTTTCTGAATGATCGTCCGGTCGCCGAAACGAGCCTTCAAAAATACACCCTTAATGAAGCGGTCTTAGATCTGGTGCCCGGAATAAACCGGCTCCGGGTGGAGTTCCGGAATGAATTTGACGACCGGCCGGAGCGCTTCCTCGGCCGCCTGGATATGCTCCAATTCGACCCGGCCCTCGACCCGCCGGACTATCAGGTCGATTTCGCTCGCGGTTGGTACGTCCGCCAGTCCGACCAGGTGTTCTTTTTCATGAACAACAATCTTATCGACATCCGGAACAATGCCGGCCGCAGACAAGTCAAGCTCATATTCCGGGGAAATCCGATCCTGACCCGGCAGGCCGTACCTATCTGCTACCGGAGAGAAGTGGAATACATGGACGGAGAGATCGGGAAGCTCTGGAAAAAACTTAGGGAGCTGGGGATTTTCGAAAAAACGGCTATCCTGCTGGTCGGCGACCACGGAGAAGGGCTGGGCGAATACCATAACGAGTTTGGCGACCCCCATGTGGGCCATATCCATTATCTCTACGACATATACCTCCGCGTCCCGCTCATCATCCGCGACCCGTCCCGGGCCCAGGGCGGGGCCGTCCGGACCGACTTCGTCACCCTCCTTGATATCGCTCCCACCATCACGGCCATGGCGGGGATCAAACCCTTCCCCCATTCCCAGGGCAGAAACCTCCTCCGCCTCAAAAAAAGAGATCACCCTATCATCTTCGAAGAAACCTACCGTCCGGAAGCCTATGAAGACCGCTTCGGGCTGCTTTCCCCACCTTGGCATCTCGTCCTCACACCCCGGAGAGACCGGTATGAACTCTACAACCTGGAGAGGGATCCAAGGGAAAAGGACGACCTCCTCGACGGCCGGAGTTGGCCCCCGGAGCTGCTCCCGCTCAGACGGAAGCTCGAAGGTTTCGCCCGGGAAATTCTCGCCGGCAAGCGGGACATCCAGATCGACGACAAGACCAAGGAGATGCTCCGCGCCCTAGGGTATGTTCATTAAATCATTGGTTTAGAGCGTGTAGCGCCATTCCCTTGACCTTTAGGGCCGCCTCCGCCATCGCCTCAGACACTGTGGGATGAATATGGATGGTCTGCGAAACATCCTGTACCCTGAGCCCTTTGCGTATGGCCAGGGTCAGCTCGGGGATCATTTCGCTGGCGAAGGGGGCCAAGATATGTGCGCCGATAATCCGGTCGTCTTGGGCGGCCACTATCTTGACCATTCCCTCCGGATTTTCCAGTGTCAGCGCCCGGCCGTTCGCCTGCAGCGAGAACAGCCCGACCTGGACTTGGAGTCCTGACGCCCTGGCTTCGTCCTCAGTAGGGCCAACCGAGGCAAGCTCCGGCTCGGTGAAGACCGCCATGGGCAAAGCAGCGGTGGACATCTCTACCGCGGCTCCCGCCGCATTCTCGGCCGCGATGATACCCTCATGGGAGGCCTTATGAGCCAACAACTTGCCTCCGCTGAGATCGCCGATGGCGTAGACGCCTGGAACGGCTGTCTCCAATCGGGAATTGACCTGGACAAAGCCTCCGCGGCCCAGGAGCCCGCCAAAGTCCTTCTGGAGGAATTCCGAATTGGGCCGGCGGCCGGTGGCCAGGAGGATCTTCTCGGCGCTGAATTCAAAAGGTTGTCCGGTCTTGAGGCAGGTCCCCTTGAGGGATGACTCTCCGGCTTCGAGCACGCTACACTCAATCCGCATCTCCGTGAATATTTTCAGCCCCTGCTTCTTGAGAAGCCTCTCCAGGCGGGCGGCCATCGGGCGGTCTGTCCCCGGCAAGATATCCGGCAGGATCTCGAGGACCGTCACCTCGGTCCCGATCCGGGAATAGACGGTTCCCATTTCCAGCCCGATGGCCCCGGCGCCGACGACGATGAGAGATCGGGGAGGAACCTCGAGCTCCAGCGCCTCGAGATGAGTTATGACGGTTTTCCCGTCGGGTTTCAAGAAAGGCAATCCCGCCGATGAGCTGCCCGTGGCCAGGATGATTTTTTCCGCCTCCAGCGTCTTTTCTCCGGTTGACCCGCCGAAATAAACGGCTCTTTCGCTCCTTAGCTCACCCCTTCCCTTCAGGACCTCGACGCCGTTGCGGCCGAGGAGAAACTCCGTTCCGCGGACCAGCCTGTCGACCACCGCCCTTTTTTCCTTCAGGACGGCCGCCCAATTCAGGCGGAGGGTCTCTCCCCGTCCCTCAATCCGCGGGTTATGCTTGAGCTCAATCCAAGCTTTGGTCTGACTGAGCAGGAATTTGGTTGGAATGCAGCCGTAATTCATGCATGTTCCGCCGATGCGGTCTTCCTCGATCACCGTCACTTTCTTCCGGAGCTGGGCCGCCCGTAGGGCCGCCACATACCCCCCGGGGCCTCCGCCAATAACGACTAGGTCGCGTTTCTCAGCCATGACGCCTCCTGTGTCGAGAGATTATCCGGCTGCGCCGACGAAGCGTCATTATAGTGGCTTCGGCCGGACTTTTCAAAGTAGGCTCGGGGCAGTAGCTTCGAAACCGCGCCCGTTTTCTCCACAACGCCCCTTTGGAGGGAGGAAGCTCCGCTTCCCCCCTTCCAACGCTCGCTTCGCTCCCTGCCTCCCCTTCGCGCTGCGACCAAGGGGGCTTTCCCCCTTGGAACCCC
>CAYGXD010000093.1:4793-13897 GCA_964353705.1 uncultured Eubacteriales bacterium | reverse complement strand
CTCCGCTGACCCCCTGAGGGGAACGACGCCGTCCCCCTCAAACTCCCCCGCGGTGCCGCGTCCTCTCTTGATTATCATAAAGCCAAGCTACTCGTGAGACGCGGGACTAGCCCTTTGCGGCGCCGGACGGCTGACCCTGACGGAGCTCCAAGAGCACTCCATTCAAGCACTTGGGATGAACGAAGGCGATAAGGACTCCCCCCGCCCCTTTTTGGGGAGCATCTGGAACAAACTGGAGGCCGGCCCGGCTAAGATCGCGCAACGCCGTGCCGATATCGTCAACCTCGAGAGTAAAATGCTGGATGCCCTCGCCTCGCGATTCTATGAATTTGGCGACCGGAGAGACATCGTCGAGCGGCGCAATGAGCTCGATCTCCGGACCTTCGACAAAACGGAGATGAGCCAGACGCACGCCCCTTTCCGGGATCTCCTCGATGGGACTCCCGTGGGCGCCGAAAAGAGCCGTCCATCTTTGCAGGCTCACTTCCAGGTCGCGCACCGCGATCCCGATGTGGTGGATCCCCTTGACCTTCATCCCTTCTCCTTCAAGCGGGCGATTAGCCTGTCGGCGATGGCATAGGGGTCGCTCCGGCGGTGATAAATTTGGTCCACGTACTCCGTGAAAACGGAATCGGGGATGTCCCGGGTAATGATTTGGTTGATCTTCTCCCGGGTAATGTCCTTGAGCATCCAGGCGAGAAGCCGCTTCCTGCGGACCTCCTGAGCGTGGCAATCCCGCCCTTCCATCCGGCGTTCGATCTCGGACATCATCCCGTCGATCCCTTTTCCCTTCGTGGCCACAGTCTTAATAACGGACGGTTTGTCTTTTTCCACGAGACCCAAGTCCAGCATCGCCCGGAGCTGGCGCTCCATCTTTTCGGCCCCGGGATGATCGGCTTTGTTGATGACGAAAATATCGGCGATCTCCATGATCCCGGCCTTGAAAGCCTGGATCTCATCACCCGCGTCGGGAGTCAAAACAACGAGGACAAGATCGGCCAACTTGACGACTTCCACTTCATCCTGGCCCACTCCAACCGTTTCGACGAGGATATAGTCTTTGCCCGCCGCTTCGAAAATGGCGATCGCCTCGCCCGTGGCCTTGGCAAGGCCGCCGAGATGTCCTCGAGTGGCCATGCTGCGAATGAAGACATCGGCGTCGACGCTGTGCCGCATCATCCGGATCCGGTCGCCGAGGATGGCCCCCCCGCTGAACGGAGACGACGGATCGACGGCCACGATTCCGATCTTGCGACCCGCGGCGCGCAACCGGCCGATAAGCTGGTCGACCAGCGTGCTCTTCCCCGTGCCCGGAGCTCCGGTTATCCCCAGCACGACGGCGTCTTTTCGGCAGGCGAAGACCTGCCTCATCAGCCGCTGGCCGGCGGAGGAGTCGTTCTCGACGAGCGATATGGCCTTGGCGATGGCCCGGGCGTTCCCTTGCCGAATCTCTTTGATCAAATCCTTCAGTACTCCGAGAGGACCTTCTGAGCGATGATCCAGCGTTGGATTTCGGAGGTCCCCTCGCCGATCGTTCCCAGCTTGGAATCCCGGTAGAACTTCTCTACCGGGTAGTCTTTGGTAAAGCCGTACCCGGCGAGAATCTGGACCGCGTTCGAAGAAGCCCGGACGGCCAACTCTGAAGAGAAGAGCTTGGCCATGGCCGATTCCTTGGGGATCTTTTTCCCTTGATCCTCGAGGAAGGCGGCGCGGTAAGTCAGCAGCCGGGCCGCATCGAGCTCGGTGAACCCGTCGGCCAGCATCCACTGGATGGCCTGGAAATTAGCGATCGGCTGGTCGAACTGAACCCGTTCTTTGGCGTATTTGAGGGCGGCTTCCAAAGCACCGGCCGCGACTCCGAGCGAAAAGCCGGCGATGCTGATCCGGCCTCCGTCCAGGATGGCCATAGCCCCCCGGTAGCCTTCATTCTCCTTGCCGAGCAGGTTTTCCGCCGGTACCACGACATCCTCGAAGATGAGTTCGGAGGTGTCGGACGCCCGGACCCCCAGCTTGTCTTCTTTCTTCCCGGAACGGAAGCCCGGCATCCCCTTTTCCAGAATGAACGCGGAGATGCCGTTTCGTCCTTTGGCCGGGTCGGTGACCGCCATAACAACACAGATTTCGGCCAGGGAGCCGTTGGTGATAAAGAGCTTGGTCCCGTTGAGCAGCCAGTGGTCGCCCTTCTTCTCCGCCCGCGACTTCATGGCGGCCGCGTCCGAGCCGGCTCCCGATTCGGTCAGCGCCCAGGCACCGAGAGTCTGGCCGGAAGCCAGCCGGGTCAGGTATTTTTTCTTCTGTTCCGGCGTTCCAAACAGGTTGAGGTGGTTCGAGCAGAGGGAGTTGTGGGCGGCGACGACCAATCCGACCGATGGGTCAACCTTGGATATCTCTTCCAGGATGAGGACATAATCGATGTTGGAATAGCCGCAGCCCGAGTATTCGGGTGGGATAATAATTCCCAGGAGGCCCAGCCCGGCCAGTTTCCCGGTCAGGATGTCGGGCCACTTGGCTTTCTCATCGGAGTCCTTGATGAGAGGCTGGATCTCCTTCTGGGCGAAATGGCGGATCGTTTCCTTGAGACTCAGTTGATCTTCAGTGAACGTGAAATCCATGGACCTCTCCTCCTTGGTCGAGTGCTTTTCCCATCTTACTTTTTGGGGGATAAAGAATCAAGAAAATTGTGCCGCCCTATTCCTTCTCTATATTGACCGCCGTTCCGCCCACCGCCCCCCGGCCCGTTTCCAGGTTCCGGATGATAACGCGGCATTCATACTTCCCCGGATCGAGATAGAAATTAACCGGGTTGATGACTTTGTCTCTGGCTAGATCAGCGGCCGTCTTCACTTCCCTCTTGAGCTCAACCGTATTTCCCTTGTCATCGAAAACGAGGCTGACGATCTCGAGCCTGCCTTGGAGGAGTTCCTGGATTTTTTCGAGAGGGAGGCTGGTCGAGAGGCAAAGATTGGCCTTCTGACCGGAAGGACAGGGCACGGTGACCAAAGGAAAGCGGATCGGCGACTGGGAAGCCGGATCTTCGTTCATGGCCAGGTCGACGAGATGCAGCATTTTCTCGAGATTGCTGTATTCCCGGAAAGGTTTGGGACTGAAGTAGCCCTTCTGGGCGTGGACCTCGCATCCCGGCCGGCGGACCTCGACTTTGATCGAGTGGAAGGCGCCATCCCATTTCTCATCGATAGAATAACCCAGGACATAAAAACAGCCGGTCAGGTTCTGGATCTTCTCGATGTGTTTTTCATAATGGTTGATGTTCCCGTAATACTTGCCGCCCGTTGCGCCGGCGATTTTCTGGAGGGTAAAAACGCCCATGGTCCGGACGTCTTTCTTGAGGCTGGCTCCGATCTCTTCAGTATCCAGGGCGTAGACAATGCAATTCGAGGCGGACAATTCCTTGAGCATGTCCTCGTACCTCTGCTTGAGCAGGGATTCTCCGAAGCTTCCAAAGCGCACGTCCCCGTAGGGAGCCTGGATTCCATAGATCAGGGAGTAAGGGACACCCGAGGAGAGGAAAACGACGCTCTTCTGACCCGGCTCATAGCGCAGAGCCAGGGCCAGGTCCTTGAGCCGGTCGGCAAACATCAAAGCCTGAAGCTGCCCCTTGTCTGAGTATACCCATTGCTTCATATCGGGTTTTGATTCGAGGTCGGGCTTGGCGCCCATGTCGGGAAGATTGGCCGGGTTCCCCCGAAGAGTCGCCTTTCCCCATCCGGAAGCATCGGCCGGATTTTGCCCGGTGACCGCCTCGTAATATTTTCCTTGAAGATTGTCCACCCGGCCCGCGGCCTTCTTTAATCCGAACGCTTCGATAACCTCCCGCGCCTTGGGGTGATCGAAGGTCAAGTACTCCCAGACCTGCAGGCCTTCCATGCCGGAATAGGAGAGGACACCGACTTCATCCCCCGGCTGGAGCTGCCTGTCGATGAAGTGCAGAGCCGCCTCCTTCGCCTTGAGTATGCCTTGGGGATTGTTGTAGGAGAAATCAAAAAAAATTATGAATTTGCGGGGCATCAGGTCCCGCGGAGGTTGGAGGGGAGTCGGCTCAAGGCTTACCGGAGGGGATTCGGGAGGCGGAGAAGGGAGGTTCAGAGAGTGCCGCTCGAACTCGCTGATCGCCTGAACCCGGCCGTTGTCATGGATGATAAAATCCTCTTTGCGGAGATCAAGCACGGGGTTCCCTTTTTTATCGACGATAAATACCTGGACGAGCTTCAAGGTTACGACGACTTCAACCTGCAGTTCGGACTTGTCCTGATTTTCCTGGGCAGATGGTCTCAGGACCCCCGGAGATATCGCGGCTTGAAGGACAATAAGGAAGGAGGCTGCCGAAAGTAAGAATGCTTTCATTCTGCCACGGCCATGATCCATTTTAGCTCTGTTCAAGCCGTCTTGCAAGGCTTCGGTCCCAGCGCATTGACAGCCCTGCTGGATTCGGCTACATTCGAGAAATGATTCCCGGCTTTTTTCGGTTTATTTTCTATCTCATCGCCGTCTATGTTTGCTACCGCTTTTTGCGTTTCCTGCTTGCGCCCGCTAGTCCATCGGACCGGCGCGCGAGCCGCCCCCAGCCTTCCGGCGTTATGGTCAAGGACGAAACCTGCAATACCTACCTCTCCCGGGAAGAAGCCATCCTGGAAAAGGTGGAGGGAAAGGACTACTACTTTTGTTCCCAGGAATGCCGCCGGAAATTCCTGGAGAAAAGAAAAGGCTAGGACCAGGCGATCCGGAAAGTGTCGAATTCGCCGCGGAAATCTTCCCAAGCCGCCTCGGCATCCTCGACAACGGCCATGGGTGGACCCAGTCTCAGCCGGGCGACAAGGTCTTCCAGGCGCTCTTTTTCCCCCTCGGCCAGGACCTCAACCCGGCCGTCCCCCATATTCCTGACCCACCCCGTGAGAGCAAGGGAAACGGCCCAACGCCGCGTGTGGTCGCGGAAAAAAACTCCCTGCACGCGGCCTGAAACAAAGACATGAACCCTGGCTTTCATCGGCTGGATCGATATGCTAACATAGCCGGGTCGGGCCGTAAAGCCTCTCTTCCTGCCATTATGCAAAAATAAAAAACGGCATGGACAAAACCGGGAAAAGGATCCTGCTTTCGATCGCCGGATACGACCCTTCGTCCGGGGCGGGTGTGCTCCTGGACGTGGCGGTCTTCCGCCGCTTCGGCTTCCTCGGCGCCGGAATCCTGACCTCCGTCACCGCCCAGAACAGCCGCCGGGTTTTGGACGTCCGATGCCTGGGGGGCGGCTTTCTCCTCCGCCAGTATGAGGCGATCGCCGCGGACGTCTCGCCGTCGGGGATAAAAGTGGGAATGCTGGGGGGCCGTGGAAATATCGGGGCTGTGGGTCGCATCCTGGCTCAACACCCGGACATTCCGGTCGTCGTTGACCCCGTGCTCCGGTCGAGTTCAGGCCGATGGCTCCTGGAAAAGGAGGCTGTTCTGTCCTACCTGTCCCGTATCAAAGGAAGGATTTCCCTGCTGACGCCGAATCTCCAAGAGGCTTCCCTGATCACGGACCGCCGCGTGCGGGGTTCAGACGATATGAAAGACGCCGCCCGCCGGATCGCCGACCTTATCGCCGCCCCCTGCCTCGTCAAGGGGGGACACTTAGCCCGAAGCGTAGTGGACGTTCTCTATGACGGCCGAAGGTTCTATTTGTTTCCCCACGAAAAGATGCCGCTTGATGTCCACGGCAGCGGCTGCTTCCTGTCCTCAAGCCTCCTCAGCTATCTCGTCCGCGGCCGATCGTTGGCAGAAGCCTGCGCTTTGGCCTCCGAATTCACCCAGGCGGCCATGCGGAAATCCGTGCGCCTGGGCAAGGGGCGGGAGGTATTTTTTTCGTTTTGATTATTCCGTCTCAGCCAAACCTTTTATTCACTGCGGCCCCTCCCCCTGCGTTGAAGCCTCGGGCGGCCCGATGATATCATCGGCCCTCGCTATGACTTGGGGCGAGAACACTACGCCCTGCACCTTGGCCGCCGCCAGGTTGAGGTGGAGCCTCACCCGGCTCATCGATAGGATGGGGATGCGGCCGGGATCTTCACCTTTCTTGATCCGGGCGGCTATCTCTCCGGTCTTGTATCCCATCTCAAAAAAGTCCCAGCCCATCGCGGCACACGCTCCGAGGCGCGTGAAAAGCGGAGACCCTCCAAAAAGAGGGATCGCGTTATCCTTGGCGATTCGGCCCAGCGATTCAAAGGAGGCGTTGATAGTATTGTCCGAGATCGGGTAAATGAGGTCGACTTTCTTGTTGAGCAGCATCTGCCCGGACAGGAGGACTCCATTGATGTTGGCCACGGGCACGGCGACCACCTCGAACCCGAATTCGGCCGCTCCTTCCCGCAGGAGCTTGAGATAATACTCGGAATTGAGCTCGGCCGGAGTCCAGATGGTCCCGATTCTTCGGGCTCCAGGCAAAACCTCGCGAATGAGGGCGAGAGTCTGCTTGATGGGAGCGGTGGAAGCGATTCCCGTTATGCTGCGGCCTTGGTTTTCCGAAGGTTTCCCCACGCCGAGAAGGTGAGGATTGGCCACGGAGGTAAAAAGGATGGGAGACCTTGGCGCGGCCAACATAGCTGCCTGCAGGCACTGCGTTGATAGGGCGACGATCAGGTCCGCCTTGATGTCGACAAACTCCTGGGCTATGCGCCGGGCTTCGGCGATATCGCCCCTGGCATTCCGGACCAGAAGCCGGATGTCGACTCCGTCCCTCAGCCCGTCATCCATCAGGCACTGGATAAATCCCTTTCGCGCTTCGTTCAGGGTCGGGGCATCGGTAATCTGAAAAAGGCCCAGGGTGTAGAGCCTTGAGACCGGTTTCCCGCAGCTCCCGGAGAGACCGGCCAGAAGAAAGAGCAAAGCAGAGCCCGCGATGACAGTCCTTCTCATCTAACCGCCTTCTCAAAAACCTCCGGCGCGATATTTCCGCCGCTCGCCACGATGGCCACTTTTTTCCCGGCCAGCCGGCTTGAGTCCTTAATCAGGCCGGCTAGAGCGAGCGCTCCCGCTCCTTCGACCATCCTTTGGTGGTATTCCCACAGAAGGCGCATAGCCCTTTTAATCAAGGGCTCTTCGACGAGGATAATCCCATCGAGAAGCTCACGGCAGAGTGGAAAGGTGATAGTGCCCGGTTCGAGACCGCCGGCCACGGCGTCCGCGATTGTCTCGTCTTCGGTGATCTCAACAATGGCTCCGGCCGCGAGAGAGGCGGCCACCACAGCCGAGTTGGAAGGCTCGACGCCGTAGACTTCGACGGCCCGGCCGGATCCCTTGAGCCAGCCGGCGATCCCGGCGATGAGGCCGCCGCCTCCGACCGGCACGAGTGAGGCTTCAACGCCAGGAAGGTCCTCCAGGATCTCCCGGCCGATCGTGCCCTGACCGGCGATTATCTCCTCGTCGTTATAGGGCGAGATATAGCTCCTTCCCGTCCGGACAGCTAGCTCGCGACCCCAGATCTCGGCCTTCTCACAGCTTGCTCCATGGATGATGATTTCGACCCCTCCTTCTTCCAACCGTTTCCGTTTAGCCGGGGCCACGTTCTGGGGCAGGACGAGCGTCAACCCGACTCCTTCCATTTCGGCGGCCAGGCTGATGCCTAAGCCGTGGTTCCCGGTGGAAGCCGAAACAATCCCCCTCTTTTTTTCCCCGGGGGTCAGAGAGCGGACCTTGTTCAACGCTCCGCGGAACTTGAACGACCCGGTCCTCTGCTCACTCTCCCATTTAATATAGGCCTCGGCAGCCGTCAGACGGCTCAGGGCCGGGGAAAATTCGAGCGGGGTCCTGTGGATAGCGGACCTGATCCGGCCGTGGGCCGCTTCGATTCTGGCCTGTAGGTCGGGATATATCATTGCGCCTTCATCCGTCGGGAATGACGGTTTTAGTCTAGCGTGTTTGAAGATTTTTTGCACGGTCTTCTTTCGAGGTGAGCGACATCCCGGCTTCTCCGCGAATCAGGTTGAATCGGCCCGGCTTTTTTGATTCCAGCCAAATGGATATAATAAGGGCGACATGAGCCGCTATTACATCGGGACAGCCGGCTGGAGTTATGAGGACTGGAAGGGGATTGTCTATCCTTTGGAGACGGGGCGCGGCTTTCACCCTCTCACTTACCTGGCCGCCTTCATCAATATTGTTGAGGTCAACAGCACCTTCTACCGGCCACCCGTTCTCTCCATGTCGCTCTACTGGATAAAGAAGCTCGCCGACTTCCCCGATTTTCTGCTGGCCATTAAAGTGCACCAGGCCTTCACCCATGAGCGTGAAAGCTGGTCCCAGAAAGATGTGGACAGCTTCAAGCTCGGCATCGAGCCCCTTCGGGCCGAAGGCCGCCTGGCTACACTGCTCTTCCAGTTCCCTTGGTCCTTCTATCACTCCGATTCCCACGTCGATTACCTGACACGGGTCTTTCAGGCCTTCGCCGGCTACCCTATGACAGTTGAGGTGCGCCATTCCTCCTGGGATCGCCCGGATTTCTACAGCCTGCTCAGCGAGCACCGAGTTTGCTTCTGCAATATCGACCAGCCGGTGATCGGCAGCTCCCTTGCTCCGAGCGCCCGGGCGACGGTCCGCGATTTTTCTTACGTCCGTCTCCACGGCCGGAATTACCGGGACTGGTTCAGGGAAGGCGCCGGCCGGGACGACCGTTACAACTATCTCTACCGCAACGAGGAACTGGACGAATGGGTGGAAAGGATCAAGGACCTCGGCCGGAACACCGCCAAGGTCTTTGTCATTACCAACAACCACTACCGCGGCCAGGCCCTGGCCAACGCCCTGCAGATCAAGAACAAGATCACGGGCCAGCTGCTCAGCATCCCGCGGACGATGCTCCAGAAGTATCCCGTCCTGATGGAGATCGCCAAAAAGCTGGCCAAAGGCCAGCTCGACCTGTTCGAAGAGAAAAAATAAGCAAGGAGAAAAATCGGCCATGTGGTGGGAAAACGAATTTATCAAGGAAAGGAAGCGAAGCCTTTATCTCGGGGGGGAACCGGCCGAACGAGTCGCCGGGCGGCACGGTACTCCCCTTTTAGTTTACAGCCGTGCTCAAATCCAGGCGAACTACAAAACTCTGCGGCGGGAATTTTCCA
>CAYGXD010000093.1:0-4693 GCA_964353705.1 uncultured Eubacteriales bacterium | reverse complement strand
GCGATCACCGCCGGTGCCCGCTCCACCGACGGCACGCCCATCAAGTTCGGCGTAGAAAAAAGCAAGGTAATGCCAACCATGAAGAAGGCCTTGTCCTCCGGTTTTCTTCCGGTCGGCCTGCATCAGCACCTGGGCTCGGGCTGGGTGGATGAAGACTATAGGGTTGTCATCGCTGCGGTCGACAGGATGATCGCCATGGCCGCCCGGGCGGAGAAAGAAGGATGCCGGCTGGAATTCCTGGATTTCGGCGGCGGTTTTGGGCCCCGGTATGAAGAGAAGCAGCGGGTTTTTCCACTCCGGAGATATGCCGCTCATATCACCCGGCGCATCGCCGAAGCCGGGCTCGGCGTCAAGGCTATCGCCGTCGAACCGGGCAAGTACCTGGTGGCCAACGCCGGAGTCCTTTTATTGGGCGTCGAATACATCAAAGAGAGCTACGGTCAGCTCTTCGCCTGCGTTAACTCCGGGACGTACAACAGTCTTCCCAGGCCCGCCATCTATCCGCAGGCCCGCCATCACATCGTCAACTGCCGTCGGGTTTATGACGGAAAGATGAAGCCCGTTACCGTAGCCGGAAACCTCTGCGAGACGGGCGATGTCTTCGGCAAGGAAATTGACATGCCGGTGCCGCGGAGGGGCGACGTCCTGGCCGTCTTAGGCGCGGGGGCCTATGGCCGGAGCATGGCCTCAAACTTTAACCTGAGAGATATCCCCAAAGAGGTCTTCATCTGAGTATATCTGAGAGGGCCTTTCCCAGCTCGGGATAGGAAAACCGGAACCCGGCTTTGAGGAGAGCTCTGGGCAGCACCCGCTGGGGATCCCGGGTCAACACAACGACCTCGTTGCCGGATTCAGTCAACTCCAAGGCTAAAGCGCGGCCGATAAACCCCGTTCCGCCGCTGCTGATAACCAGTCCGCGGTGACCTTTCAAATAAATCTCCTACTAATAATATATTTTTAGTAAAGTATGGGATTCGACCGGGCCGCCTTTTGCCGGAGATAGAATATATACGGCTCCAGGTTCTCGTTCGGGTTGCGCAGCCCGTCGTAAAAAAGGTTGATCACCGGGATCCCATACTCCCTCTCTACCCATTTCAAGAGGGCGCTGCTGACCGATCCGGGACAGCAATACAGCGGGTTGATATGGACAAACCCGTCGGGGCACAGATGCTGCAGATAAGTGAAGATCATGGCGATGTTCTGGGGAGTCTCGCCGTCGAGTTCAGGAGGCAGGCCCATCCGGCGGAGGTTTTTCAGGGCCCTCCCGTCCATAGGCGGGTGTCCATCGCCGAGGACCGGCGCCGCCTCTTTCGCCCAGCGCCGGTCATGATAACGGACAAATGCCAGGAAGGCGCGCGCCATGGCCGCGGCATCCAACTCCCTGCCTCTGATGGACCGGTCGATCTTATTCAGGTATCCATAATGGCTGATATTGATGAATGAGCCGGGCAAAGCCTCGCCTCCGGCCGCTTCAATAGCGTTCTCGACATGGAGGTTGAAAGTGCTGTTGTTGACCACATAGAGGTCGCCCAAGATGGCCAGGCGCGGACGCCGGCCGTCTTCCGGAACGACACGTATGGCCGCAAAATCCCGGACCGCAGAGCGGAACGCCTCCAGCAATCCCCGGTTTTCCAAAATGGCCCGGCTGAGCTTCTCCAGAGCCAGCTTCTTCACGGCTTCGGCATCTCCCTTCCGCCCTTCCCGGGCCCGGACCTTGGCGGTCATTCTATTGATGAGTCCGCCCAGGATATAGGTCTTGAGCATAGCCAGCTGGAGCGATGGGGCAAACGTCGAATTCTTCGCCCCCGTCGCAAATATCTGGAGCTCGTCCAGCCCGGCCTTCCTCAGGCCCATTTTGACGGCCATGGGGATCTGGGGAAAATTGCAGCTCCACAGGGACGTCGGGATCAGGGCCGCGGTCTTCTCGGGGGCGAGTCCGTACTCTTTGACAGTTTGGACGATCCCCCCCAAGATCGCCCCCGTGGGCACACATTCGCCTCCGCCCACCAGCTTCAATCCCTGGACGATTGTTTCGGGGGTCTCGGCGGAGATGACCGATTCGTATCCGAAGTGCCCGAGCACGGACCGGGCCAGGATCGAGGCCGCGTCGTCCAGATGAGGGAGGATCCAAGTCTTGTCCTTGATCAGCGGGGAGAATAAGAAGGGACGGGATGGCCGGGGCTCGCTTTGCCTCCAATTCCGGAACGACTCGAGCGCCGCCTCGATTCTCGTCTCATAGCCGACTTCGGAGCTGAGTTCGTCCAGCTGGACAATCAGGTAGGGCTTCCCCTGGTTCTCCATGAGCTCTCTGAAATAGCTGGTGATAAAAGCGTCCGGGCTGCAGCGGAAGTTGGTGATGTAAATGGGGAACAGGCGGGGATGGCGGATGACGAACTCCGTGGCCCGGAGGATGCGCTGGCCGAAGTGCCAGTGCATCATATCGAGATAGTCCGCCGTATGTTCCGGCTGGACGGAGTCGAGGTCGAGCATGTCCGGAGTCAGGACACGATAACCCTGTTCCTGGATGAGGTCGGGAATGCCCTGGTTCAAGGAGCGGTCGAGAAGGTTGTAGGGCCGGCCCAGAAGAACAACGCCCAGCGTCTCCTTCTCTTCGATCTCGCGGAGTACCTCCCGGCCATAGGCAAGAAGATCTTTTTTCGCGCTGCCCAATGCTCCCCAGCTCGCCTCAAACGCCTGACGGACTTCCTCCCTCTTCAGCCGGAGCGCCCGGCCGAACGTCCGGAACAACGAATCAGCCGTCTTGACCGGTGCAAGCCGCAGGTCGATAAGCGGAGATAGCAGTTTGTCCGAACCCGGGAAAAGCGGCGAGTTCCGCAATAAGACCGGCGCGTGGGCAGTGTAATAGCAGAAAAAGCTCTGCGCTGGATCGGTCGCCGAACGAGGGCCATGAAGCATGATGGGAAAAAAGATAAAATCTGCGCCCTTTTCTCTGAGCCAATCGACGTGGCCGTGGGCGAGCAGGATCGGAGAGCAGAATTCGGATTCGGCGCAGGCCTTCCCTCTTTTCAGGATATCCTTCCCCGGCGGCGAGGTGATGGTCCGGAATCCGAGCCGGGAGAAGAAATCCTCCCAAAGCAGTCGGTATTCCACGAGGCCAAGGGCCGGAGGGATGCCGATCGTCGGCCGCCGCCCGGGCTCCGGATATGAAGCCGGCGGCTCAACTTTTAGGATTCTGTCATAAACCTTGGCGATCGAGGGGAACGGCAGAGGCCGGTCCTTGTAGGCTTTGTCCTCGTATTCGCGGCCGCACTGGAAACCCCAAGCTGTGCTTTCCTTGCCTGCCTGGACGATGGTGATCCGGCAGTGATTCCGGCACAACGAGCAGACTTCGCTGCGCTGGATATGAGTCCAGGACGAAAAGCCGAGGCCGACGAAGCCCGTCCGGGCCGTCTTCTTTTCTTTCAACAGCAGACAAACCCCCAAAGCACCGGTTAAATGGCAGAATCGCGATACCCCGATAGGCGCCTGCAGGGCAACCTCAAAAGCGGCAACGAGGGCTCTGTTTCTCGCCGTCGCTCCCTGAAAACAGACCCGGCTTCCGAGCTTGGCCTGGCCGACAACCCGCATCAGGTAGTTGTCGCGCACCGAATGCAGGACAGACGCCAGCAGGTCATCCCGGGACCACCCCTCGGCCAGCCACAGGCTCAGGTCGCGCTCCATATAGACCGTGCACCGGTCCGAGATGACCGGGCCCCTTCTGCCCATGGCCAGGTCTGAATAATCCTTGAGCGAAACCCCCAGCCGCGCGGCTTGCTCTTCGATGAAAGAGCCGGTGCCCGCCGCGCAGATATAGTTCATGATGGCCTGAACGACGGCGCCGTTCTGAATCCGGATGAATTTCGAATCCTGGCCGCCGATCTCGATCACCGTATCAACGGTAGGGTCGAGGCTGACCGCCGCCCTGGCATGGGCGCTGATCTCATTAACGATAAGGTCGGCCTTGACAAGTTCTCCAACGAGCTTCCTCCCCGAGCCGGTCGTCCCGACCCCGGCCCAATCAAACCTTACCCCATTCCAGACTTCCATGGCGGCCAGGGTCCCGAACAGCTTTTGAACCGCCTGGACGGGATCCGAGTGAGTATAGGTATAGAGCCCGAGAAGCGCCCGGTCACCGTCTGTAACCATTAGCTTAGTGCTGGTCGATCCGATATCAAGCCCGAGATAAGCCTTGATGCAGGTCCCCGGTACCCATTCGGCGTAGAGAGTGACTTCGACATCGCCTTCCGACCAGGTCTTTTCCCGCTGAAAATCAGGGTAGTCGGAGCGATCAAGGGCGAGCGGAGGATTGAGGAGAGGAGCCTCGGCGGCAAGATGAGTCTTCTCCTGCCACAGGGATTCGAGCCAAACCGGTTCATCGGCCTGGAGAGCGGCACCGATCGCCGGGATTATCTCAGGGTGCGGAAGGATTGTGATCTCTTTGCCCAAGACTTTCTCCAGGGCAGATATGACTCGGCTGTTCAGGGCTCCTCCCCCGGCCGCGGCGAGGTCACCGAGGCCGGCCCGCTCTTTGAACAGCGTATCGGCAAGGCACTGAGCCACTCCGTCGCAGAGTCCGGCGGCGATCCCTGCAACGGACTGTCCCTGCTGCTGGCTGTGTATGAGGTCGGTCTTGGCGAATACGGCGCAGCGGGTGGCGATCGTGGGCGGCAAGCCTTCAAACCCGGCGGCGAGG
>CAYGXD010000092.1:0-13952 GCA_964353705.1 uncultured Eubacteriales bacterium | reverse complement strand
GATCGGAGGCAAGTCCTCGTCCCCCGCAGCCACCTGTGGATCAGCGGGCTTCTGCCGGGCTCCGAACGCCTGGATCCGCCCAGGAGTGAATACCCCCGAACAGACCAGGACAAGCAGGCTCCACAGTGCCGCTCGTCTTGTCGCTGCCGTAATCTTGTGACCCCCGATCCAGGGTCCTGCGATTTGGCCGCAATCCGACACCAGACAGGACGGTTGGATAGCCATGGGTATTTCTCCTTGATAAAAACTATAGCGAAAATCTCAAATAAAATACAGAATTCCGTTTTTTTGCGCGTGATAGGGAAGATTCCTTTGAAGGCTCAGAAGGCGTGCCCGAGGGAGAAGACAAAACGATAGCGGTCTTCGCCCGGTTCCGGATCGAGGACGTAGGCCCAATCGAGACGGACGGGACCGAAGGGAAGGAGATAACGAAGCCCCGCTCCTGCGCAATGACGGAGGTCGTTGAAGTTCATCTGGCTGGCGAACATGAATACGGAGCCGGTGTCATAGAAAACGCCTCCATGAAGCGATTTATACAAAGGAAAGCGCAATTCCTGGTTGAAAACCGCCATGGCCTGGCCGCCGAGCGGCTCGCCCTTTTCGTTCTTGGGCCCGAGCGAGTTCAGGGGAAACGCCCGGACCGTTGACGGCCCCCCGGCTTTGAATCGATCCTCGATGATCAGGAACGGGTTCTCCCCCGGCACGACACCCAGCCGCAGGCCGGACACCCAAATCACGTCCTTCGCCAAAGGGACATACAAGAAGCCCTGCCCGTAGAGCCTGTTGAAATCGACATCGGAGCCCAGCCAGGTGCGGGAAAACTCGGAGGAAGCACTCCAGAAAGTCCCCCTGGTCGGATTAATGAAGCTGTCCCTCGTGTCTCCGATAAGCGACAGGGAGACGCTCCCCCTGTCCGTATCGACGGGCGCCAGGTCCGTCTCATACGGATCCAGACGGATATGCCGGAAGCTGTAGTTCCATTGCAGGCGCAGGCGTTCCGACCAGCGCGCTCCCTGAACAGTCTCCCCCAGGCGGTAGTATTGCTGGAAGGCTATTTTTTGGATGTACACTTCAAGGCCGGATATCTCCAGCTCCCTGTTCAGTTCGGTGGAAGCGTACACTTGGGTGGGAACAGGAAGGCGGAAGAACGTCTCCGTTTCGAAAAAGACCCGGCCAGATTGCTGTTTTCCGAAAAGATAGCCGGAGATCCCATAGCGGTTGGCATGGCCGAAGATATTCAGGAACTGAAGCTGCCCGCCGACTTCCAGGGAGCTGTAGCTGTCGGAATTGGATGTGTCCGTGTAGGAGGGCCCTTCGATCTCATAACGAAGGCCGTAGTTGAGTTCAACGTCCTTTTTTTCGACGAGGTCGACGACGAGATCCCGGGACTCCGGACTCCCGGGAGAATCGACGGCCTGGATGTCGACCGATCTGAAGACGCGCGTTTCAAAGAGACGCCGGCGGCTTCGATCGACCTCTGTCGGAAGGATCAGGTCTCCTTCTTTCAGGCTCAACAGGTTTCTCACGGAGGCTTCCCGGGTTCTCCCCGGCCGGGCCAGGCGGATATTTTTCACTCGCGGCCGGGTTGTTTCATTCACCTTGAAGATGATCGAAACTCTGTCTTCTGCCGCTTTGAGGATCCCAGTGATACGAGGTTGGGCGTATCCCTGATCCCGATAATAGCGGTTGAGGGCCGAGCGGTCATGGAGGTAGTGTTCGATGCGGAAGGGCTCTCCCACTTTCATTAGGAGGTCCGGTCCTTCGGGTCCGGCCAGGCCGGCGACTTCCGGAGGCAATATGATATCCGCCACCAAAGAGAGGCCCCCCTCATCGATGGGAATGGTCACGAGAAACTCCCCCGTTTCCTTGTCGTACCCGGTTTCGACAGGCTGGACCTCGGTCTGAAGGTAGCCCGCGGCGGCATAACGGACGCGAAGGGCGTTCCGGAGCGTCGCTGCGTTTCCTTCGACGGCCTCGAAAAAGACGGGTTCCCCCGGTGCAGGAAGAGAAGCCGTGAGTTCTTTATCCGTGAGAACTTTATTCCCCCTGAACCGAACGACCAGCCGCTCTCCCCGGGAGCCCTTCCTGACCAGAAAGCTGACGGTGACCTCTTCCTCGGCAGCTGTCCTCTCGGCCGTGACCCGGGCCAGATAATATCGGTCCGCCCGCAGAGCCGATTCGGCTTTCCTGGCCATGGTTTCAGACAGGAAGTCTTCTGACGCCGTGGAATTCCAAAGGGACTCGATGGTTTTCCGGGTCTTCTTTTCTATCTCATCGCCCTTCCAGACAAACCGGACCAATTTCCCGGAATCAATCAGGAAACTCACATCCAGTCTTCCCGGGCCCGAGGATGCGGTCTCGATTTCGACCCGGGCATTCCGATAGCCGAGTTTTTCCAGTTCTTTCTGGAGCTTGTCCGCGTCCTTCTGGGCCGCCCAGGCATCGTATTTCTTTCCGGGTTTCAACTTGACCAGCTTTTTAAGGGCCCCGTCGTCGAGGGGGGATTCCCCTTTGAATAGCAGATGGTCAATGCGCTCTTGGACCGGCCGTCCGCCTTCGAGGTCCGGGGCGGCTCTCAGCCCGAATTCCAGACGATGGTTGGCCTCAAGCATCGTCCTTCCGTCCTCCTCCTCGATCAGCCGCAAGCGGTAGGGCTTCTCCTTCGGCATGTAGCTGAAGACGACGCGCTGCCGGGTGCTCGTGAGGTCCTTCTCATAGATCACATAAAAGCCGGGGAGGACTTCCTTTCCCAGGCTGAACCAGGTCGTCGGGTCGGTGTCATAGCTGAAGAAAGACTGGTCGGAGGAGACATCGATGTAGACCTTTTCTCCCGCGCTCTTCTGAAGCACGTCACCCATAGCCCCGGCCAGGCTTTCGGCCGCAACGGTGCCGGCCTCGGATACTGCTGCTTGCTGGGTGCGGCCGGTCATCAGAAGCATCAAGAGATCTCCCTGAGTGAGGTCAGACCGGTAGGGCGCCTGGAGCTGCGTCTGGAGATTGTCGAGCGGCCCCTGAACCCTCAACTCGATATACACGCCGCTGACCCTGGTGATACCGCCGGCGTCGAGCGTGATCGGCCCCTCGGGGTAGTCGTTAAGGACAACCCGTCCATCGGAGACCCGGATTTTGGCCCGGCCCAGGTTCAGGGATCCTCCCGCATCAATCGAGATATTGCCGCCGATTTCCGGCCTCGAGAGGGTTCCCGAAGCGGATAAAATCCCTTCGGCCGACAGTTGGGCCAATTTGTTCTCAACGCGAAAATCACGGACCTGGATCTTGATGTTGAGGGCGATCTGGTCGGAAAGGGAGGGCCTCTCCTCAAAGATTTTGAGCTGCCTGTCGATCAGAGATAGCGATTCACTGGCGGCATCCATCTCCCTACGGAAAGAAGCGCGGGGGACGACAATATCACCCGCAAGGGCATATTGAGGAGAGCTTCCCTCCAAGCGCAGTTGTCCGGAAACAAGCGAGAAAATCCCTTCTGCGGGGATGAGAGGAACGTCGGCTATGGTAATCCGGAGGTCCGCTTTGGGGGGAGTTCCCGGGTCCTTGAACTGAAGGCGTCCGGAGGCCTCAATGCTTCCGGAGCTGATCTTGGCCTTGAGGCTGGTGACATCCAGAATCCGGCCATCAACGGACAATTGAGCCTGGATCTGGGAAATCGACAGGGGAGGGTTGGAGATTTGGACCCTTCCTCCGTCCAGAGAGAGCTGCCCGGAAAGAGCGCCGGCTTTTCGCCCGATTTCAAGGCGGATCGTTGTCGTGTCGAAAAACGAAAATCCTGATCCCGGGATCAATTCACCGAGGGCCACCGCATTGAAATGCCCGGATATCCGGATGTTGAATTCGGGACGAGGATCGATCGCCGAGGTTTGGAGAAAGACCTCGAGGTCCGTCTTTTCGCCTGCGAGCTGGAGCGGAGAATGAGCGAAAGCCCCTTTTTCAAGGGTCCACTCGACCGGCTTTTGGAGGGCAATGGGCGGATTGCCGATGTTCGTGAGCATTTCAGTGATCTGTCCATTACCGCTCAGGGATGACATTTTGAATTCAGGGATCGAGAGCCGGCCCTTTCCGCTCAAGCGTATGGACGGGCGGCCCCGGTCGGAGCCGGCGGAGAGCAGTAAACCCGCATCCAATCGAGCCCATTCGAAAGCGACCTGGCTCCCCCGGTTCTCTGGTGATAAGGAGAGATTCCCTTCGCCCTTCACCTCGCCGCCGAGGACCTGAAGGGACAGTTTTTCCAAACGCACTTGGCCCTTGTCCCCTTGAACCAGCAACTCGAGATTCTCCCAGGGAATTCCCCGGAACCGCCCGCTGCCCTGGGTGATGGCCAGGTCTCCTTTAAGAATGGGCCTGTTGCGAGTCCCCTGGATATGAAGCCCGAGCCGGGCGGATCCCCCCATATCCAGGGCAGGGAAGAAGATCGTGAGGAGTTCCAGTCCGATTGAGCCGTCGAGTTTCAGGTCGAACGTCCCCTCTTTACCAAACGGAAGGGTTCCGTCCATTGAAAAAGAGGCGCGGGCCCCCTGGAACCGCAGGCCGCCCAGGCTGAGCGAGGACCGGTCGCCTTCGATAATAAAAGCGCCTATCGTCCATTCTTGCTTTTCAAAAAACCCTTTTATCTCTTCGATATCCGCCCGCCAGCGAAGGCCTGAGAGGTCGTCAAGGTTAAGATGCAGTTGGATCCTCCCCGAGGCCGATCCGACCTGGAGTCTGGAGCGAACGCCAAAAGCCGCGAGCAGCGCGCTGTAGGGAAGAGGAGAAAGATCAATGTTCGCCTCAAGGGCGTAAGGACGCCGGAGCCGGCATGACCCGGCGAGAAAGGGCTGGGGGGCGAGTCCTGTGAATCGGGCCTGGTCGTCCTCTATCCTGATGTTCAATGACTGTCTCGGCAGAGGAGATCCCTTGATCGAGAATTCGTCGAGTTCGAGATTGAGACGGCCTTGCAGGGCTCCCGGTTTTCCGCTCAGGTCTCCGTCCAGAGACAGGATGCCCTCCAGGTTTCTCAGACTTTCGGGAAGTCCCAGGACCTCCTGGACGCGGATGCCGAACCCGCTCGCCCGGCCGCTCATTTCCTTTGAGTCGAGGCGGTAGGCGCCGGAAGCGACCAGGGATCCGCCTCCTATTTCCGCCTTGAGATCGTCGAAGCTGATCGCCTCTTTCTGCCCGTGCGCTTCGAGGGATACCGTCGCTTGCCGGGACGTTTTTTCGCGGTCCTCAAGCGAGACCTTTAATCGGGCCGTCCAGTTTGGGGAGAGGGCGGGGCCCTGGATGTTCAAGCTGCCGTCGGCAAGAGCGGAGAGCCCCAGCCTCTTGACGAATGCCGAAAGGCCGAAAGATTCCATCGTCCCGGAAAGCTCCCATTGGCCGGCCGGCCGCGCCAAAGGCAGGGAGCCCTGGATCTTGAGATTCCCGGGTCCCGAGCTGACTTGGGCGGAGCGGATGAGAAGCCCGTCCTTTCCCCATTCCATCTCCCCGCCGACGGCGATGTTTTCAGATTGAACCGTCAGATCTTCACTCTTGATGGAAGCCGTTGCCGAGAGATCCTGATAAGCGCCCGTTATGCTGCCGGAGGCGTTCAAAAACCCTTGCCAGTTCAGCCGGGGAAGTCCGGGCCGGTAGGCACTCAAGATCTTCTGCAGGCTGGCGGCGGGGAATCTCAAATCATACTGGGCATCGATGCCTCTCCTGTCCAAGGCGGCCTTCAAGCGGGCCGATCCCTCCGCGATCCGGAGCCCTTCGGAAAGGATGTGCAATCGCCCCTTTTCAAGTTCGACATCCACTTTTCCCGCCAGGGGAAGCCCGCTTTCCCTTGTCGCCTCGAACGTGAGTTTCCCCTTTCCCTTGACCTGAGCGAGCTGCCAGTTCTCTATGGACAATTCCACTTCGGCTCCCGCCCGAGTAGACAATGAAGGCACACTCCTCGTCCATGTCGCCGCCAGAGAATTCAGATCGATCCCGCTCGCCTGAAACCGGCCATTCATGTTCCCATTGGTGAGGTCGATGCGGCCTTGGGTTTCGACCGATCCGCCGTATCCGCGCAGAATGAGCGTCTCGATGAAGACGGTTTTATCCTGAAGCTGCGACCTAACGCTGGCCGTCCAAGGACCCGTGCCAGCGATCATTAAACTCGATGAGGCAAGCTCAACATGACCCCGGAGCGCGGAATCAGCGGCTTCCAATCGAACTGGGCCGGTTATGGTCCCCTGAACGGGGAGGTTCAGGCCGAGAGCTTCGGTCAATGTCGTATCGGCCCGAACCTCACTGCGGATATCTCCTTTGAGGGGATTCGTCTGACGAAGAATCCCGCCTGCCGTCAAGGAATTTTCATCCGACCTCAGGTGAAGAGTATCGAGACGAAGGCCCTTTCCCTCGAGACCGATGACGCCTTCTAATTCCAGCGGCACCGGGGGGCGGCCGGCTTGCTGATGGCTCAGCCCGCTATGGAGAGACCACTTGCGCTCATAGTTTCCTTTTCCATCTTTCAGCCGTTCAAGCGTTACGGAACCCGAGACAGTTCTTTCGGGAAGTCCTTGTTTCCATTCCAAAAGTCCGTCGGTGATCTTAACCGTCCCCAGCTTTTTGAGGAATGACCACGGGTAGGACGGCCCCTGACCGCCCGTTTTTTCCGGGGAGGATGCCGGTTTCGGGGAGAGCGTCGCTTGGATCCGGTCGACCTCTATGGAGAGGCCGTGTTTCGAGAAAAAAGCGACTTTTACCCGGTCGGCCCGCAGATGGAGCCCGGGGAGCCGAAGACCGACGTCCCGAAGCTCGGCCGAGCCTCGCCAGAGCTTATAATTCAGCCGGCCGACCTCGAACTGTCCATTGATCTGCTTTCCCCCAAGACGGGCGAGGATCCCCCGCAAAAGGCTTCTGGCCGGCGGTGTGTGCAGGACAAGGATGAGGATAATCAGACTACCGGCTATCCAGATGAACTTTCGAAGGATTTTTCTCAACAACTTCATGACAGGGAAGCCGCTCCAACGCCATTCTGAAATGACGAGATATATGATAGTCGAGAGAGGGAAGCTCTTCAAGAAAGGGTGAAAATAGCCATACCGGTACTCCCCTCTATCCCCTCCCGCCAGGGGCGGGGGAATATTTTTTGCATTATTTGTGAATAGATCAGGTTAGAAGGGGCAGGGAAAAGGGCTACGTTTTGATGATTCTGAAATATTTTGCGCACAATATGGGCACACTTAAGAGGTCGTGCTTGGCGATTGACAGGTCCCTCCACCTTTAATAATATTTGGACATCAAGAACAGCGAGGGTGCCATGGAATGCCCGAATTGTCAGGCCGAGAACATGGAGAACTCGCGGTTCTGCAGCAGTTGCGCGGCGCCGTTGGGACGGGGGGGACCGGAGGGGGCGTCCCTGACGCTGACCCTCGAAACCCCCTTACACGTCTTGAAGGCGGGAAGCCCTATCGCCGGTAAGTACCGGATCGTTGAGGAGATCGGCCGCGGCGGGATGGGCGTCGTCTACAAGGCTGAGGACATCAAGCTCAAGCGCTGCGTTGCCCTGAAATTCCTCCCGCTTCATTTGATGGATTCGCCTGAGCTTAAAGAGAGGTTCCTGATCGAAGCCCAGGCGGCCGCGGCGCTTTCCCACCCGAACATTTGTGTCATCTATGAAGTCGGGGAAAGCGAGGAACGCCCTTACATCGCCATGGAATACGTGGAAGGGGAGACGCTCCGGGACAAGATCAAGAAGGGACCGCTGAAGCCGGAAGTGGCGCTCGATATCGTCACTCCGGTCGCGGCCGGGCTGGGCGAGGCCCATCGCAAGGGCATCATCCACCGGGACATCAAGAGCGCCAACATCATGGTCACGGGGGAAGGTCAGGCCAAGGTCATGGACTTCGGGCTGGCCAAGCTGCGGGGCGGGAACTCGCTGACCCGGAGCCAGACAACATTGGGCACGGTGGCCTACATGTCTCCGGAACAGGCGCGAGGCGAAGATCTGGACCAGCGGACAGACATCTGGTCGCTCGGCGTCGTGCTCTACGAGATGCTCACCGGCGGGCTTCCGTTCAGAGGGGACCACGACCAGACGGTCATCCATGCGATCCTCCATAGAGAGCCGAAGCCGCCGTCCAAGATCATGGCCGGCCTGACATCCGGGCTGGATAATGTCGTCCTCCGGGCCCTGGCCAAGAAAGCGGCCGACCGCTACCAGACCATGGAGGAGTTTCGGGGAGATCTCGCCGCAGTTGCTGAAGGGTTAAGGCCGCTTAAGGCCAAGCGAACGGCGAGGAGCCGAATATTCGGACTGAACGTGACTTATCTTCTCCCGGCCGTCCTGGCTGTCATCCTTATCCTCTTCGGCCTCAACATCGAAGGCCTTCGAGACCGGGCTTTCGGAAGGAAGGGCCGCGCCGAGCCCGCGATCAGGCTGGCGGTGCTGCCGTTCGCGAACCTGTCCGGCGATCCGGAGCAGGAGTTCCTCTCCGACGGCGTCACGCAGGAGATGATCACCCAGCTCGGACGTCTCCATCCGGAGAGCCTTAGCGTCATCGCGCGGGCCTCGGTCATGCGCTACAAGAAGGGCGAAACGCCGATCGACCAGGTTGGCCGCGAGCTCGGGGTGGATTACGTCCTGGAGGGCAGCGCCCGGCGCGAGGCTAACCGCGTCCGAGTCAACGCCGAGCTAATCCGCGTGAGCGACCAGACGCAGATCTGGGCCGACTCCTACGAGCGCGACCCGTCAGGTATCCTGTCGGTGCAGAGCCAGGTGGCGCAGAGCGTGGCCAAAGCCCTGGCGGTCAAGCTGCTCCCGGCCGAGCAGGCCCGCCTCGCCTCCGCTCGGGCCGTCAACCCCGAGGCTTACGAAGCCTATCTCAAGGGCTCCTCTCTTTGGAAGACGCTGAAGCCGGCCGATATCGACGCCGCTCAACGCTTGTTCGAGCTGGCGCTCGAAAAGGACCCTTCCTACGTCCCGGCCTATGAGGGTCTGACCTGGGTCTGGCTGGCCCGCCAACAAATGGCAATCACACCGGCCAGCGAAGCCGGACCCAAAGCCAAAGCGGCGGGCCTCCAGGCCCTTGCTCTTGATGAGAATTCTGCGGAGGCGCACGAAGCGATGGCTTCGGTCATGACGTGGAGCGACTGGGACTGGGCCGGCGCCGAGCCGGAGTGGCAACGCGCCCTTGAGCTCAACCCCAATGATGCCAACGCGCACGCTTACTACGCCCACTTCCTCGCCCAAAGGGGACGCGCGGACGAGGGGCTCCGGCACAGCGAGCTGGCGATCAAGCTGGACCCGTTCAACGCGCTGTATCACGGCATGCATGGAATGGTCCTGATGTACCTTCGGCGCTTCGACGAAGCCATGGCCGCGGCCCGAACGGCGATCTCCATTCGGTCCGACCTGGGGGTCCCGTTCACTGTCATGCAGCACGTTTATATGGTCAAGGGGATGCGTGACGAGCAGCTGGCCGATCAAAGACTGAGGATCGCCCGCGACCCCGAACGCGTAGCTGCGTTCGAGCGGGGCCTTGCCGAAGGCGGATACGAGGGGGCACAGCGGGCCATCGCGGACGTTCTGGCGGCACGGTACGAAAAATCCGAATATAGAAGTACCACTGGCATCGCCAAGCGGTATTTCGATGCCGGTGACAAGGACCGTGCCATCGACTGGCTCTATAAGGGTTACGAAACTCGCGATCCCGAGTTAGCCTATATCGGCATGCCTCCGTGGGACCGCTTGCGCGACGACGCCCGCTACCAGGCCTTGCTTAGCCGCATCGGCCTCGTGCTGTACGAAAAGAAATAAAGGCAGGCGGGCAATAAGCATTTTAGGGAGAAACTGTATGAAATATGAAAAGGTCTTTTTATTTGGACTTTTGTTCATCTTCCTTTCCGGATTGGCCGTCACAAGCCATAAAAATCAGGACATTCATCCAGCTCAAGGCCTTATGAAAACCGGATATCTGGAAGTCCCCGACGGGAAACTTTATTACGAGGTCGCCGGAGAAGGAGATTGGATAGTCCTGGTTCACGACGGGAACCTGCATTCCGTGACGTGGGACGAACAATTTCCCGTTTTTTCAAAAAACTACAAAGCCGTCCGTTATGACAGGCGCGGTTACGGGAAATCGACTTACCCGGAAAAACCATACTCAAATATTGAGGATTTAGCCGATGTCTTCAGACAATTGAATATCGAGAAAGCCACCCTTATGGGGATGTCCGCCGGAGGCGAGCTGGTCATTGATTTTACTTTGGAGCATCCGGATAAGGTGACAGGACTTGTTCTTGTCGGAGCCGTTGTCAGCGGCCTCGGATATTCCGAACATATGATAACCCGCGGAGGAAATCTCAATTTGAAGATTTTGTCCGATCCGGCCAAGGTCGCGGCCTACTTTTGCCTTCAAGATCCTTACACGTTTTACGAAGGCAATAAAGAAGCGAAGAAACGAGGTTACGAATATCTTACGAATAATCTGCAGAACTACAAGTTTGATAAATTCACTTTTCTTAAAGGGCCCGTCCGGCCGGCCCTGCCGAATCTGAAAGAAATCAAAGTCCCGGCTTTGATTATCGTCGGGGAATATGACATCCCGGATTGTCATGCTCATGCCGGCGCCATTGAAGTGGGGATTGCCGGTTCAAAAAGAGTGATCATCAATAAGGCGGGACATATCGTGCCCTTGGAACAGCCGGCCATTTTCAATGACCTCGTTTTGACCTTTTTACGGGAAGAAAAATTCTTTGAAATTCTCGGCCAAAAAGGCGTTTCAGAAGCCGTCGATGCTTTTCAGGAAGCGCGGAAAAGAAATGATCATTCGCTTTATTTCAGTGAACAGAAATTAAATCAAGCGGCCTACGGCTATCTGCAGGACGGGAGAGTCAAGGAGGCCATCGAGTTGTTCAAGCTGAATGTGACGGCCTATCCGGCTTCATGGAATACCTACGATAGTCTTGCCGAAGCCTATCTGGCGGACGGCAACAAAGAGCTGGCGATCCTTTACTATGAAAAATCATTGGAATTGAATCCTGAAAACGCCAATGCGGTCAGCCAACTGAAAAATCTTAGAAAATAGACCCTGGAATCTCGGCCAGGAGGGAGGAAAGGATGCGCCAGAGACGATGCCCCCGAGAAGGCCATTGCCGCCTAGGCTATTCCAGGCGTGAATTCATCCGCGATTCGGCCGGCCTGCTGGCCGGGACCGTTCTATTGGGGGGATGTTCGGAGCGCGGGGGAGACAACATGTCTCGGCTGAACCCTGTGCGTGCTTCAGGGCCTGGATCGACATACACGCCGCGTCTGCATGCCGCATTCGTTAGGAGGAGAGAAGAATATGGCATGTGGTGGCCAGGGGCCGTCTATGATGGAGAAGCGGCACGCAGGATGTACACCGATGAGATGTCCCGGACAGCCCGCCGGCTGGGGGCTGACTTCAAATTGCGGCCGGAACCTATTTATAACATTGAGGAAGCGCAGGCCTGGATTCTCGAAGCCGAGAAAGAGGGCGCCGACGGCCTGGTGCTGGTCATGCTTGACCGGCAGCAGCACTCCTGGCCGACCGCATACCGTGTCGCCGAGAGCACGGTCCCAGCGGTCATTTTCTCTCCCTTGGGCACGTCTTTTACCACCAACACCGCCCCATTGGCGGAGACTCCGGGCTGTCTGGTTTACTCCACCAACGATTTCGAGCAGGCCGCCTTCGGGATGAAAATGCTCTGTGCGTCTGCCAAGATGAGGCGAAGCCGGTGTGTGGTCATCAAAGGCGACGACAGGCATGACATGCCTCTGGCCGATTTGGGAATCATGCTGCGCCATGTCCCGGCCGGAACCTTTATCGAAGAATATAACCGCCTCCCGGAGAATGAAGTGATCATGGCCATGGCGGATGATTTCATCCGCCGGGCCCGGAAGATGACGGGGGCAACGCGGCAGGATGTCATCAGCGGCGTAAAAAGCTTTTTTGTGGCCCGTCGCATTCTGGAGCGGGAAGGGGCCGATGCCATCACCATGGATTGCCTGGGCGCCCTGGCCGGCGAGCCCGTGAGCCTTCCCTGCATCTCCTGGTCCCTGATGAATGATGAGGGCATTCCGGCGGCCTGTGAGGCGGATTACGGAGCCGTTGCCTCGCAAATCATGGTGCAGTATCTGTTCGACCGTCCGGGATTCCAGCAGGACCCCGTGGCGGACACGTCGGATGACTCCATAATCGGGGCGCACTGTTCGTGTCCCACGCGGTTGAACGGCTTCCATGAGCCCCCCGAGCCGTTCGATCTCAGGCATCACCACGGCAACCGGGACGCGGTGCCGCGAACCCTGTGGCGCCAGGGGCAGCGCGTCACGTGCCTCGATCTTTTGCCCGCTTCGATCGAGAATGCCGAAGCTTCCCCTCCGGGCGGACGATCCGAAGCGCTGATCTCCGTCGGCTCGGTCATGGGAAATATGGAAGTGCCTCCCAGCGGTGGTTGTGTCGTATCCGTCAAGGTGAAGTTTGACAGCCGGCAGGATGTCCTGAGTTTCCCAGGATTTCACCAGCTGTTTTTTTACGGAGACTATGGAGAGCAGATGAAAGATTTCTGCCGGCTGAACGGTCTGAAAGCACGGGTCGTCTAGACCCGGATCGCCCACCCACCTTTTTTTGTCTGCTTCTATTCCTCAATTTTGAGCATGGCCCTGATCGCGTCGTCGATGATCTTATCGGGATTCGGCGCCTGCTCGCTCATCATGCGCTTGACGTATTCGTCGGTGCCGACCGTTTTGTGATCCTCCCGGCCACGGCTGATGGCCTGATATATCCTGACCGCGGCCCGGGCCTTTAAGCTGGTATCTTCCGGGTGATAATCGCGGTAATGAATTTCTATGCCGCCGTCATCCCAGAGCAGAACAGAGGCCATCAGTTTGTCTTCATCCGTCGCGATGATGATCTTAAAGGTCTTTTCAATCGCCTGGGCAAGTTCCGCCCTTTTGCTCTCGATGAGCCCGCTCCATTTCTGATGGCTTGCCTTTGCGGAAGGTTCTTGAGCTGAAACGCCGGAGCCGCGTTCGGCCTTCGCGCAATCCTCGATGTACTTCGCGCACGCGTCGATATCCCGGAGGTTCGCCGGATCGGCCTCCAGTTCAATGGTCACGATGCCTTGCCACTTCCACGCCGACAGGGAGTTAAAGACATCGAGGAAGGGAATCACTCCGTTACCCAACGGGACATCGTTCTTCCATCCTACGCAGGCCGTGGGGATATCTTTCACGTGGAGAACATGAAGGGCCCGCTCATGGCATATCGAGAGCCCATTCAGGACGTCCACGCACGACCTCGCCCAGTGGCCGACATCGGGGCAGAAGCCGATCTCCGGTCCCAGACGGCCTTGGGCGGCGATCAGGTTCATGGTTGTCACCGGATTCCAGTAGATCGAGTGTCCTTCGGGATGATTGTGGATCGCCAACTTCATCCCGTATTCTCTGCATAATTCTTCCACCTTCCCGAGGCTTGGCGGGTCCGGTTCGCCGCAGACGATCTCGACTCCCATGTCCTTCATGAAATCCCAGAGCCGCCTATCCGTCATGTCGCCTTTCTTGCTGACGTAATAGGACGGCATCGTCATGCCCAAGTCCGCCAAATGCTTTTTCCATTCGTTGCGCTTATCCGGCGAAATACGGAAGTCGGTGACCGTCTCATCGCCGTTCATCATATTCTGAAAGTCCGTCGGCTCTATGTTCAAGATGCCTATGCCAGCCAGGGCGTCCATCGCCTCGAAGAGGCCCCGGTCGCGGAGGGAATAGTGCTGGCAGGAGACGCGCCAGCCTCTCTCGAGAGCGTGGGGAGTCGAGATCTTTGGCCCCGTTGCTCCGAAGCTGGAGCGCCGGCCGGAGATTTCGGATCCGGCCGGCTGCAAGTTCCAGTGCATTTCGGACTTGAGCAACCAGTAGTCGTCCACCCGGTCCCGCAACACTCCAAGCGTCTTTCCGTAGCCCGAGATTCCTTTCCACT
>CAYGXD010000091.1:0-14241 GCA_964353705.1 uncultured Eubacteriales bacterium | reverse complement strand
CCAGGATGATGACGTCGGCGTCCTTTCCCGGTTCCAGGCTTCCCACCCGGTCGGCGACGCCAAGAATCTGGGCGGCGTTGATCGTGACGGCCTTGAGGGCGTCGTCGTCGGAGAGGTCAAAGCCCGTGGCCAATCCGGCCTCGAGGAGAAGCCACTTGCCCTGGACGGCATCGCCGAAGCCTCCAAACCCGAAGCCGTAGCTGGCGATGGCGACCTTGACTCCGGCTTTGGTCAAAATAGCGGCGTTGCGCTCGTCCATCACCCGGAGAAGCTCGGGCGTGGAGCTCACCTCCCCGCCGCTGACAAACGGATGAGAGGTCGGGCCGAGGACAACCGGGATCTTTTTCTGGGCCAGCTCGTCCTTAAGGACATAGGCCGTCAGCCCGGAATCGATGACCAGGTCGAAGTTAAACTCCTCGGCGATCCGGATGGCCGTCCGGAGGTCATCCGCCAGGTCGGACTCGATCCGCGCCGGGATTTCGCGGTTGAGGAGTTTCCCCAGGGCTTCATTGTTCAGGTCCCGGGGCGGCGGCGGCGTCTTTTTCTTCTCCTCTTCGGGCTTGGCTTCGTACGCCTTAAGGGCGCGGTCATATTCCTGAGCGTCGACCAGGCTCTTGCGGATGAGAGCAGCGATGCTCATCCGGGTCGCGGGCGATTTCTGCGCTTCCCCGAAGGCGGCTTTGGGAGGGTCGCCGATCGCCATGTCGATGGCCGCCGGCTCGCGGAGGATGAGGCGGTCGAAATTGGCGCCGCAAGTCTTGACCACGGCGCCCTGTCCCCCGATCACCTGCCTGTCTCCCGGAGCGATATAGACGGTCGTCACCCCGCCGCTCAGGATCTCTTTGTCCGGCTCAATCCCGCCTTTGCCCTTCATGAACTGGCCGAACGGGTAATAGGCTTGGATGATCCGGTTTTGAGGCGTCACGGGATTCGCCGGATCATTGAGATCGAACGGCCGGACTCCGTAATAAGTCATCGCGTCTATGATCCCCGGCATGACGTATTTTCCGGCAGCATCGATGACATCGGCATCCGCGGGAATCCTGACATCGTTCCCCACGGCCTGGATCTTTTTCCCTTTGATAAGGACGATCCCGTTGGGGATCGTCTTTCCGGCCATGGTCAATACGGTGCCCCCCTTTATGGCGACTGTCTTTTCCGCCCCTGAACAAACCAGGGACAAACCGATCAATACCGCCAGAAACGGCAGGGACATCCGGAATATCTCATTTTTTTTGCTCATCTGAATTCCTCCCTTTCCCTCTCCAAGCCTAGGGATGTATCTCTTCCTTGGCCCGGTCATAGGCCAAGACCCCGTCGACATAAACCAGGTCGACGCGGGAGCTGAGCTCTTGCCAAGGGCCGTTGAGGACCACGAGGTCGGCGTCCTTGCCCCTCTCGATGCTGCCGACACGGCGGCTGACCATGGCCAACTCGGCGGGATTTATGGTCATGGCCTTCAGGGCGGCTTCCTCCGAGAGACCGTAGCGCATAGAGATGAGGGCGCACAGCCTCAGCCACTTCTCCTGGGTGACCGGGTGGTCCGTGTGGAACGCAATCTTAACGCCCGCCTTGCCGAGGATCGCGTTCCCCCTCATCAGGTCCTCGTTCAGAGGTATCCTCATGACGAGGGGCAAGCACACACATCCCACGCCCCGTTTGGCGATCTCAGCGGCGATCTTAAAGGCTTCGGTGCTGTGCTCGAATGTCAGTCCGAACCCGAATTCGTCCTTGAGCTTGAGGAAAGAGAGCATGTCGTTGGCGAAATGGGCGTGGCAACGGATGCGCTCCTCCCCTTTAAGGACTTTGACCAGTGCTTCGAGGCCGAGGTCGCGCTTGGGCGGGGGCTCCTTTTTATCACCCGCCTCATACCTGTCCCAGGTCTCCATGTATTCGCGGGCCTTGAGGAGCGTCGTCCGGATGGCCTGGATGTGGGAGAGGTTCCGGGCGTTCAGAGCCATCTTGACCTCCCCGGCTTCCTTGAGAATCCTCTTAGCCAGGTCGGCACCGTACGTTTTGATCGTGATCGACTGCCCGCCGATCCGTTCGCCGCTCCCGGGCCCGGTGACCAGGGTGACGACGCCGCCCTTGACGGCCTCCGCCCAGTCGGGAGAATCGAGATAGAGGGCATCGAGCGCCCGGTTCTCGGGCCCGATCGGCTGGGGGAACTCGTTGATATCGGAATCGAAAAAGCCGAGATGGGAATGGATGTCGATAAGCCCCGGGATGATGATCTTGCCGGAGACATCGATTATTTGGGCGCCGGCCGGGATCGGGATCCCCGGCCCGACCGCGCTGATCTTGCCTTTCTCAATGAGGACCACGCCGTTTTCAATTTTCGGGCCGGACGCCGGATAGACCGTGGCTCCCTTGAGCGCCAGCGCGGGCTGATCGGGAGAAGCCACAGCTCCGGACCCGAGTAAAAGCAACAACGGCGTTATCCGGATCCAGGTGCTCCAAGGCCATTTCATCTTAACCTCCTGAAAAACATGGTGGCGACGATCTCTGTTCCGGGCCGGATCGTTCTATTTCCAACGTCCACAGCGCTCCGGCCGCCCTTATTTTCCCATGGTCGCGGTCTTCCTTGAATCGGACTCCCCATTACTGAGCATCGTAGTACAAGGCCGCCGCGCCCAAGATGGCGATCTGGGGCTGGTCGGAAACTTCGATGACGATCCGCTCAAGGGTCTTGTGATACGGGAAGACTCGCATCCTCTCCCGCATCGCCTTCTCAAAAAACGGGAAGTCGCGAGAGACGGAACCGCCGAGGATGATGGCCTCGGGGTCCACGGCCAGCATGATGATCATGAGCGCATCCCCGAGATGGGCGCCGAACCGCTCGAAAATGGCGAGGGCCTCCCGGTCTCCCCCCTCGGCGCGGGAATGGGCTTCCTCCCCCCTAATTCCGTAACTCTTGACGAAAAACTGCCCGCTCGCATAATGCTCCAGGATCGAGTCTTTGTAAGGGATCATGCCGAACTCACCGGCTCCGCAGTTGGGGCCGCAGTAGAGCCGGCCGTTGAGGATGATCCCGGCGCCCAGCCCGGTGCCGACGATCAGGCCGACCAGGTGACGGAATTTGACCCCTTTCCCAAAGTGCTTTTCTCCGACCGCGAAACAGTTGGCGTCGTTATTGACGTAGACGGGCCGGCCGAAACGTTTTTCCAGGATGTCCTTGATCCCGACCTCTTTCCACGACGGGATGTTCTGCACGTCATACACGATCCCCTTTTCCACATCGACGACGCTCGGCACTCCGACCCCGATTCCGGCCACATCCGGATCAAAGAGTTGCGCGACCGCCCCACCGACCTCCTCGACGACCTGCTGCTCCGACCCCTGCGCGCTCACCGCGGCGGAAACGTGCCGGACGATCCGGCCGTCCTCCACCCGGCCGATGCCGACCTTGGTGCCCCCCAGGTCGATGCCGATGATCGCTTGCCGGGCCATAGCCTTCATGCCTCCGCTCTTTTCTTCCTCAGGCTGATCGTGGCATTGGTGATGAGCGGCCGCGCCCAGAACCCGATACTCAGGATATAAGCCAGAGTCAGGTAAAGGAATATCATCCCATAGCGAAGGCCCAGGCGGTCGCCCAGCCAGCCGATGAGGAGCGGCACGATCGCCCCGCCGATGATCCCGGTGACCAAAATGCCGGAAAACGATCCGTGGTGTCTGTCCAGGGAATTAAGAGCCAGGGAAAAGATGATCGACCACATCACCGAGGCGCAGAACCCCATTAAGGGAAAAGCGACCGTCGCCATCGGGCCGGACCCGAACAGGGCGCAGCTCAGGGTGACGATTGCCGCGGCGGCAAAACCGATCAACACCCGGCGGCTGTCAAAAAGTTTGAGCAGGAGGAGACCCAGCAGGCAACCGGCGGTCATCAGGCCCCAGAACAGGGAGACCGTACCGGCGCCCTTGGTTTGCGGGTCGATGCCATGGTAAGTGGACAGGAACTTAGAAATCCAGTTGGCCACGCCTTGTTCGGTGCCGACATAGGCGAATATCCCGAGGAAATAGAGGACGACGATCTTTTTCCGGAAGAGAGCTTTGTAGACGGCCCAGGCCCCGGCCCGCTCTTCCTCTTTGAGCTCGACCTTGGGCAGCCGGACAGCCGCCATGACCGCCACCATGGCCAGCGTGACCAGGGAGAAAACCCAATACAACGAAACCCAGGGCAGATGATCCGGCACCACTTTTCTCAGAACGTCGAGAAGGGGATTTGTCCTTCCCGAGGACCCGGGCAGGTTGAGGACCAGGTAGGAATAGACCATCGGACTCAAGAATGAAGCTAAGCCGAAGATGAGCTGGGCAAAGACGGAATTGAAGGCGAAATGCTCCTCCCCTCCGGCCACCCGCAACAGAGGGTTGATGGCCACCTGGAGGATGGCCATCCCGATCCCGACCAGAAAAAGGGAGGTCAAGGCGACCGAAAACCGGGGAAGGGAGCCGAAAAGGAGGGCCCCCACCAGCGCCATAAGGAAGGCCGCCAGCATGACTCGCTTTTCTTTGTACCGCTCGACCAGCATCCCGGCCGGGATCGACATCACCCCATAAGCGACAAAGAATGAAAAAGGCAGGAAACCGGCCAGGGTCAGGCTCAGGCTGAAACTCTTGATAATGTCCGGGATGAGCGGGCCCAGGATGTTCGTCAGGAAGGAGATGACGAAAAAGATGAGGAAGATCAGGGCGACAACCGGCATGTTTCTCTTCATGGAATATCTCCGTAATTGAGCCCTTGGCAAAGGTTCGGGGGAGTGTTCTCGAAACCGCGCCCGTTTTCTCCCAGCGCGGAAAACGGGCTCGATTCGTCGCTCGCTCTTCTCTCCCTTCGGTCGAGAAACCGTGCCCGCTCGCTCCTCATACGGGTTTCTCCTCCACTCCCCCTCGCCTTTGCCAAAAAGGGAAAAACGGCTCGGCAAGATTGAGCCTTAGAGGTCGCTTCTCCATTCCCAAATTGCCCAACAAGCGGATCACTTCAATTACGGCGTCTTGACGTTCCAACCGTCGACACGCACGACCGGCTCCTCGCCCTGAACGTCGGCGCGGTTGAAGGTCGCCGTGAGGGTTTTGCTCTCGCCCGGAAGGAGCGAAATACAGTTGTCCTCCCAGTATATGGGCAGCACGGCGCGCCCGCTCTGCCGGCCGACGACGTTGAGGTTGATGAAGAAAGCGATCTTATCGGCCGGGTTCTGCAAGGTCACCCGGACCAGCTGTTCGTCTCCCGCCTGCTCGAACGCGGACAGAACCTTGAGGGTCACGGGAAGCAGTTTGTCCAGGGCTTTGAGGTCGGCGAATTCCTTGATGGGTGTCACGAACCACTCTGTGGCCGGATAGTTCATCACATCCTTTTTGGTCGAGAGCCAATAGAAGTTTTCGGTGACCAGACCGCCCCCGTTGTCCACAAGCTTAAGGTCCAGGAAGTAGACTGAGGACAGGTCCTTGACGGCGGGCAGCAGGAAGATCTGAGCGGCCGTATTCGGGCCGACGTCCACATCTTTGACCTCTGTGAAGATCGCCCGGGACTGGAGGTCAAACACACGGATGTGGGCTTTTCCTCCGCTGAAGTGGCCCAGCCGGTCGTTGATCACATAGATCCCGTCATCCTTGGGATGGTAGAGAATATGGACGGGCCGGGAGGCTTTCCTAGCGCCGTAGAAAGCCCCGTTGGGCATCAAATAATAATCATACAGCTGCCAGTACAGCTTGGGCCAGGCGGCGTTCAGCATCCACTGGATGACTCCGGTCGCTACCGGCCTGTTGGCGGCAAAGGCCTCGAACATCGCCCGCATCGCCTCATAGTTGGCGACCTGGGCCTTGCGGACGAAATCGTCGAGGTCCTTGGCTTTGCCGTATCGCCTGTCCATGGCTTCGTTATACCGGCCGAGGGTGTTAAATTCGTTGCGGGCGCAATGATAGTCCCAGATATCGTCGATCGGCCAGAGATGGTCGGCCGGGAGCATTTTCTTCAGGCTCTCGAGAGGCGGCGGCTGGGGTCCCGGACCGGTTTCGGTGTTAAACCCGAAGGCCCCTCCGTTCCGGGTGTCTTCGAACCAATAAATGGGCGGAACGTAGTCGTAAGGCCCGTTCATCTTGACGCCCGTGTCTCCGCTGATCTCGCTGCGGAGGCCCTTGGCCGACATCACGGCCGGCCGGCTCGGGTCGTAAGCTTCAAGGACCTGATCATATTTACGCTCCAGTTCCGGCCGGGGCAGCTTGTCGCTGCCCAGCATCCAGACGAAGATGCTGGGGTGATTGCGCCATAGCAGCACCTGGTCCTGGAAGGAGCGGGCGACAAGCTCCATGTCCTCGGGAGTCTTGACGCTTCCGTAGTCGTCATCGGGTTTGCCGGCGTAATCCCCCCACTCCCATTGGCAGCTCCAGCCGGCCATCAGGAGGATCCCATATCGGTCGCAGAGATCGTAAAGAGCCGGGCCGCTGCCCCAGAATCCTTCCAGCCGGATGGTGTTCAGGTTCATGTGTTTTGTGTACTTGACCTTCGCTTCCAGGACACGGGGATCCTCCATCAGGAACAGGTCGTCCACCCAGCCTCCCCCCCGGACGAGGATCTTCTGGCCGTTGACAGTGAAACCTCGATGCCCCTGTTCATTGACATAGTCCCCGACCTCCCGGATGCCGAAGGTGACAGTGTCCTCGTCGGAGACGAGCTTTCGGGTCTGGAAACTCAACTTCAACGCATAAAGGCTGGGATCGCCCAGATTGTGGGGCCACCATAGGCGGGGTTCCTGGACCTTGAGCCCGGGGAACTGCGTAGAGGAGAAGACAACCCCCTTTCTTTCTCCCGCGCCGAGTTTCACTTCCTGGCTGAGGATCGTGCCTTCGAGTTCCGCCTGAAGAGTGCCCGAGACCGGCTGATCCGTGTGATTCACGGTTTCGGCCGTAATGGTCAGTTCGGCTTCGGCCAGAGTCTCCACATCCACTTGGCTGGTTACAAACGGCGTTTCGATGGAAACAGGGCCGCTGAGGCGCAGCGTCACAGGCCTCCACAAACCCATATTCTGGTCCGGCGGCTTGGGATTCCAATCGACGAACCCGATGGTAAAATCTCCCGGCTGAGGAGGGAATACTTCGACGGCCAGGACGTTCGGGCCAGGTTTGACGGCGCCGGCGATATCGACCTCGAAGGTCCGGAAGGAGCCATAGATCTCATCCTTTGAGGCCATCCGCCGGCCATTGAGCCAGATATCGGCCCTGTAGTTGATGCCGTCAAAACCGAGCCGGGTGCTGGCCAGACCTTTAGCGGCCGGGAGGTCGAACTCTCTTCGGTACCACCAGGAGCCCAGAAACCGATCCTTCGGGACGGTTTCCAGGTTCTTGCCGGTGAAAATATCGGCATACTCCCCGTTCGCCCGGAGGGCAGCCAGGACCGTCATCGGAACCGAAGCCCGATACCAGCCGGCCAGGTCCAGCCCGGGTGCGGAGACAAGGGCTCCGCCCTCCTTGACCTCCGCCGACGACCGGATAAACCAGTCGCCAGCGAGCGGGATATCATATTGCAGCCGCTCGGCCGGCTTCGGCCCGCAGGCCGGCGCCAATACGAGCAGAAGCAGCGCCAAGGAATAAAGAAATAAGGTTTTCTTCGACTTCGGCATCTGGACCTCCTTTTTCAGTTCCGGTTTTTGAGGCGGGCAGCAACGACCGCCTTTTTCTCCGGCTCCTTGGCCAGAGCATCCCAGTTCCAAAAGATGACGCCTCCGGATGGAGGGCGCAGGGCCGCTTCGAGCGCCTCTTTGAACTCCTCCAGAGAAAGGCTGTCGGGAATGTAGGCCGTGCCTACTTGGATGCTGGGGACAACCCGGGCCTTGGTCCGGGAAAAGAGATCGTCGACCACTTCGTGGATCCAAGGCGGTTTTCTTTTGAGCATGTGCCAATAGCACATGGGCGATATCATGTCCGCCGGAGCGGCGAGCGCCGCCAGGTCTTGACCGGCAATGACCTTGATGGCGCCTCCGAAATCCGTCTCTCGCCAGGGGACCGCATGGATGTTGACGATGAGTTCTGGCTTGATGGCCCGAACCTCATCCGCAATGGACTTGACCAGGCTCGTGATGAACCCGCATTTCCATTCCGTCCATTCGCGTCCGTGCCGCGTCATGATCCACTTGGCCGCAGCCGCCGTCCCCTCAACATCCGGAGGCAGGCTGACCCCGGTATCCTTCTGGAATCTCTCGAGGCAGCTTCTGTCGAAGCAGCTATTGGCGATGGAATCCAGCGTCCTTTCCGGATAGACCATCTCCCAGAAGACAAAATAGCGGATGAAATCCAGGCTGATGCCGTCGGGGTCGAGCTCGCGGACCAGGGTTTTGATCCATTCGATCCGGCGTTCCCGATAGTCCGGACGCGTCGGGCAGACGAATTCCACCCAGTCATCCTTGGCCCTTTCCCCCCGGTCGGTCAGCGCGAAAAGACCGGGGTCTTTCTTGAGTTCTTCGGGATTGAAAAAGACGGGGAGGATCAGGAACAGGGAAATCCCCCGATCACGGACCAGCTTCCTAAACCCATCCTGGGCCGCCAACGCCGGGCTGACGAAAACGGCATTGACGCCGATCGAAGTCCATTCCGCAAAAAGCTCTGCCAGGGGACCTTCGTGCATGTATACCTTGACGCCGACCATAAGGTCGCTGCCTTTATCGGGGGCAACGAAACGGTCTGTCAAGAGGCCAAATGCTGGAGAGCAAAGAGCCGGCCAAAGCAAAAGGGTTCCTGCCAGGAAGACAACGAGCATTCTTTTGGTCATGAAGACTTACTTTGGAGCGGAGAAGGACTATTATCTCTCAAATCCATAGCTTCCGGTCAATCATTTTTTGATCGAAGAATCCGCCGGCAGGCGCAATTCTTTGTAAAGCTCCCGGCGCCCGGCCTTGTCATTTTCCATGACCTCGCGGGCAAAAGCGGCCACCAGCCGGGCCCGGGCCCGCGGAACAACGATGACCCCGTCCCCGTCCGCCACCACCACGTCACCCGGCATGACCAACACTCCGCCGACGGCGACCGGCCGGTTGACCGATTCGATCTCGTTCCGTCCGGGCCGGATGCCCCGGCCGCGTTTGAGCAGATAGAGGGGGACCTTTTCAACGGCTATCTCGTCCGTATCCCGCGCCGCTGCATCCGTGACGACGCCCACGCAGCCGCGCTTTTTCCAGTCCAGGATGTTGTATGAGCCGATGGTGCCGATGTCGGCCTGCTCCACGTCGTCAATCACCAGGGCGGTTCCCGGCCGGATCAGGTCGGCGTACGGCTCCGAGGAATAGAGGCTGTAGAACTCGCCCTCCCATTTGTCAAATTCCTCAGGCGCCTTCTCTCCGGCCTGCGGTTTCTGCGTAGGGACATAGCGGGCGGTCACCGCGATCCCGGCGAACCGATGGCGGAAATCCTTCAGGTCGGTCCAGAGCGGCTGGATCGCCGGGTCCACTGACCCGACTCCGGGAAGCCCAACCTTATCCATCCCATCAGAAATATCGGCGACCCGCAGGCCGGCGAAGAACCGGAGAAGCTCCTGGTCCTCCGCGGCGGTATAAAGAGATATGGGGAGGAAGTTTTTCCCCGAGCGCAGGTCCTGCGGCGCGGATTCTCTCGACTGGGGGTTTGTCCGGGCCGCCATGAGGCTGATCATAACGGTCACATAAACCAGGTATCGTTTTTTCATCTTTTTTCTGCCTCCTGGAGGGTCTTACTATAAACGAGTGAGACCCTTTTCACAAAAAAACTCGGCTTCGCAAGATATCATTTCAGGGAGGAATAAGGGGCGAGCGGGTCCGGCCGCAGGCCCCCCGATAGACACGCCGCAGAGCAAAATGTAGAATAGATAGAGGAGGCAAAGATGAAGATCATCAGACTGGCTTTAGCTGTTTTGTTTGTTTTCGGAGCGGCGTATACCCAGACGTTGGATCTCGGCCAGGATGTTTTCTTTAACAACGAGAGTCCGATCGTCATCTGTATCGACGCAGCCGTGGCGGTCCGCAAGCTGGACAGCCCCTATGTCATGTTCATGGTCTACATGGGGGCGAAGGGCAACGGCAGTTTTTCGGTGCATCGGGACGACGTCGTAATGGTCTACAAGGGGCAGGAATACAAAATGCCGTCCGTCGAAGAATGGCGGAAGGGACACAACGGCGCCACCAGCGACATCGAATTGTACATGCGACTGGGCAAGGAGTCGCTGGCCATGTCTCAGATGAGGTTCTGGCGCTACCCCTGGGATTACGACTTCTTCCCGGTGCTTGGCAAAGGCCCCCTGCCGTCCGATCAGCTCTCCATGAGCGGCACAATCGGAGCCAGGACCAAGTTCTATTTCCTGAACCCGGGCTTTCAGAAGGGAGACGAACTCGTCATCAAGGTCAAGGACCGCAAGAAGCCCGATATCATCGGATACTGCGCCGTGGTCCTCGGATCCAAATAGACGGCTGCCCTTCCCGTTTTCTTGGCGCCCCGCCGGGCGAGAGCTTCAGTCCCTACTTGATCTTCTTTCCGGGCAGTCTCTGGCCTCCCTGGACGAGAATGAGCCCGGCGATTTCCCCGCTGTCGTCCTTGACGAACTCGACCTGACCGTCGACGACCTTGAGGAAAAACTTCGTTTCCGCTTCGGGAAAGAGCTCGACCTTGGGCTGTCCGGTGGCCTGACCCATGAGCTTTCCATCCTCCTTGGTGATGACCACCGAGAAACCTGGGGCAAGCTCGTACTCACCCACGTAGCGGTCATAGAGAGCGGGATCCAGCTTGATCTCCTTGCGCTCGGCCGGAAAGGGCTTGTCGGTTTTTAGGTAGGACTGGACGGGTCCGATCCGGGCAATCAATTTAAGCGCCGTGACCGCGCCTTTCGTATCCTTCAGGAATTGAATCCGGGCGGAAATTGCGGTGACGAAGAATTCAGTGGCCGAGACCGGCCTGATCTCGGACTTGTCTCCGCCGGCATTCTGAGCAAATAACTTGCTCCCCTGCCGCGTGATATAGAGCTCTTCTCCCTGCGCGTCGGCATAGACTCCGATGAAGGGCTCCAGCTCTTTTTCAGAAAGGGATATCGGAGTTGGTTCCTTATAAGGAATCCCCAGCGTCAGACAGCCGGCCCGGAAAGCCAACGGTTCCGGCTGCAGATCGCTGACCGCGCTGTTCGTCAGCAGGGCGACGAAGACCTGGTCTTCCGGAAAGAACAGGGCATAGGATAAGAAACCATTAATCCCGCCTCCGTGCTCTATCAGGCGATGGCCCTCGTAGTCCGAGATGCACCAGCCGTAGCCGTATTTCGTGTCCAGACCGTCCCTTAGCTTGCAGGAGGTAAAGGCCCGTTCAAGCGTTTCCCTCTTGATCAGCTTTCCAGAGAGAAGCGCCTCGGTCCAGGCCGCCAGGTCGTCAACCGAAGAGGCCAGCGACCCCGCCGCGTACGGCTGAGACATGCTCAGGTACGACGCATTCTCGAACCCGGAGTTCCCCTTGGAGTACCCGGAAGCCCGGCGGGGGATGATCCGGGAGGTGCTGTCATAGCAGGAGCTCTTCAGGCCGAGGGGACCAAAAATCCGGTCCTGGAGGAAATCGGCGTATGTCTTGCCGGAGACTTTTTCAATGATCGCCCCAAGAAGGATATAGCCAGAATTGCAATATTTCCACCTCCCACCGGGAGCGAATTCCACGGGCTTGTCCTTGGCAAGATCGATGATTTCCGCGACAGTCATGTCCTTGCGCTGGAGCGGCAGCCATTCCGGCAAGTCCGTATAGCTTTTGACTCCTGAGGTATGGGTGAGCAGGTGCTCGACCGTTATCTTTTTCCCCTGGGTGGGATAATCGGGAAGGAACCTGGTGATCTCGTCCTGGAGAGAGAGCTTCCCTTCCTCGGCCAGAATCAGGATCGCAACCGCAGTAAATTGCTTGGTGACCGAGCCCAGGCGGAAGATCATGTCCGGCTCGACAGGGACGTTGAGCTCAAGGTTGGCGAGCCCATAGCCCTTGCGCAAAATGACCTTCCCTTGTTTCTTAACGAGGATAGCAGCGCCGGGCCCATCCGGCTTATAAACGTCAGACAGAAGCTTATCGATCTGGGAGGCCAGTTCTTTGTCGGAGACGGGCCCCGAAATCCGGTCCGCGTGAGTTGCCGGGATTGCCTGCCCCAGGACAAAGCCAAGGAAGAAGAGTGGGATCAGCCAATTGCGAAATCTGGACACCTGCACCTCCATCCGAAATTCATAAGAATAGTCTTACGGATATGAACATCAGGAAGTTCACTATATCCTGAATTGGGTCGCTTGTTAAGCTGGACCCGAGGCGCCGCGGCTCATCGGCAGGGGAAGCTTCTCGTTTCGTGTGATAGACAACTTGGGGATGGAGAAGCGACCTCGAAGGTTTAGCCTTGGCGAGGCGCTTTTCGAGGGATACCGCTCTGGCGGCGGGAGGACTGTTTGAGCATGCGGAGACGATCTGGATCTGGAACTTGGTTAGGATGATATCTTATTCTTTTGCCGGAGACACCCTTTTGGAATCTGTTCTTAGTTGTATTAATCCCCCCTGCCCCCTTAGGCAATTAAGGGGGAATCAGGAAGGTGTCTCCGGAAAGGCCGGAGTTCCGCACCGCCGAGAAAAACGCCGAGACAACGGCGTAAACCCTTTTGCCCGGAAACACCTGCAAGAATCTATTTTCTACTTGTATTAATCCCCCCGGCCCCCTTGAGCAATCAAGGGGGCAAAAGGTTGGTGTTTCCGGAAAGGCCGGAGCGCCGATATCCCCAAGTGGTCTATCAACTCATCACACGAAAAGAGATGCTTACATAGGCAGGGTAGCACTTTGGGGAACGTCTCCATTTAACGCATTTAACGCTGATTCTGGTAAAATAAGGGTTCTCGAGGGAGTAACGATGGCTACGCCGCTGGAAAAATGGGTGGACGAGCAGGCCCGGTTGTTCGAGCCGAAACATATCTACTGGTGCGACGGCTCGGAGGGCGAGGCCCGCCGCCTGATCGAGATGGGAATGAAGGAAGAGAGGATCGGCCGGCACGACATTTTCCGTGAGCTCAACCACGCCCGCTGGCCGAAGGCCTATCTCCACCGCAGCCATCCCACCGACGTCGCCCGGACCGAGCACCTGACCTTCGTCTGCCATTCGGACCGCGAGACGACCGGGCCGAACAACAACTGGATGCACCCGAGAGACGCCCGGGAGCTGATGACAAAACTCTCCCAGGGCGCGATGCGCGGAAAGACGATGTACGTCCTTCCCTACATGATGGGCCACCCCGATTCGCCCTACGCCAAGGCCTGCGTCCAGGTCACGGACGTCTCCTATGTGGCCATCAGCATGCGCATCATGACCCGGCTGGGCAAGCGCATCGTCGGGAAGATCGGCAAAAGCGACAATTTCGTTAAGGGCATTCACTCGGTCGGCGATTTCGACCCCAACAAGCGCTATATCATGCACTTCCCCGAGGAAGGCCTGGTCTGGAGCATCGGCTCCGGCTACGGGGGCAACGCCCTCCTCGGGAAGAAATGTTTCTCGCTCCGGATCGCCTCCTGGCTCGGCTACAAGCAGGGCTGGCTGGCCGAGCACATGGTCATCATCGGCGTCGAAGACCTGCATGGAAACGTCACCTACATCACCGCGGCCATGCCCTCGGCCTGCGGCAAAACCAACCTGGCCATGCTCGAGTCCGCCCTTCCCGAATACCGGGTTTCGACGATCGGAGATGACATCGCCTGGCTGAATATCGGGCCCGACGGCCGGCTCTGGGCGATCAATCCCGAGGCGGGGTTCTTCGGCGTCGCCCCGGGCACCTCGATGAAGACCAACCCCAACATGATCCGGACCCTCAAGAATTCGAATTTCTATCCGACGATCTTCACCAACGTCGGCCTGAATACGGAAACCAACGAGCCGTGGTGGGAGGGGCTCGACGGTCCGGTACCCGAACACATGGTGGACTGGCAAGGGCAACCTTGGGACAAAACAATGACGACCAAGGCGGCCCATCCGAACTCCCGCTTTACGGTGTCGCTCACCAACTGCCCGACGCTCTCCCCGGAATACGACAACCCAAAAGGAGTGCCTATCTCGGCCATCATCCTGGGCGGCAGGAGGTCGCAGCTCATTCCTCTCATCACCGAGGCCTTCAACTGGGAACACGGAGTGTTCTTGGGAGCAAGGATGGGGTCGGAGACGACGGCTGCGGCGGCCGGCAAGGTCGGGGTGCTTCGCCGGGACCCCATGGCCATGCTCCCGTTCTGCGGCTACAACATGGGCC
>CAYGXD010000090.1:0-14793 GCA_964353705.1 uncultured Eubacteriales bacterium | reverse complement strand
TCCTTCTGTCCGTCCATTGCCGCCGGGCCCTCCAACCGTCTCCACCTGGCCTGGCAAGGCTACAATTCCGGGAACGGGGAGATCTATTACAAGAGAAGCACCGATGGAGGAGCCACCTGGACGACAAGTCAAAGGCTCACCTGGAACTCGGGCAGTTCCGGGTATCCGTCAATCGGCGTTGCTTCCTCTGCCAACATCCATGTTATCTGGGAAGACGACACGTCCGGTAACTACGAAGTTTATTACAAGAGGAGCACGGATGGGGGAGCCACCTGGGAAACAAGCCAAAAGCTCAGCTCGACCTCGGGCTGGTCCTCTTATCCGGTTCTCGCCGTTGGTCCCTTGGGCAATCTCCATGTCGTCTGGGGAGATAACACTCCTGGGAACTACGAGGTTTATTACAAGATGGGCTCAAATGCGGGTGACACCTGGGCAGCCAGCCGAAGGCTCACTTGGACTTCTGGGATTTCTGATAATACGTCCATAGCCGCTGATTCCTCCGGCAATCTCCACCTCGTTTGGAATGATAATACGCCAGGGGACAATGAGGTTTATTACAAGAACAGCACAGATGGGGGAGCCACTTGGGCAGCAAGCCAAAGGCTCACTTGGAACTCGGGATCGTCCGAGAGTGCCGTGATCGTCGGTGATGCCTCCTCCAATCTCCATGTGGTCTGGTCTGATCATACTCCCGGGAACTTTGAGATCTATTACAGGAAGTTCGTCAAGTAGCGAGATATAAAGACGGTTGGGGAGGACTTCCGCGTTCTCAGCTCTTGATTGACTCCCCAATCATTCCTTGGTATTCTCTAGTTAATCAGGTGAGGGGAAGACTGTGGCTAACCGCTGCTCCAAATGCAACTCTGAGAATCCCGATACTCTGAAGTATTGCGGCGAATGCGGGACGAGGCTTGTCCCTCCAACCGGACCGGCGGCTTTGCCCACCCAGACCATGGAGACGACGAGCATCGAGCTGGCCCGGGGAGCCCTGGTCGTCGACCGGTACGAAGTCCTGGAGGAGCTCGGCTCGGGGGGAATGGGCAAAGTCTATCGGGTCTATGACCGCAAGCTCCAGGAGGAGGCGGCGCTCAAAATGATCCGTCCCGAGATCGCGGCCGATCGCAAGACCATCGAGCGGTTCAAGAACGAGCTGAAAATGGCCCGGAAGGTCGCCCACCCGCATGTTTGCCGCATGTATGACCTCGGAGAAGACAAGGGTTTGTACTTCATTGCCATGGAATACGTGGCCGGAGAAGACCTGAAGAGCTTTGTCCGCCGCTCCGGCCATCTGACCTCGGGCAAGGCGGTCGCTATCGCCCGGCAGGTCTGCTCGGGTCTGGCTGAAGCCCACCGCTTCGGTGTCATCCACCGCGACCTCAAGTCTTCCAATATCATGATCGACAGGGAGGGAAATGCCCGGATCATGGATTTCGGCATCGCCCGGACCTTTGAGTCGAAAGAGATCACGGGGCTCGGGATCATCATCGGGACGGCCGAGTACATGTCACCAGAACAGGCTCAAGGTCAGAAGGTCGATCTGCGGACCGACCTCTATGCCCTGGGCGTCATCCTTTATGAAATGGTCACGGGCCGGGTCCCGTTTGAGGATGAGCTCACGCTCAACATACTCCGCAAACACGAGCTCGAACAGCCGCGCCCGCCCAAGAATCTTAACCCTGAGATTCCCGACGGCCTCAACCGGCTCATCCTCAGGTGTCTCGAAAAAAGCGCGCTTCGTCGCTACCAGAATGCCGGGGACCTGGGGCGTGATCTCGAGGCCATCCAGACAACCTCTGTGGGGGTGGCCAAAGCCCGGGCCCGGACGGAGCGGGGAGCGGCGGTTAAGGGACTGCGGCCGCGTTTATGGAAAATCCTGGGGTCCATTGCTTTTGTCATCGCCGGGGCCTTTATAGGCTATCGGCTGTTCAAGCCGTCAGGTCCGATCAAGAGTCCGAAGCCCAAGGCTCCGGAGGCGGCGGCTTCTGTCGTCCCCTTGCCAAGAAACCTTATCGCTGTACTCCCCTTTGAGGCGATAAGCGAGGACTCCCGCTATCTGAACCTGGGCAAGGGTCTGGCGGATGGTGTCCGGACGTACCTTTCGATCGCGGGGCTTGACGTCCTTTCCCCGACCTCCTCCGCGGAGCTCAGGGTGTCCGGTCGGCGATCGGAAGAGATGCAAAAAGCCCGGGTCGGAAAATACCTCGAGGGAACCGCCCGGATCGAAAAGGAAACGATGTCCGTAACCGTCAACCTCATTGATGCCGCCACTGAAGCCATCGTCTGGGCCCACCTCTATGATTGGAAGATGGAAAGCGGCTGGTGGGGCATCGTCGATGAGATCTCCCTCGATGTCGCCCGGCAGGTCAGGCGACCGGTTTCTCCTGACCAACTCCAGGCCGTGCAGAAACGGGGGACCTCGAGTATCGATGCCGTCATCGCCATTTATGCGGGCGCCGACGCCGAATTGAGGTATCGGGACAACGGGATTCAGGAAGACTTCAGCAAGGCCCTGCGATCGTATCAAAACGCGATCGCCCTGGACCCGGGTTATGGCTTGGCCTACCTTCATCTGGGAGACCTTTATGAGGCCCGGTTTGTTGAAACCAACGTGGCGGCCGACCTGCGGGCCATGGTGGCTGCTTATCAAAAAGCCCATGACCTCGACCCCTCCGTTCCCCAAATCCACGTGGGCCTGGGCTGGGCGTATTTTCATCAGGGCAAACTCGACCAGGCCCAGGCCAGCTTTAAACGGGCACTGGCCATTGGCCCCAATGATGCGGGGGTGAACGTGGGGGCCGGTTCCTTCCTCCGGAGCATTGGGCTGGATGAGCCGGCCATCAAACATTATGAGCGGGCGATCGAGTTCGATCCTCTGGATTATTTCAACTTTTGCCTTGCGGCGGTCTGCTATTGGAATATCGGAGATTACGAAAACGCCGACCTCAGGATGAGGCAGGCCGCAGCTATCAAGCCGGACAGCCCGGTGGTGAGGCTCTGGCACTCCCGGATGCTGATCAGCCTGAATAACCTGGAAGAGGCGGAAAAGGAGCTGCTGGCGGCGGAAAGCATCAAGCCGACCGGGCTGGACATCGTGCGCACGGTCAGGAACCGCCGGGCTTTGATCGCGGCGCTGCGAGGGGACAGGAACGGAGCCCTTACCCTGATCAAAGATGAAAAACTGCTCTATCGCTACGAGATCACCAATATCTACAGCCTCTTGGGGATGAAGGACGAGGCGGTCGTCCAGATCAAGAAGGGAAACGAGGAAGGATTCCAGCTGACCAAAGATTATCTTTATCCCTACCCCTATCTCGAAACCAATCCCTTTTTTGCCGGGATCAGGGACTACCCGAAATTCCAGGAGGTCGTCCGCAACGAGGAGGCCAAATTTCGGGCCAAGATGATAAAATACGGGGATTTGTGAGCGGATAAGAGAGTCGGCGCCGGTTCGCGGGGAGCCGGCTTAAGAGGCGCGGACTTCGACGGCGTCGAAACAGCCGGCGCTCAGGAAAACGTCCAATTCGTCGTAGCGCGAGCACCTCATCAGGAGCATCAGCATCTCCTCCCGGAGTTTCCTCTCTGCCTCCATCCGGGTGGCTCCGACTGACCAAAGATCCAAAGCAGGACAGGAATAAAAATAATGCCTGGCCCCGGTCCTATTGTTCATGGGGCTTGCCATTCTGTTCTCCGTTGTCGGTTTCATCTTCCACCTCTCCCAACCTTCTCCGGCTAGTGCCCTCTCTCTCCTGATCTCAAGCGCCATCGGCCTTATCTCTCTCTCAATAATATATACGTTCGAGCGGCTGGAATTGATGCACCACGCCATTTATTTTCTTGACGTTTTTAGGAAAGGGACCTCATAATAAAGGATATAAAATGAGGGACAGCCCAATGAAAAAAACCGCCGGACTTATCATTTTCTCACTGTTTATCGGAGGCGCCCTGGCCGGAGTCAGCCCCATTCTGGCCGGGGACGGGTTTTCCCGCGACAAGGCGCTTGAGCACTTGAAGGTCCTGTCCGAGACGATCGGGCCGCGCCCTCTCGGGACTCCCCAGGAAAAAGCCGCCTTGACCTATTTTGCCGAGAAGCTGGCCGAGTTCGGCTGCCTGGTCGAATGGCAGCCGGTGACTGAAGGGAAGAGCACGCTTGCTTCAGGCGGTTTCAACACAAACAGCTTCAACGTTATCGGCCGGCTCCCCGGAACGTCGCCGCGGGAGATCATCGTCGGCGCCCACATCGACTCGTCCACTCCTGAAATCCCTGGAGCTAACGATGACGGATCAGGTGTGGCGACGATCATCGAGCTGGCCCGGGTGGCGGCCCAGGAGCCTCACGACGCCACCCTGGTCTTTGTGGCCTTCTGCGGCGAGGAGTCCGGCCTGATCGGGTCGAAGTCCTTCGTCGAGCAATATCCCCTCGAGAATGTCGCCCTGATGCTTCAGCTTGACATGGTCAGCGACGATTCCCCGCTCCTTCTCTTCGTCGACACCAGGAAATCGCAGACGCCGCCCTGGCTTGTCTCGGCCAGCATCGACGCCTTTCATTCCCTGGGCTACCGGAACATCCGCTATCCCACGTTTTTCCAGAACTTCAACAGCTCCATTGGAGGGGCCGGCTCCGACCATGAGCCCTTCATGGAGAAAGGCATTCCGGCGATAGGATTTGTGACCGATCTCACCAATCCCATCCACACGCCCAATGATTCTCTGGAATTTTTTGAGGCGGAGGGCCTGGAGAGGAGCGGACGACTCGTCCAGGAGCTGATGAGGAAATTCGACGACGGCCAGCCGGAGGAGAAGGCCGGACACTATGTGCTGGTCATGATCGGAGAAAATCCGTTTTTTGTGCCGCTCGCCTGGCTGAAAGCCCTCATCATTTTAAGCCTGATCATAGGGATTTTGACACTTGTCCGTCTCTACAGGATCCGCAGGCGGCAGGTCAGCTGGGAGGAGGACAGGAAGATCAGGAAATCCTGGCCCAAGCTCCTTGTCATTAACTTGACCATAATCGTGGTCATGCTCTCCGCGCTCTGGCTTGGGCAGCGGCTCAGCGGTTTGCGTGCTCCCTGGTATGCGCATCCGGGGCCCTATGTCCTTTATACCTTCCTGTTTTTTGTTTTGGGCGTTTGGCTGAGCCTGCAGCTCACCCGGAGATGGAAATTGAGGAAGAATTCCTTCTTCTATTTCGCCCGGGCCTCGATCTACCTGACGGCCCTTACCGGTCTTGCCTGGCTGGCGTCGGGACCCCGGCTGGCTTCCTTGTCCGCGGCCGGGCTGCTGTTTATCAGCCTGGCTAGCCTGGCGCCCTGGTCCTGGCTCAAGGGGCTTCTCTGGCTTCTGGCGCCTTTCTGGATCTTCCGCTCGATCGTCTTATCAGAACCGGCCAACTTCATCTTTAGGACAGCGGCCATGGGCATGGCGGGCCTAAAAAACCTCCCCCTGAACTTATTGTTCTGGTCTGGGCTGGCCCTATTTTTTGTTTTGTGGACAATGCCGTTCCTGCTGGGTTTTGCCGCTGTCCAGCGGAGCGCCCGGAGCGATCTCTGGGCTTTGAAGCGGTTCCGCCGGCCTATTGCGCTTATCCCGATCGGAATACTCATTATTGCCGGAGCGTTCTTCCTTCGGAAAGTGCCCGCTTTCGAGGCCCCCTGGGAGCAGGAGGTCAGAGTCATCCAAAAGCTCGATGCCGAAGGGAGGACATCGGTCGAGTTCAGCAGCTTCGGGAATTTCAAAGGGATACGCGCGACGATCGACGGCCGGGAGGTTGTCCTGGATGAGCGCGGGTTTAAAAAGGTCGAGGTGCCGTTGGAGATGAATTGGCTGAAGGAACAAGTCACTTGCCGGAGCGAAGACAAGGAAGGCCAGACCATCGCCCATCTCGGGTTCCGGCTCGATTTTGAAAAGCCGCCGTTCACAGTGAACCTGATACTCAAATCCGACCGGCCGTTCGAGGTAGACGGGGCGACAGTGAAATATCAGCATAAAAAGAACCGGGCGGCCATCCGGTGGGCTCACAGCCCGGGACAAAGCTTGCTGCCGGAAATGGACATCAGGTTTCCCAAGGGCGCCCGCTTGGACGCCGAGATCAAGGCAACATTCCTGGACGTTCCGGCCTCAGTTTCGTGCGAAGGGAAGGACATCCACGTCATCCGCCGGGCCGAGGTCAAGCGCAGGGTCGGGGTCCTGGGTCGGAATTAATTCTTCTCATCGCCGGAGGTTTTTGATAAAATTTGGTCAGGTCTCATTGATGAACACCCTCACCGTTCAAAGCGAGCTGCGGGAACTGGGAAAGCTTCGCGCCTTTTTGAAGTCCAACCTCGCCGGCCTGGACCTTAACGAAGAAGACGTTTACAAGGTCGAGCTCTCGCTCGTTGAGATGTGTTCCAATATCATGCGGTATGCCTATCCGGGGAAAAAGGGGGATATCGTCGTCAGCGCCTGGCATGAGGGGGGGAAGTTTTACCTGGAGGTCCGGGACAGCGGGGTCCCGTTCGACCCCCGGCAGGTGAAAAGGCCGACCCTTGAGGAGATGATCAACCGCGAGCAGATGGGCGGACTGGGGATCTTCCTGGCCAGAAAGCTGATGGACGGTTTCCTCTACCGGCGGGAGGACGATCAGAACGTCCTGGTCATGTACAAGAAAGCCGAAACCAAGAAACCCTGAAGCGCTCAGTACAGGACGTTGGCCTCCCCGTTCTTTTCGATCAGCTTATTGATATACTCGATGATGAGTTCTTTGCGCGCCAGGACGGCGTTGATCTCCTCGTCGGTCAGGTTGTCACCGACAAAACCTTTGATTTCCTCCAAGGTGAGGGTTTTCGTCTTTTCAAATAGGTCCTTGGGCATCTCCTTGAGGACCAGCCCTTCTTTGTTCTTTTCCCCGTAGGGGAGCTCGGTCGTCCATTTCTTGCCGGTCCGGAAGCTGCGCGAATGGTCGATCAGCAGGATGCGCCAATCTTCAGTGATCAGATAGTTATTCTGGTGGCGGTCTTCGTTGCCGATGAGGTTGTCGAAATAGCGCTGCAGGTTCAGGGCCCGGTTATAATAGAACACCTTGATCGGGGGGGTCTTGATCTTTCCCTCGACTTTATCCTTCATGGTCATCTTGGCCTTGACCCAGAGCTGGCAGGAACCGCGGTTGTTATGGACCCTTTTCTCTACTGTCGGCGGGATCATATTGAGCCCGAGGTGCTTATCGAAGAGGTAGGCGGCGATCTCAAATTTCCAGCCTTCCAGGTAACCTTTCATCCGGCCTTCCGGGTTCTTCCAGAGGGCGTCGTTGACAACCCCGTTGAGCTCCAGGGTGAGATGCCAGGGGTTGGTGACGGCCTCCGACATGATCTGTTCCTCCTTGGTGACGTTGGCGTTCAGGAGGAACTCCTCCCATTTCGGCCGTTCGGCGATCTCTTCCGGTGTAAACTGCGCCAGAAGGGGGAGTGTGAAGCCAAGGCAAAGGAAAGCGAAGACGGTTGTTGCTGGAAGCTTTTTCATGGACCCTCCTTTTTTTTCTCGTTTCTTCACTTGACCATCGATTTTATGGCCTGAAGCGGCCGCGCGGCCTCAATAAAGGACCTTGGCCTCACCGCTCTCTTTGATCATAGCGTCGATCTCGTTGAGAAGAAGGGCCTTGCGCTTGCAGACGGCGTCGATCTCCTTGTCGGTCAAGCAGGACCCGACGGCTTGCTTGATATTTTCGCAGTCGACCTTCCTCAAATTCTCAACAAACCAGCGGGGGAGCCGCCGGAACAAGAACGGTTTGCCGTCGGCTGTCTTTTTTATACCGTTTCTGCCGAAGATCAGCCTCTCCGTGTATTCCTTGGCTGACCGGAAAGCCTGGGAGTGGTCAATGAGGATCACCCGCCAGTCCTTGGTATAACGGATGTTCTGCTGGGTCCGGTCGTCGTTGGCCACCAGACAGTCCCAAGCGCGGGCCACGTATTTCATGTTTTCGGTGTGCTCGAGCTCCGCTTCCGGGATCGGTATCTTCTTCTCCATGAGGTCGAGCAGGCTGTATTCACTGGTTATCCAGTAGATAAGGGCGCCGGGCTTGCCGTTAAACTCCCTCTCCACAGCCGGAGGGATCATGTTCAGGCCGATGAGCTTGTCGAGCCGGTAGGCGGCGATCTCGTACTGCCAGCCTTCCAGGAACCCGTCCCTCAGACCCTTCGGGTTCTTCCAGCAGGCTTTGGATTTGACATCTCCTTGCTGGAGATAGAGCTTGAGGGGTTTGGTGACGCCTTCCCCGATTTCCTCGGAACTGACGATCTCAGCCGTCTTCAGGTATTCCTCCCAGAAGGGACGCTGGGCGATCTCTTCGGCGGTGAATTGGGCGCTGACCGGGACGGCGGAAAGGCTGAACAGAAAGAGAATCATGGAGACGAAGATCGTGCGCCTCATGACATTTCTCCCAGGATAGCCGGGTGCTCCCCGTTCATTCGGACGACTGGTATCATAATCAGCGGAAATAGAAAAATCAACTGGAAAATTCGTTGACAGGACCTCGGCCGGTGATATAATTCTTGACTTCATTGGCCATCGGCCGGGCCGGGCCCCGGGAGAGGGTGACAGAGGTGAGATTAAAAAAAACGTTTTGGCAGACGTTGCCTATTCTTCTCCTGTCGTTCTGCGCCGGGCCTCGTTACGGGCCAACCATCCGCTTTCCCTATAAATGGCTGGACGCCCAGGGCTATGGCGGGGACATCGATAAGCAGCGGCTGCGTGAGCCATCCGGGATTTGCTACCATGCCCGGCGGAATACCCTGTTTGTGGTCGGGGACGAGGGAGACGTCGCGGAGATCAAGAAGGACGGGACCCCAGTCAGCAATTTTAATATCGGCGGCGACCTGGAATCAATCGAGGTCGTGCCCGAGACGGGCCTCTTGTACATCGGCGTCGAAGGAGAGGATGTCCTCCTCGAATTCGACCCGGAGAAGGGGAAGGTGATACGACGGTTCCCGATAAACAGAGCCTTTAAGGGAAACCCCGAATTCCTGAAAAAACAGACCGACAGCTATGACAACGGAATCGAATCGCTCGCCTTCGTCCCGGACAAGCGTCATCCGGAGGGAGGGACGTTTTATATCGGCAATCAATGGGACCCTCCGATGATCATGGAGGTGGAGGTCCCCTTGAAATCGAGCCGCGTGGAAGAGGCGGAAGCCAGGATCATCCGGGTGCTGCCTTTTCGGATGGACGACCCGGCGGCCATGTATTATGATCCGCAAACCAAACTGCTGAACATCGTGAGCGATGCCGACAACATCCTGGCCGAGGTCACGCTGGACGGCAAAATGGTCAAGCAATATGCCTTCCTCGGCAATGAGCAGGAAGGGCTCTGCCGCGACGACCAAGGCTATCTCTATATCGCCCAGGACTCGGGGGGAATTATCAAGGTCAAAGACCTGCGCCCCAGATAACCCGCCTCAACCCGTGCTAGCCCGCTGGTATTGGGCCTTGATTCTCGCTGGGATACTCAAATTCAAAGGGAAGTCAGGATCCCGGCCGATTTGGCCTTATGTTTGTTATACTCTTTCATGACCAGAAAACAGATGGCGATCCAAATCCCTACGCCGATGACATTGATAAAGGCATATTTCTCGATCGTCACCGAGAGAAGTTGCGTCCCGACTAATACCGTCAAAGCGGAGAATGTGTCGCCCCCCCGGACAAAAAACGTGTCAATGGCCACCTTGGCTTTGTATTTTTCTTCCCGCGGAGTGATGAGGAATAGCGCGGCTTTCGTTGTGCTTTGAAGTGAATAGTCGGTCCCATTTTCCAGAGACTTCACCCAGCGGACGAGGACAAGAGTAGCGCCAAAAGAGATCAAGGCATAGCCACCCAGAGCGATAAGTGGTAAGAACAGAAGCGCGCCGCTCACCCCGACCCAGCGGAAGATTCGCGAAACGAAAAAGAGCTGGATGATCAGGGCGATGACGCTGGTCAGGAACTGATAATCCATAAATGCACTGTGTATGGACTTTTGCATATCCGCCCCTACGGTTTGAACCGCCTGAAGAGAGGCCTTGGTCTGAACATCGGAGATGATATACTCCCCGGTCGCATTGACGAAATTAAGGATTCCAATCATGAAGGCGATATATAGTAAGTAACGACTCTTGAAGACGAGACGGAAGCCCCCTCCAGCCTTGAGCGGCTGCTCCTGGATACTGGTTTTTGCCCGGGCTCCTGATAAGCCTTTTTCTTTATCCTTGTCCGACATCCGGACTTCCCTTTTGTGGATCAGGACAGAGAGGCCGATACAAACCAGTAAAATAACTCCAGAGATCAGCATGAGCTTATATTCCCAACTCTCTCCCACGAGATCCCTCAGCCATTTCATCCTGGTCCCGACTACCGCCCCCGACGTAGCCCCCAGCGCAATGATAGGAAAGATTCTCTTCCCGACTTCGTTTGAGTAAAGGTCATTAGCGAAGCCCCAAAACTGAGCGACTACGAAATAATTGAAGACACCGATCCAGATAAAGAAGATAATCCCCATCGTCTTGATAGACATTCCTCCAAGATTCAGAAAATAAAAAATTACGATGTTGGAAATGAAAAAAAGCGTGGTCCAGGTTATGAGGATATGCCGGGGCACGCGGGAGGAGAGGCGGCTGAAGGCCTTGATGACAAAGATAAATAAAATAGCCTGGGCGCCGCTCAGATAGCTCTTCACAACGGGCGAGTCCTTGTCGACGAGGAGCAGGGCATCTCGTAAGGGTTTGAGGATATAATAGGCCATAAGAAGTAGGAAACTATTGAGGGCCAGAAGCAGCGCCTTGTTCGCCTCGCCGGGCCGGATGTCCGTGAACAGCCTTAAAAAACGATAAAAGAGGTTGTATCTTGGTCCTACTCCGCTTCCCGCCGCTCCGGCTCCAGCGTCGCTCATGGGCATTCCTCCTTGGCGTCCGTTATCAGGCTTCGGGTCAAAAAAGGACAGCCTGCTCGCCTTTCTCGGCGATCAGGGCTTTGATCTTGGCCACGATGAGATCCTTTCGGGCGAGGAGCGCCCCGATCTCTTCGTCGCTCAGAAATCGACTCAGCGCCGGCCTGACCGTCTGTTCATCCAATTTGACCAGGCCGTCGTAGAGCTTCCGCGAGCAGACCGTGATTTCACAGCCCGGCAGGAACTCGTTAAAAGGAGCGAAGGCCTCAGAGAAATCCACCCGGCAGACCCGCCAATTTTCGGTGTGGATGTAGAGGTCATCGGCATCCTGACATTCGTCGTAGGTCAGGTTCTCGAACACATTGACCTCGGCGACCGCGTTGGAGAAGGCCAGGGGGTCCGGCGGCTCCAGCTTTTTCCTTTTCCGGTCTTTCTCGCGGATGCAGTTTTCTAGATAAACCTGGAGAGAGCCGGGGCGGCCTTCGACCTCCCGTTCGACGACGGGCGGTACCAGTTCCAGGCCGAGAAGTTTGGTCAGCTCGTAGGCGGCGATGTCGTACTTGTAGCTGTCGGGCATGGGGTGGGGGCGGGGGCGGTCGATGTGGCGGAAAACGGCGCGCTGCCTGACGGGTCCTTTGTCGAGAGTAATCAGCCAGGGGCCGGTTCTCCCCCCCAATATTCCCTTCTCAATCTTGCCGATCTTGCCCGCTCGGAGGACTTTTTCCAGGTCTTCCATCCGGCCGGGTTTCTCTTCAACCGGCAGGGGCCGGAAGGAGAGGCCATCGCCAGGTGCGACAAGAAAGAAAACAAGAAGCCCCAGAGTCATGGTCATTTTCACTTCCCACCCCCCAAACTTCGAAATTTCCGTTTTGAATGATAAGGGCCGATTTCGGCCCGCCATAGGGCCGAGCTATCCCCGTGTCGACGATCCAGACCCGGCCGCCGAAGCGCTGCATGTCCCGTGGCGTCCTGGCGATCGTCGGAGTATGGGCGATGATCATGGTCTTGGCCCCGAGGTTCTCCAGGATCACATCCACTTCTTCCGTCAGGTCCGCCTCCGGCACTGTGGCCAGTTCCCGGTACCAGATAGGGCTGTCTCCCCGATAGACGATCAAGGGCTGGACGGTCCGGGGCGGCGCGGAATTGCGCAGGGCCCGGCAGATATCGCTCAGTTCCCTCCGGTAGCGATCGTTAATTTCTTTGAGCCCCCACTTCGAATACTTCTCGCTGATCCCGCCGTGGACATAGACGATATCGTTGATTTTTATGGCGATATTGAGCCGGAGCAGCCATGGTCCGTATTCGTCGTTGAGGTTCAGCACGTAAAGCCGCTGAGCGCTTTGGCTTTTCAGCTGCGTGTTCCAGAGTGCATCCATGGACAGGTCTTCGCTCGTCCGGCGGCCCCGGCGGCGAGCCTCGACGATCTTTTTCATCAGGGCGTCCTCTTGCTGCCGGCGATAGGATTCGGGCAGGAAGGAGACGAACTGGTCGCGGGTCACGTAATCCGGGTTGCTGAAGACGCTGCCGGTGAGGTTCAACTCCTCGTGGTTCCCGAGCAGGACATGGACTTTCCCTCCCGCTTCTTCCGCCTCCTTCTCAAGGCGCATGAGGAGGTCAAAGATCTTCCTGGCGTCGGGTCCGCGGTCCATGACGTCGCCTGTTTGAACGAAGTGGGCAGTTCCTGCCGCCCAGCGCAACTCGTGGTCAACGACCCCGGTAGCCTTGAGGATCTCGATGAAGCGGTCATAATCGCCGTGGATATCGCCGACGACGATGATCTTTTCGATGCCCGACCATTCCCAGGGGATCTCCTCAGCGGCCAAGGAGGCCGGCAAAGCCAAGAAAGCGAAAAACAAAAGGGAAAATAGGGCGCGCTTGATCGCGGCGTGATTCATCTGTATTTATACTAAATTAATCACCGGAGATGTCAAGCTGAACGCGAACCTTCCAGGCTAAATTTGAGTTTGACATCACTGAAAAAAGTTGATAACCTTAGAACTAATCGAGAGGGATAGAATGTCCGTAAGGTCGGGAAAACCTCGAAAGAATAGAAGGAAGGAGGGAGAGGGCATGTATGCACGCTTAACCAAGTTTGACATCAAGCTGGACAAGGTCGAGGAAGGTATCGAACTCTACCGGAAAAGCGTCGTTCCTGCTGCCAAGTCCCAGAAGGGCTTTATCGCGGTTTATCTCCTCACGGACAGACCGACCGGAAAGGGTTTCGCTTTGACCTTCTGGAAGACGGAGAAGGACGCTCTCGCCAATGAGCACAATCGCTACTATCAGGAGCAGCTCGCCAAATTCCTCGATTTCTTCCAGACCATGCCTATCCGGGAGGGCTTCGAAGTCACCGTCAAGGCCTGAGATCTCTCCCGCATTTGTCTTGAGCTTGGCGGGATCATTGATTATAGTGGTACCTTCGTCAGACTCCATGAGAACGAGGTGAAACGATGATCGAACAATTCGCCGAAAGCCAGGTCGTCAAGATCGCCCTGCTCATCGACGGCGACAACGCTCAGCCGTCGCTCATCGGAAGCATCATCACCGAAACGGCCAAATACGGTTCGATCACGATCCGCCGGGTTTATGGGGATTGGACAACGGCTAGCATGTCCGGCTGGAAGAACGTCCTGAACAACTACGCCATTCAGCCCATCCAGCAGTTTCGCTATACGATCGGGAAAAACGCGACCGACAGCGCCATGATCATCGACGCCATGGATATCCTGCACGGCCACCTGGTGGGCGGGTTCTGCCTCGTCTCCAGCGACAGCGACTATACGCGGCTGGCCACCCGGATTCGCGAGCACGGCATTTTTGTCATGGGCATCGGGAAGACATCGACCCCCAAGGCGTTCGTCAACGCCTGCAATATTTTTATCCAAACGGAGAACCTGGCCCCCCGGCAGCAAGCGCCCAGAGGCCGGAGGGAGGCCAAAGCACCCGAGGTCAAAGGCGATAAGCCGAAGGAGCTCGACCCGCTGCCGCTGCTAAAAGGAGCCTACGAGATGGCCGTTCAGGTGGACGGCTGGGCGAACCTGGGGACGCTCGGGTTCTATCTCCACCAGCTCGACCCGAGCTTCGACCCGCGCACCTATGGCTTCAAGCAGCTCTCCCAATTGATCAAGAGTCACTCCAGTGCCTTTGAGCTCAAGTTCAAAGAAGAAGGCGGGACGACCAACGTCTATATGAGGAGCAAGGAATAGCCGGGCTAAGTGGCGCGTCTCGTAACCAACTTGACCTAACACTAGGGCTGAACCTCCGAGAGAAACGACCTCAGCTTCCCCCCCTTGCTGAAGCTCTCCAGCTTGCGCAGCGCTTTGGCTTCGATCTGGCGGATGCGCTCACGAGTCACCTTGAAAACATCACCCACTTCCTCCAAGGTGTGCTCCTTGCCGTCCATCAGACCGAAGCGCAGCTTCAGCACCTCCGCCTCTCTCTCGGTGAGGCTGTCCAGGGCATGCTCAATCTGTTCCCGGAGGTTGCGGTGGATGACGGCCTCCTCGGGGGACGGGCTTGTCTTATCTTCGATGAACTCTCCCAACCGGCTGTCCTCTTCGTCGCCCACGGGCGCGTCGAGCGAAACGGACTCCTGGGAAGCTTTGATGATTTCCCTCACCTTGACTACCGTCAGCACCATTTTCCGGGCCAGCTCTTCATGAGTCGGTTCCCGTCCCTTTTCCTGGACGCTTGCCTGGACAAGCTTTTTCAGGCGATTGATCGTCTCAACCATATGAACGGGAATCCGGATGGTTCGCGCCTGGTCGGCGATGGACCGGGTGATCGCCTGCTTGATCCACCAAGTTGCGTAGGTGGAGAACTTGTATCCCCTGCGGTAATCGAATTTTTCCACCGCCCTCATCAGGCCGATGTTTCCCTCCTGGATCAGGTCCAGGAACTGCAGCCCG
>CAYGXD010000089.1:0-14906 GCA_964353705.1 uncultured Eubacteriales bacterium | reverse complement strand
GCGCCAACATCGGCAAGCAGTACGCCATGTTCGAGGCCATCCACGGCTCGGCGCCCCGCATGGTCAAAGAAGGACGCGCCCCCTATGCCGACCCGGCCAGCATGATCCGGGCCGCCGCGATGCTCCTTGGCCACATCGGGTACGCCGAAAGCGGCAAAAAACTGGAGATGGCGCTCGACATCTGCGGCCAGTATGAGAAGAAGCTCGTCGTCACCGGCCGGACCACCGGCGCCACCGGCGAAGCCTTCACCAACTACCTGATGGAGACGATCCAGGACCCGAACCTCAAGAGCCGCTGGGAAGGGTACGTCAAGGGCTGAAAAGCCGGCTTGACTCCCCTAGTAAATTTTTATATATAGGGCCTTTGGTAGAGGACCCGGAAATCTGTTGACCGGGTTCGGAAGCGCAATAAAATTGCGGGAGCGGCGGCCCCGCGGACGCCTCTTCCGGGCAATTTTAAATACGAATAACTAGGAGGTACATATGGGTTATCAGAGAAAGAAGATCGCTCTCATCGGCGGCGGACAGATCGGCCAGAACCTGGCCATGCTGGCCGCGATGAAAGAGCTCGGTGACATCGTCGTCCTCGACATCGGCGACTTTGTGAACCCCACCAAAGGCAAGGCCCTTGACCTGATGGAGATGGCGCCGCACGGCAACTATGACGCCAATATCATCGGCACCGGCGATTACGCTGACATCGCGGGCGCCGACATTGTCATCATCACCGCCGGCAAGCCCCGGGTCGCCGGCATGACCCGCGAGGACCTGCTCGCCACCAACATCGCCATCATCAAGAATGTGGCCGACGGCATCAAGACCCATGCCCCCAAGGCCTTCTGCATCGTCGTCACCAATCCCCTGGACGCCATGGTTTATGCCTTCTACAAGCTGACCGGCTTTCCCAAGCACCAGGTCGTCGGCATGGCCGGGACGCTGGACACGGCCCGCTGGCGCGCTTTCATCGCCATGGAGCTCGGGGTATCGGTGAGCGACGTAGCCGGCACGGTTCTCGGCGGACACGGCCCCGACATGGTTCCGCTGCCCCGGTTGACCACGGTCGGAGGCGTTCCCCTGACCGAGATCGCGACCAAAGAACAGATCGACAAGATCGTCCTGCGCACCCGCGAAGCCGGCACCGAGATCGTCAAGCTCTTCGGCAAGGGCTCGGCCTTCTTCAGCCCGGCCTGGAGCGCCATCATCATGGCCGAATCCTTCCTCAAGGACAAAAAACGGATTCTCCCGGCCGCCGCGCTCTGCGAAGGCGAATACGGGATCAACGGCCTGTTCATCGGAGTGCCCATCATGATCGGCGCCGGGGGTCTCGAGAAGATCTTCCAGATCAAGCTCACCGACGAAGAGAACGCCATGCTCCAGAAGACGGCCGGAGTCGTCAAGAACACAGTCGCCGAGACCAAGCTGTAAGCGATGGCCGAGCACAGAATCACGACCCCGGTGTCCGACGAGGACATCGCCAAACTCCGCGCCGGGGACAAGGTTTTCATCAGCGGGTACATCCTGACGGGAAGGGACGCCGCCCACAAGAGGCTCATCGACCTGATCAAGGAGGGGAAAGAGCTGCCGGTCGACGTCAAGGGACAGCTCATTTATTACGTCGGCCCGACGCCCGCGCGGCCCGGCAAGCCCATCGGCTCGGCCGGACCGACCACGAGCTACCGGATGGATTCCTACGCCCCGACCCTGCACGCGCTCGGCCTCAAGGGGTCGATCGGCAAGGGCCAGAGGTCGAAGGAAGTCAAGGAAGCGCTGAAAAAGAACAAAGCCGTCTACCTGGCCTCGTCGGGCGGGACGGGAGCGCTCATCTCCAAGAGCATCGTCGCCTCGGAGGTGGTGGCCTATCCGGAGCTCGGGCCGGAGGCGATCAACCGGCTCAAGGTCAAGGATTTCCCCTGCATCGTCATCAATGACATGTACGGCGGCGACCTCTACGAGGAAGGCAAGAAAAAGTACCGGATCGAATAAGGAAGCGCAAACGGGTTATTCGCGGGTCCTGTCATGCCGCGCCCCCGTCCGTCCTCGCTCCACCCATCCCCCCGTGGGGAACCCCTTCCGCTGCGGGCGTTGCGGGGGCTGGCGGCATGCCACCCACTTCATAACCCTTATTGCGTCGGTGAAAATATAAAGAGGTAAAGACAAAGTGAAAATCCATGAATACCAGGCCAAGCAAATCCTGAGTCAGTATGGGGTGGCGATCCCGCGCGGCGAGGTGGCGGAGACGGCCAACAAGGCCAGGGAGATCGCCCTAAAACTCGGTGGGCCGGTCGTCCTGAAAGCCCAAATCCATGCCGGCGGACGCGGGAAAGGCGGCGGCATCAAGGTCGCCAAGTCCCCCGAAGAGGCTCTGAGCCTGGCCCAGCAGATGATCGGGATGACTCTCATCACCCATCAGACCGGGCCGCAGGGACGGAAAGTCAAGCGGCTGCTCGTCGAGGAGGCCCTGGGGGTCGCCAGGGAACTCTACCTCGGGATCGTCATCGACCGGGCCAAGGAATGCCCGGTGGTGATGGCCTCAACCGAAGGCGGGATGGAAATCGAGAAGGTCGCGGCCGAGCGTCCCGAGCTCATCTTCAAGGAATGGATCGACCCGGCCGCCGGGCTGGCCGGATTCCAGGCCCGCAAGCTCGCCTTCAAGCTCGGTCTGAGCGGCGAGACTTTCAAGCAAGCGGTCAAGTTCCTTCTGAGCCTCTACAAGGCGTTCCAGTCAAGCGACGCTTCGCTGGCCGAGATCAACCCGCTCGTCGTCACCAGTCAGGGGAATGTCCGGGCACTCGACGCCAAGATGAACTTCGACGACAACGCCGTGCCCCGGCATCCGGATATCCAGGCGCTCCGCGACCTGGATGAGGAGGAACCCCTAGAGGTCGAAGCTTCCAAGTACAGCCTCAACTACATCAAGCTCGACGGCAATGTCGGCTGCATGGTCAACGGCGCCGGCTTGGCCATGGCCACCATGGATATCATCAAGTACTCCGGAGGAATGCCGGCCAACTTCCTGGATGTGGGCGGCGGAGTGACCGAGGAAGCCGTCACCAACGCTTTTAAGATCCTGGTCTCGGATAAAGACGTCAAGGCCGCGTTGATCAATATCTTTGGAGGGATCGTCCGCTGCGACATGATCGCCAGCGGGATCGTGAAAGCCGCCAAAGAGTTGGGCACCAAGATCCCGATCGTCGTCCGGCTCGAAGGGACCAATGTCGACCTGGGCAAGCAGATCCTCAAGGACTCCGGATTGGCCTTTACATCCGCGGCCAGCATGAAAGAAGCGGCGGAGAAGGTCGTCGCCCTGGCCAAATGACGAGAGGAAAGAGGAGAAGACGATGAGCATCCTGATCGATAAGAAGACGCGGGTTGTCGTCCTGGGGATAACGGGCGGCGAAGGCACCTTCCACGCCCAGAAGATGATCGAGTACGGGACCAAGGTCGTAGCCGGCATGACGCCGGGCAAGGGCGGTCAGACCCACCTCGGCGTCCCGGTCTATAACACCGTGGCCGACGCCGTGGAGAAGGAAGGGGCGAACGCGGCCGCCATCTTCGTGCCGCCTTTCGCCGCCGCCGACGCCATCATGGAATCGGCGGATGCAGGTATCGCAGTCGTCGTCTGCATCACGGAAGGCATCCCGACCTTTGATATGATAAAGGCCAAGGCCTATCTCAAGTCCAAGCCGGTGTCACTCATCGGCCCCAACACCCCTGGGGTTATCTCGCCGGGGAAATGCAAGATCGGCATCATGCCCGGCCATATCCACACGCCCGGCACAGTCGGCATCATCAGCCGCTCGGGAACCCTCACCTACGAGGCTGTTCAGCAGGTCGGCCACGCCGGGCTCGGCCAGTCCACGGCCATCGGCATCGGCGGGGACCCGATCGTCGGGATGAAGTATATCGACCTTCTGAAACTCTTCAAGAAGGACAAAGGGACCGAAGCTGTCATCCTGATCGGCGAGATCGGCGGGACGGCGGAAGAAGAGGCGGCCGAGTACATCAAGAAGGAATTCCCTAAGCCGGTAATAAGCTTCATCGCCGGCCAGACGGCTCCCCCGGGACGCCGGATGGGGCACGCGGGCGCCATCATCGCCGGCGGCAAGGGCACGGCCAAGGAGAAGATGGAGGCGCTTGAGGCGGCGGGTGTTTTCGTCGCCAAGAGCCCGGCCGAGATCGGCCTCAAGGTCAAGGAAGCCCTGAAAATATCCTGAAAGGCATAGGGGTCAGGTCTCAACAATCAACAATTCCCCTGATATAATATCTTTATTTGTTAAATGTTGAGACCTGACCCCATGGCAGCCCCTGCGGCCCGAAAACTGAAGGTCGATTTCCACACCCATACGAGCGACGACCCGCAAGACTACATCGACTTCAGCGCTGAGCGGCTCATCGACCGGGCCGTAGAGCGAGGTCTTGACGCCCTCGCCGTTACGAACCATGATGCCGTCACCTTCAGCCGCGATCTCGAGGACTATGCCGCGGCCCGAGGCATCATCCTGATCCCCGGCGTCGAGCTGACGCTCTCCAATAAGCATGTCGTCATCGTCAACCCGGAATTCAAAAAAGCCGAGGATTTCCAATCTCTCGATGACCTGGCCGCAATCAGAAACGACGGGAACCTCATCATCGCCCCCCATCCCTTCTACCCCGGCTCACGATGCCTCAGGTCGAAACTGGAGGCCTACCTCGACTCTTTTGACGCCGTCGAGTTCTCGTTCTTCTACAATCCCCTCATCAACCCCAACAAGAAGGCCGTCGAAATCGCCGCCCGGCACGGCAAACCGCTGGTCGGCTCGTCAGACTGCCACAATATCTGGCAGGTGGGGTACACCTATTCGCTAGTCGAGGCCGAGAAAAGCATCCCTTCGATCATCGCCGCCGTCAAAAAAGGCCGGGTTGAAATCGCCACCACTCCCCTCTCCATGTGGTCGATGTGCCGGGTGGGAATCAATTGGGTGCTGGGAGACAAGCTGAATGTCCACTTGAGAATATAGGACAAGGCTCTTGTGACAAGCAACGATTTCAGGAGAATTCATGTTTGAAAATTCAGGTGACATGGTTGCGAATTCTCTTGAATTCGGTACGTGTCACCTGAATTTCTGGGTCATCCGAGTTCTCATGGCACCTGATTTTTTTCTAAATATCCGAGAACAAAAGGAGGCGAGATGAAAATCTATCAAAAAATCGGATGGCTGGCGGCGTTATCGATGGCGGCAACATTCGGAGCGGCGGCGGCTCAGCAGACCCAGCAGACTCAACCCGCCCCGCCGCCCCAGTATCAGCAGCCGCCCGCGCCCATAACACTCGAGAAAATCGTCGACAATGTCTATCAAGTCAAGGGCGGAAGCGGAGCCAATTGCGGCGTCATTATCGGCGAGAAGGAGATTATGGTCATCGACGCCAAGATGAGCGAGGAGTCGGCCAGGCAGATGCTCACGGAGATCCGGAAGATCTCCGCTGTCCCCATCAAGGTTCTTGTCTTCACCCACAGCGACGGCGATCATGTCAACGGGATCCCCGGCTTTCCGGCCGACATCAAGATCTGGGCCCAGGAGGAGACGAAGCGCTACATGGATGAGGCCTTCACGGACGAGAAGCAGAGGGCTTATCTTCCCCTGATCAAGACTTTCGCCTCAGGGGGCCCCGAATACGGCCTGGGGAACCTGAAGGTCCAGCTCCGGTATTTTGGACCCGCCCACACGAGCGGCGATGCGGTTATCTTCTGTCCCCAAGAAAAGGTCGCTTTCCTTGGAGATCTCTTCTTTTCCGGCCGCGACCCGCTCGTCCACCGGCACAAGAACGGGGATTCGTTCGGGCTGGTCAAGGTGCTCAACTCCGTTCTCAAGCTGGATGCCCAAGTCTTCCTCAGCGGTCATGCCGAGAAAGCAACCCGGGCCGACGTCGAGGCCCTGATCAAGTCGATCGAGGACAAGCAGGCCCAGATCGAGACCATGTTCTTGGGGGGAAAATCCCTGGAGGAAGTTAAAAAGTTCTTCAAAGTCGAGGACAGGCCGGCAGTGCCGGGACGACCGCAATTCCTGAGCCTGCCCGAGGTTATCTGGCTGGAAGTCGCGCAGAAGCGAATGGTTATGGCGCCCCAAAAAAAGTAGTTTAGAAAAGGCGAGCGACCCCAGGGAGCACGGCAATCTTCTTTCTTTTCAAGGCATTACGAGATTGTTTCGCTCTCTCGCAATGACCTTGCGACACGGCCTCTAATGAAGGGCGGCACTTTGGGGAGCGTCCCCCGCAAAGACAAAATAATCGTAAACGATCCGGGCGACCGCGGCGAGGATTTTCTCTACATCCTCCGTTTTGTCTTCGAAGTTCTTGGTGAAAATGGTGAGCGCCACATGCCCGAGGCCGTCCGGAAGAGTCACGACCCCCGTGTCGTTGACCGTCCCGGCGATCGTCCCCGTTTTATGAGCGAGGGGCGTCCCCGGCGGGAGCCCTCCCCTGATCCGCCCCTCCCCCGTCTGGCACTGAAGCATGATCGAGAGGATCAGATCACAGCTCTCCGGATCTAGGATCTCTTTTTTATGGATCTTCTCCAGGAGATGGCTCATGGCCGCCGGCGTGCTCTGGTCCCGGGGATCCAGGATGAACTTCCGCCTGGACTCCCGCCTGGCTTCGGGCCCCTGCTCGGGCATCTTCCGGGATTCGGCCTCGATCTGCTCGAGAGTGAGTCCCCCGTATTTTTGATAATCGACACCCATCCAGTCCATGATCAACTCCTGGCATGACCTGGCGACCAGGATGCCCTCAATCCCATAACCCCCGAGGCGTTTGTTGACGTTTTCGGCGCCCACCTTGGCCAGCAGGATATCCGTAGCAGAGTTATCGCTGATCATCATCATCAGATTGATGAGGTTGCGGACGGTGAGCTTGATTCCAGGAGCGGCCAGGCTGGAGAGCATCCCGCTTCCAAGGTGCTGGTCGGTTTTCTGGACGTTGACCTCATCTTCAAGCGTGAACTTTCCCTCCTTGACCTGGGCCATGATCTCGACGAGGACAGGCAATTTGAAGGTACTGGCCATGGGAAAAGGGATCCCGGCATTGAGCTCGAGACGCTGGCCGGATTCGAGATGCCTGAGCGCAACTCCGACCTCCCCATCAGCCCTTTTGACAACGTCCTCGATACGCCTCCGCAGACGATCGATACGCCCGGCTCCGGCCGCCCCCGCGGCCGCCATGCTCTTCTCGCCGCCCGGCGCCGGCTCGCCCGCTTTCATTTCCTCCTGAGGCCTGAACTCGAATTTAATCGTCAGATCCCTGGCCTCGCCGTCCCGGAGGAGCTTGAATTTCGCGTCGCCGTCCCAGGCAATGCCGGCCAGATAGGCCCGGATGTCATTGACATCGAAAAAGGCGCGGCCGTCGACCGACAGGATGATGTCGCCCTTCTCGATATCGGCGCCGAGAGCGACACCGTCAATGGGCTTTCTCTCGATCACCAGATTCTCGAGTCCGTCCACGTTCTTGAGGGCCAGCCCGACCGCCGGATGGGCGGGACGTTCCTGTTCCGGGATCCCCCAGACAAAGTCGGCGAGGCTTCTGGAAACGGGAAGGATGCGGGCGGACGGCTTGAGTTCAACGGCCACTAAAGTCCGGAACGGCATCCGGTTCTGTTCGAACACCCGGCGGTTGATGCCCAGGTTATAAAGGAGGTGTCCGGATCCCGCAAGGACGACCACCTTCCTTCTCTCCCGATCCGCGCCCTTGATGGCGTTGGCCGCCATGACTTCATCCCAGGCGGACTGGGCCCGGTAGAGTCCTTCGAACATCTTCTCGAGGCCTTCCCCTTTCATGGCATGGGGGATTTCACTTGACTCAAAGATCGTCCGGATGAGAGTCCGGTGGTCCTCGTTGGACAGGTCGGGCTCCGGCACCAAAGACTTTTCGCCGTCGGAGAGGGTTTCCCAGCCCTTCATCCTGATCCTGGTGATGACGTCGCGGGGCGCGTTCAGGGCGAAGACCGGGATCCCGTTCTCCCGGGCGAAATCCAGGATCTTCTCGTAGTATCCAAGATTCATGCTCCAGTTGACGTACCACCTCACCTCTCGGATGAGGTCGTCCCTGGAAAGCAGCCCCTGGCTCCATTTGGCCAAAGCCGGCTGCGTTTCAGCGGGAAGCATCTCCAGCCCGACAGCGATATTTTTATCCTGCTCGAAAAGGCCCTGGATGACTTTGAGCTGGATGTCATGCATAGCCATGTTGTCATGGCTTTCCCCGACATAGATGAAGCGGCTATCGCTCATCTCCTTGATCATCTTGTCAAAGGGAAGCGGCTTGCCGGAGCGCGCCGAAAGGATCGTCCCCGCCCTTATCTCGACAATTTTGTTTTTCAGCTCCGGAGCGCCGATCGCCAGCCGAAGTGTCCTGTCTTCACCATCCGCTTTCTCCTGGCATGGCGCCGCGGACGGCAACAGAAGCAACGCCGCCATGAAAAGAAAAACCGCTACTTTTCCGGCCTTCATCATTTCCTCCTATTCAGCACGAGCCCGTATCATAGCTCCCGGCTTCGCTTCCCGTCAAACGTCCTTGACACCTCGAGAGCGAGCCCTTAGAATTCCTGCGGAATGGACGCGGACAAAGGGCAGGCGAAAAAAGCGGTCCGCGTCTTCGCCTTGGCCTCCTTCCTCAACGACCTGGGCTCGGACATCATCTATCCGATCTGGCCGTTGTTCGTGACCGAAATCCTCAAGGCCAACATGGCCGCGCTCGGATTCCTCGACGGCTTGGGTGAAGCCCTTGTATCTCTTTCGCAGGCCGCTTCCGGCTACTTATCCGACCGTGTCAGGCGCCGCAAGATCTTCATCTGGACAGGGTATCTAGGCGGCTCGCTATCACGCATCGGCTACGCCCTTTCCAGCCTTTGGCAGCACCTCATCCCGTTTCGCGTGCTCGACCGCGCCGGAAAGATCCGGAGCGCACCCCGCGACGCCCTGATCGCCGACGTCACGACCGAGGCGAACCGCGGCCGCACCTTCGGCCTCCTCAGGACCATGGACAACCTGGGCGCAGTCTGCGGCATCCTCCTCTGCATCGCCCTCCTTCCCGTCCTGGGCTACCGTCTGCTTTTCGCTCTGGCGGCGCTTCCCTCTCTGGCCGCCGCCCTGCTTGTCCTTTTCTTAATCCGCGAAGACAAGGTCTCGGAAAGAAAGATATTCAAGGGACTTTCCCTCCGCGATATCGGACCGAATCTCAGGCTCTATATATTCCTCAGCGCGCTCTTTGCCCTCGGTGCCTTCAGCTACTCGTTTCTCCTCATCTATGCCAAAAAGTCCGGGTTTCGGACGGCGTTCATCCCGGTCCTTTACCTCATCTTCACGGCGACCGCCTCGCTCCTATCTCTCCCCTTCGGCCGGCTCTCGGACCGGATCGGCAGGAAGAGGGTGCTCATCCTGGCCTTCCTGTTCTGGGCAGCGGTCTGCATCGGTTTCCTGACCGTCCACCGGCTTGTTTTTGCGCCTGCGATGTTTGTGCTCTATGGCGCTCACAAGGCCGCCCTTGATCCTGTTCAAAAAACCCTGGTCTGCGAGCTTTCGCCTCTGCCGTTCCGGGCAAGCTGCCTGGGAGGCTTCCAGATGATCATCGGCCTCTGCGCCCTTCCCGCGTCTCTCCTGGCCGGATGGCTATGGGATCACATCGGACTCTCTGCCCCCTTCTATTTCAGCCTCGGGTTTACGGCGATCGCCTGTCTCCTTATCCTCTTCGTCAAAGAAGCTTGAGCGGCCGGCTTGACTTCTCCCACTGAGCCTCCTAATATTGGACCAGATCGCGGCCAAACTACCGGAAAAGAGGAGGAATTCTTCCATGGAAAAAACCGAGGTCCTCAAAGACGGGAAAAAAATCATCATCCGGCCGCTGACCCTTAAAGACCTTGATAAGTTGATGGCCTTCTACAAATCCCTCCCCCCCGAGGACAGGAAGTACCTGCGGGTCGATGTGACCGACCGTAAGGTCGTCGCCGAGAGGATCCGGCTCACAGACGAGGGGCAGGTCTTCCGGATCATCGCCCTCTCCAAAGACAAGATTGTCGCCGACGGAGCCCTGGAGCTCAGCGGCGAGGAATGGCGCCGCCATCAAGGCGAAGTCCGGCTGATCGTGGCGCGTCCCTTCAGGAGAAAAGGATTGGGGCTGATCATGATCCGGGAGCTCTATTTCCTGGCGGCGGCCCGGAACGTCGCCACGATCGTCGCCAAGATGATGCGTCCCCAAAAGGCCGCCCAGACCATCTTTCACCGGCTCGGGTTCAGGGAGGAAGCCCTGCTCGCGGACTACGTCAAGGATCTCACTGGCCGGACCCAGGACCTCCTCATCATGACCTGCGACCTCGGCGACATGTGGACTGAGCTCGACCACTTTTGCAGCGATTCCGACTGGGAGCGTTGTCGCTAGCCTGAACTCACCGGGAGAAAGAGTGGCCAAGAACAAGAGCCTTCTCTTTCTTTCCGGCTTTCTGCTGCTCATCGCCCCTCTCGTCCGATCCAGGGAACGCCCCAGGGTCGGGCTCGTCTTATCCGGAGGCGGAGCCAAAGGCATAGCCCACATTCCCGTCCTCAAGCTCCTGGACGAACTGGAGCTCCCCATCGACTGTATCGCCGGCACCAGCGTCGGCGGGATTCTGGGAGGCCTCTACGCTGCCGGCTATTCCGGGGTGGAAATCGAGCGGATCATCTCCGCCCTCGATTGGGAAGACTTCCTCAGCGACCGTCCGCCCCGCGCCTTGGCTCCCTTCTTTGAAAAAAAGCTGGACGGCCGCTATCAGTTCGAGTTCCCGCTGCGAAAGGGAATCCCGACCACTCCCCGGGGTCTGCTGGCCGGGCAAAAATTCTACAACCTGTTCTCTTCCCTGCTTTTCCCGCTGCCGGGGGACCTCGTTTTCAACGACCTCCCCATTCCCTTCCAGTGCCTGGCCGTCGATATCATCACCGGGAAACAAGTCGCCCTGAAAAGGGGCTCCCTGGCCAGAGCCCTGCGGGCCACGATGTCTATCCCGACCATCTTCGCGCCCGTTGAATGGGACGAATATCTCCTCGTTGACGGTGGCCTGCTCAACAACCTCCCGGTGGACGAGGTTATTGAAATGGGCGCCGACATCGTGATCGCCGTCGACCTGGCCAGCCCTCTCAATCCCCGGGACGAGCTCATCACCGCTGAAAAAATCCTCGGCCAGTCTTTTCAGGTGGTCGATATCGAGCAGAAAAAAGGCAAGCTGGAAAAGGTGGATCTCCTCATCCAGCCGGACATGAAAGGCCTGTCCAGCACGGACTATTTCTCTCCCAAAAAGATGGCCCGGAGCAAAGAGCGCGGCGAGGAGGCCGCCCGGAATGCCCGGTCCGCCCTGCTGGCGCTCCAAGACAAACACGGCTTGATCCGCTCTCCCCGGAGGGACGGCGAACGGTCTCCGGGAAGCGCCCAGAAACGCATCCTGGGACAGGTCGTTTTTACAGGCAACAAAAACATCCCCTCCTCGTTCATCGCCAAGCTGTTCGGGCTGAAGCCCGGCGACGTCGTGGATGCCGCCCAAATCACCCGGCGCATCAACGAGCTCTATTCTCTCCGCTACTTCGAGAATATCCAGTACGAGATCTTCCCCAACGAGCCCAAACAAATCGACCTCCGTCTGAGCCTGCATGAACTGCCGCGCGGGAATTTCCGGGTCGGACTGCGCTACGACAACTACCACAAGCTGGTCGCGGCGGCGGGACTCTACGCCACGAATTTTCCGTTTGCCGGATTGCGCCTGGAGAACGAGCTCGAAGCCGCCGGCCTGACCAGATTCCTCTCCAAGGTCTCCTTCCCCACGAAGACCCTGAATTTCCCCGTCTATCCATTGATTTATGCCCGCTACGATAACGTCCCCACGCGGCTTTATTCGGGAGATGGCCGGGTCATCACAACGTATAAAGACCGTTCCCTCTCGCTCGGAGGAGGGCTGGGTTTCCTTCTGAAGAAGAGCCTGAACCTGGAGCTGGCCTATGAGATGGAGAAAATGGACATCACGTCCCAGGCGGAGTTCGCCCCGCTGGAGTCCTTTTCCCCTCTGGAGCCCAGTCTGAGGAAGATCGAGGTCGCGGCCACCCTCGACACCCTGGATGACCGCAGGGCCCCCAAAAGCGGGCTCCGGTTCCGGGGCTACTGCGAAGGCAGTTATGAATCCCTGGGGTCGGAGGCCCCCTATGAGCTGGCCGAAGCCTCTCTGGACTTCTACAGAACATTCCGGGAAAAAAATACGCTCCGCCTGTACGGGTATTGGGGAACATCCCGGGGGGATGTGCCGTTTTATAAACACCTCAATCAGGGACGTCCGGCCACGTTTGTCGGGATGTCTTACGACCAGCTCAAGGCGAACGAATTCAAGATTTTGAGGGTGGACTACGCCTACAGCTACACAAACCTGGTCCACTTCAAGATCATGGCAAACGTGGCACTCGGCCTCAAGGAGCGCCGGCCCGAGATCGTCTACTCCCCGGGCACGCTCTGGGGCCTGGGGGCTGGCATTGTCGTCAATACACCCGTCGGGCTTCTGGAACTGACTTATGCACTTGGGAGCAAGGGAGTCGGCGATCCGGACACGCTGCAAAGCGTGGTCTATCTTGAGCTCGGCGCGCGGTTTTGAACGACCGCTATTCCTCTTCAGGCTTGACCCGGCCTTCCTTAACCGCCTCGGCAATGATCTTCTGCTGGAGATGGGAGGGGACTTCCTCGTAATGAGAGAACTCCATCAAAAAGGAGCCCCTGCCGCCTGTTATCGAGGTGAGGGTCGGCTCGAAATCCAGCATCTCGGCCATGGGGACGGTCGCCTTGATGATCCGCATGTTTCCCTTCTGCTCCATCCCCTGGAGCTTGCCCCGGCGGCCGTTAAGGTTCCCCATGATATCGCCCATGTAAGCTTCGGGTGTATAAACCTCCACACTCATGACGGGCTCGAGGATGGTGGGCCTGGCCTCTTTCATGGCCAGCTTGAAGGCCTTTGAGGCCGCGATCTTGAAGGCGATGTCTGAGGAATCGACCTCGTGGTAGGACCCGTCATAGAGTATAACCTTGAAATCGACGGCCGGGTAGCCGGCCAGCACTCCCTTTTTCCGGGCTTCCAGAAGACCCTTTTCAACAGAGGGGATATAATTACGGGGAATGGCCCCGCCGAAGATCTTGTCCTCAAAGATGAAGTCCTGGCCTCGAGGCAGGGGTTCCATCTTGATCCAGACGTCGCCGAACTGGCCCCGGCCTCCGGTCTGTTTTTTATGCCGGCCCTGGACGTCGGACTTACCCTTGATCGTTTCTTTATAGGAGATCTTGGGAGGCTTGAGCTCGACGTCGACGTTGTAGCGTTTCTTCAGCTTGTCGGTGATGATCCGGACATGGAGCTCGCCGCCGCCCGATATAAGAAGCTGACTGGTGTCCGGATCGCGCTCGAAGCGGACCGTCGGATCTTCTTCGACGATCCGGTGGGAGGCCTGGGAGATGCGGTCCTCGTCAGCCCTCGATTTGGGCTCGATAGCGAAGGAAATGGACGGCTCAGGGAACCTGATGGGCGGCAGGGCGACCTCCGCCCCCTTGGCCGAAAGCGTATCGCCGGTGGACGTCACTTTGAGCTTGGCTGTGGCCACGATGTCCCCGCATTTGGCCTGGCCTGCCGGGATCTGCTCTTTGCCCTGAAGGAAGAAGAGCCCTCCCAGTTTTTCATCGGTTTCCTTGGTGACGTTCCCGACAAGGCTGTCGGGGTTGAGCTTGCCCGAGTAAACGCGAAGCAGGGATATGCGCCCCGTGTAAGGGTCGGAGAGGGTTTTGAAGACGAGCGCCGCCAGGGCTTCGTCGACAGATAACTTGATGCTGCCCGGCTGGCCCTTGACGGTCGCCTTGACCGATCCCCGGTCCACAGGCGAAGGCAGGAGCTCGATCATTCCGTCGGCCAGGGGCTGGGCGCCTATGTTGACCAGGCCCGAACAGGCGAATACAGGGTAAAGCTGGCGGTTGAAGACCGCCTTCTTCAGGCCGGAATGGATCTCTTCCGGAGACAGCTCGCCTTTGTCCAGGTATTTCTCCATGAGTTTTTCGTCATTCTCGGCGATCATCTCGATGAGTTCGTCTCTTTTCTTGGTCGCCTCTGCCTGGAGAGACGCCGGGACATCCTCCTCCCGGAACTTCCCGCTCTCGTCCTTTTCAAAAAGGAAGGCCTTCATCCGCATGAGGTCCACAACTCCGCTGAAATCCTTCTCCTCCCCGATGGGAAGCTGGGCGGGCACGGCCCGGCGGCCGAAGAACTGGACGACCGACTCCAGCGCCCGCTTGAAATTGGCGTTCTCCCGGTCGAGCTTGTTGATGACGACGAGCCGTGGAAGCTCATCTTCTTCGAGCATTTCCCAGACCTTCTCGGTTCCGACCTCGACTCCGGAGACTCCATCGACCAGGACAGCCGCGCCGTCGACGGCCCGCAGGGCGGCTTTGGCGTCCCAGAGGAAATTGCTGTAGCCGGGCGTATCGACACAGTTGATCTTGTGGCCGTTGGCCTCGAAAAAGCAGACTGCGGAGTTGATCGAGATCTTGCGGTCGATCTCTTCGGGCTCATAGTCGGTGACGGTATTCCCCTTATCGACTTTTGTCAGCCGGCCGGTTGCCCCGAAATCAAAAAGCAGGGCGGCGGCCAGGGATGTCTTTCCCGAAGAGCCGTGCCCGACCAGGGCGACGTTTCGGATCTTGTCCGGGGTATAATCTTTCATCACGAAGCCTCCCAAGGGTTGGTGAAAAAGCCTCTGGCTCGCTTTTCTAGCTCAAAGGACGGCGAGAAAAGAGCAGGGGGATATATTACACTAAGAGCCGTACCTATCTCAAGAGGATGGGCTCGTGGCAATTGGCTCCAAACCACGCCGCTTTTGTCCCGGCGAGCCAAAAGCGGCTCGCTT
>CAYGXD010000088.1:0-14977 GCA_964353705.1 uncultured Eubacteriales bacterium | reverse complement strand
TCGTTCTTGGGATTGAGCTCCAGCGCCTTCTCGTAGTTGCGGATAGCCTGTTTATTGTCCCCGCCCTTCATGTACGCTTCCCCGAGGCTGTCGTAGCCGTTGGCATACTGGGGGTGGAGCTCGACGTTGAGCTTGAATACCTGGATCGCTCTTTTCATATCGGCGAGGGACATCAAATCATAGCCGAGAGCGTTCAGCGCAGTTTCGTTGACTCTCTCGGGATCTTTGGCCTTGAGGCCATTGAATAGCCCGGTCATAGCGGGGAGTCCGCCCTGATAAAGGGCTTTTAGAAGCGTTCCGCTGTAATACGTCCGGGACTCAAAAGGATAGCTCCGCCGGTTGACGGCGATCGAACGGTCCAGGCTCGAGACGGCTTCGTTGACCAAGCCGCGCCTGAGATAAAGTTTACCCAGAGAAAAATGGGCATCAGGCATATCGGGGAATTCGCGGGCGAGAATAGCCAGAACCTCCGTTGCCTCGCTGAGCTTCCCGGCCGCCGTGAGTTCGTCGGCCAGCTCGATCAGCTCATCGCCGTCGACGCAAGAGCCGTTCGGATCGGATGCCTTCAGGCTGCCGAAGGTGACGAGCGCCGCGGCGATCCCTTTTTCCGGGATATCTTTTCTGAGCTGCGCGGCAAGCGACTGGCGAACCCCCTTGAGGCTGCCCTCCTCCGGCTGAAGGGAAAGCCCTCCGGATTCGATCAAGTTGACGGCGAGCTCGAAGACCCGGTCAACCCCCTTTTCCGTGTCGTCCTTGCTGTTCATCTGCTTGAGGTCCGGCGGGACGCCGATCCCTTCCCAGCAGAATCCGGCATAATCCAGGAAGAGCTTGTAGGAGACGGAGAACCGCCAGCCGTTGGGGAGCTGGTCCCCGTACATGTCGGCGAAACATCCCGAGGTCAGGTCGCCGACAACGGTGACATGGGGAAGCACCCGCATGGCCAGAGCGAAATTTTCGGCGGCGCTGACCGAGGTCCGGTCGGTCAGAAGGATCGTTGTCTTGGTGAACTGAAGAGGTCCGTCCGGTTCGACATGCCAGAATTTTTTCCAGGAAAATTGATCGTGCCGGTCGCCGCTCCGGATCTCGGTTGTCATATAAAGTCTCTTGCGGTCGGCGAATCGGTCGGCGATGACCTTTCCGACCTGGTCGTCCCCGCCGCCGTTTCTCCGGACATCGACGATGAGCGCCTTGGCGTCCTTGAAGACCCGGATGATGTCATCGACGGTGGCGGCGGTCTTTACCGGGTCTTCGAACCCGTTGAAATGAAAGTAGCCGATCTCGTCGGTCACCCAGCCGTGGGCAAAGACTTTATCGTCGCTTTCGATGAGCTTCGTCTTGAAGTATCTGTCGGGCACGGGGCGCTCAGAGATCAGCTTGCGGAACGCCTCAAATCCGCCCTCTCCCAGGAGTTGGTACAGATAGCCCGCGGAAAAGAAGCGCTTGGGTTTTTCGGATGTCAGAAAGACATGATTGTCATTCAGGTGTCCCAGCATGGCCGACAGGACGGCGAAAAGCTCATCGTCGGTGGTCTGGGCGGTCACACGCGGCCGGTAAACCTTGTAAAGAGCCTTCCAGTCCACGTGTTTGGGCCCGAAGATGGCATAGTTCCGGTCAAGAGTTGTCCAGAGATGCTCGAAATTCTTTTCCGGCCCGCTCAGTTCCTGAGAGACAGAAGGGAAAAGAGGCCCGGCGACAACAACAAGAAAGAGCGCCATCCATGTTTTCTTTTTCATCCTAACCTCATTTGTTCCAATGACCTTCGTCCTGGAATGATTAACGGAGTCCTATTGCCGCTTCGCTCATCATCCTATTTTACGAAAGCTCGGGAGATAAGTTGCCTGGCACCGGATTGGACTACTGGAGTTTTCCGCTGATTGAAGTTGATCCCAGCCCCGTTATCTCCGCAAGCTTTCCGCTCAGCCGGCCATCCTCGAAGGTCAATTCCAAACGGTAATGGTTGATATTCGCAACTTCATCGATATCGATCACGAACGACTCCGGACTTTTCCAGGTCCCTTGGCTGGCGGCGGTCAGGCCGAACCTCCCGGGGGCGAGTCGGGGGACGCCTTCCAGCCCGACAAGGAACTCGAGCCAGGGCCGGTCCGCAAAGCCGGGTGCCATATCCAGATGAAGGACGGCCTCTTTTTTATCCTTAAAAGTCAGAGTTAGCGCCTTGACCGAATAGGGATTCGGCTCCAGAACGAACCGTTTCCCTGATACGGCCGCGGCCGTTTCGGGCCAAGGAACGGCCTCTCCTTTGGGAGCGGCCGGAGGCTGCGCCGCTCGTTTGATGCTCGCTTCGAGCCGCGCCACCCCGGCCGGGTTGTCAGCTAAAGGCTCGTTCGATTGGAAGGCCTTGATCAGCAGCGGTCCGACCCGTCCCGGGTCGAAACCGCCTCCGGTGAAAACGACGATGGCGTTTTTCTCCGGCCAGATGATGATCCGCTGTCCGCCGCGTCCCCGCGCTTCCATGAGTCCGGCCGGATTGGGCGGTATCCACCACAGGTATCCATAGCTTTCGCCGCCCGGCAAAGAGACCCTCTTTTGGGCGGCGGCCCGGACCCAGCCGGCGGACAGGATCTGCTTCGCCTCCCACTGTCCGTTTTTCAAGAACAGGAAGCCAATCTTGGCCATATCGTGCGGCCGTAGCTGAAGGTCTCCCCAGCCGTGATTGTCCTCGCCGCGGGGATCGGTCGGCCAGACCACGTCGTTGATCCCCAGGACCCCAAACAGAGAGCGCTGGGCGAACTCTTGGGCCTTCATCCCGCTTGTTTTGTAGATGACGGCGGAGAGGAGATGGACGGCCCCGCTGTTATAGGAAAATCGAACCCCCGGCGGGTCGGCCATCGGCAAGTCGAGCATGAACTGAATCCAGTCAGGGCTTCCGATCATCTGAAACAAGGTGACTTCAGTCGGCGAATTGACGCATTGAAGTCCGGCCTGCATCATCAGGAGGTGTTCGACGGTCATCGCCTTTTTACGATCATCCAGGTTGGCCGCTTTTCGGTCCGGGAAAAGGCTGAGGACCGGTTGCGACAAATCCTTGATCAATCCTTTGTCGACGGCCATCCCGATGAGTGTCGAAGTGATGCTCTTGGTGACCGAGGCGACATCGTGCCGGCTGTTCGGCCTATAGGGATAGAAATAGGCGTCGGCCACAATAAAGCCGTTTCGGATGACCAGCAGACTGTGCGCCCACACCTGCTCGCGGAGGACGAACTCCACGGCCTCGGCTAGGCTGTTTGAGTCCAGGCCTTGTTCTTCGGGCGTCGAAGTGAGCCAGCCCAGAGTCGGCCAGGAAGACTGAGCCCATAAAGTGGCGGAAAAAAGGAGAAGAAAAAGCGGGCGGATAAACATGCCTCCCTCCTCGGCCGACTATATCGCCGCCGGCGGACGAGAGTCAAGAAAAATAGAGGCGGTCCCTTTATAAAGCCGAGAATGGAGTCCACGACAATATTTCGGCCCTCAATTCGGGCGCGACCGCCAGCTCAAGCTTGTCCCAGTCGGGACATTTTCCGGGGAATTTGTAGAACCCGTGGCTCGCACCGGGAATGACCATGAGCCGGGAGTTTGTGTTGCCTCCTTGTTCCAGCCCCGTTCGAAGAAGGGGGGCGATGGAGGACTCGCCGATTCCCTTGCAGCGCCATTCATTCACCTGGTCGTCGACGATCTGCTGCCGGAGCCGGTGATCATGATGATGGCCGGAGAAGGCGCTCCGGACGAGGCGGGTCTGAGGAGACTGGCGCAGAGAATTCCGGAGGGCGCCGGGATCTTGACATCCTCACCGACTCGAAGGTCCCGGTCGATCCGGACAGGACGCGGCGGCTAGGAGCGATATCACAAAGAGCCCAGACTTTCTCATCTTTTTCAAGGATTGACCTCTTCTCAATAGAGAGACGCTGGACCGCCAGGAAGGGTTGCTCCCTTAGGAATTCTGGTAATGGGTGGCCTGGCGCCGCATTGAACGGTGCCGAATTGGAAGAAGGAATTTTGCCCTTGACTTTGTCGCTGTGATGATAAATCATGATGGGCAGATCAAGTTATTACGAGGGAGGGAAAAAATGAAAAGACATGAGTTGCCTGACTTTCCCCGTCTATTTCAGACAATCGCGGAATTCCTGGCCATTGCCGACGTCCCGGAAAATCAGCAGAAAAGGTTGGTCGACAGCCGAAGAGCACTGGATGAGATCCTGTGTACAATATACCCCGCTAGGATTTACCCCTGTGCCGGCACTGTGTCTAAAATCCCGAGAATGCTCTTGGCCTATCCGTGTCTCGGTAAAAAAGCCCAGCTTCGGATGACACCTTTGTCAAAGACGGCAAGATAAGGGAAACGACCGCTATTCCTTGACTTTCAAGCCCTGAACTCCAGGTGCCGAGCTCTACCGTGAGGAACATGGTGCTATCCAGCTTTTCGATCATCTTGACGGATCAGTGCAATTTCGATTGCGCCTATTGCTATCAAAAAAAGCGGAAGCAACGGTTGGATCCCGCTGTCCTGGCCAGGGCCGTCCGCTTTTTTGCGCCGTTTCTTGCCCGGGAGTGCCGCATTGACTTTTACGGAGGAGAGCCTCTTTTGGCCTTTCCGGAAATCAGGCGGACTGTCGAGCAGATGGAAGGGGCCTTGAAAAAACGGGGCAAAAAGACGCATTACTCCATCACTACGAACGGCAGCCTCCTTAACGAGGATGTTTTGGATTTCCTGGAGGATCACAGGTTTTCCATCCTCTTGAGCTTCGACGGCCTGGCTCAGGATATCTCCAGAAAAAGCGGGAGCTTCGATTTTCTTGTTTCGGTCATCCCGAAGATCCTGGACAGGCCGCGGATCTCCCTGGAGACGAACAGCGTGTTCACCGCGGACACAATCCCCCATCTCTCCCGATCGATTGAACTCATTGATCAGCTGGGAGTCCGGAAGATCGGTGTCGGGTTCGGTCACAGCCGGCCTTGGTCGTCCTCGTCCCTTCTCCGGCAGGAAAAGGAGATCGCCCGGCTCCGGAAATATTTCCGTTCCCGTTATCAAAAGTTGACAGACGTGCCGTGGACCGACCTGAGTGAGAAATGGGGAGGGGCCATCTATTCCTGTGAGGGCGGTCTGAACAGGATGGCCCTGGCGGCTGACGGAAGGCTCTGGGGCTGCTTTTTATTCCCTCATTTTTTTCAGAGCCCAAAGAAGATCCGGGAATCCCGGAAGTATTGTTTCGGCGGCGTCGATACATTCATCAAGCATCATCACACGATCTATCCTCGAACCATGGAAAACTATGCGGCGCTGCGAATGGACAACTTCTCGACTCCGGACCGGCCCTGTGCGGCCTGCGATGAGATGGAGAATTGCTGGATCTGCCCCCTCGCCGCCGCCTTGATCAGCAAAAAGATAGGCCGGATTCCGGCGCTGGTGTGCGGGGGGGCCAAGATGTGGAGAAAGGAAACCAAGCGGCTTCGAGAACGGTTTGGGAAGCCGAACTAGCGAAACGGGAACTCCGCCGCCGGCTCGCTAAGAGCCCTTCTTCAACCGGGCGAGTTGCGCCGCCGCGTCGACAACCTCCGGCCGGCCGGGGTCGGCGTTCTCCCAGTGCTTCAGGAATTTCTTGTAATAAACAGAAGCCTCCCGGGCGTCCCCCGTTTTCTCGTTGGTCTTTCCCAGCCAATAGAAGGCCCGGGCATAGATGTCTCCCCAAAGGAGTCTTCCCGTCGTCAAAGAGATGATTCTTTCGTAGGCTTCCCTGGCCTTTAAGAAATCTCCGCCCCGATAGTAAGCTTCAGCCAAGCTGTCATAATAGAAGGCGTGCTCATCCGAGTCTTCTCTTTGGGCTGGCAGCATCGAGACGGCCTGTTCAAGATAGCGGGCCGCCTCGGCGGGACGCTCCTCGGCCAGAGCGATCCGTCCCATGAGATGATCATAATACCTCATGTGTTTGGCGCACCCGCCGGTTTCAATCAATTGGCGGAGCTCGAGTCCCACTTTCTTAGCCTCTTCGATTTGCCGCATACCCAGGTCCGCCAGTCCGGATATGAGTAAGGCGTACTTGGGTGCATTTTTGGCCCCGATATTCCGGCATATCTCCATCACCGGTTTCAGGACTTCCTGGACTCCCCGGAACCGTCCGAGTTGGAGTTCGGAGTACGCACAAAGCAGTCGAAACTCGAGTTCGTCATAGACCCACTTAGACTCTTGGGCAACTTGAATGGCCGTCCGGATTTCCTCCTGGCCTTGACGGTATTCGCCCTTCTGCAGATGAAGATGGGCCAGCCAGAGCCGTCCCCGGAAGCCGGGTGCCTCGGGGTCGCTCTCTTCTTGTTGGCGGAGTCGCGTATAGACCGTTTGGGCCGACGTCAATTCCCCGCGAAGCCGAAAGATATGGCCCTGGAGTTCGGAAAGATCAACCGAGTCGGGGGAAAGAGAGAGGGGCCTTTTGAGCTGGGCGGCGGCCTCGTCGTACCGGCCGTGAACGAGAGAAATCATGACACTCGGCCTCAGGATCAGAGAGGCCTCGTGCGGAAAAAACTGCCTGGCCGCTTGAAGGGTGCCCTTAGCATTTTCATACTGCCCCTGAGAATTGTAGATAAAAGCGAGGTTGTCGTAAGGAGTCATCGATCGGCTGTTGATCTTCAGGATTTTTTCATACTGTTCAATGGCCAGGTTCCATTCTTCATTGTTCCTGTAGATCGAACCCAGATAGGCATAGCCATTCTCATCCTGCGGATAGAGTTCGGTCAATTTTTTATAGCTTTCGATAGCCGGAAGGGGAGAATCATCCAGCAAGATGGAGGCGAATCCCTGGATGAGATAGCGGTCACGTTCGGAGACGCGATCGACAAGGGCCAACGCCTTCTTCAGGTACTTTACCTGCTGATAATAATCGCCGAGGTAGCTGTAGCTTTCGGCCAGCGCTTGGTAGGCCATGGCGTAGTTGGGGTCCCTTTCTACGGCCTTCTGGAAAGACCGGATTCCGGCTTCGAAATTGCCCAAGGCCTGGAATTGTTCCCCCTCGACATAAAACCGCAGCGCTTCGAGTGAGCTGGTCGTGATTTGGTCCAGTTTCTGGCTAAAATCTCCGGCGATTTCGGCCGGAGACAGGTTGAGGGCGGTTTTCACTTTTAGGCTCAAGTCGTCCACCATGGACCAAAGATCATCCACCCCTTTCCCTTGAATGGATGCCGTGTCTAGGATCTCTTTTGCCCGGGCTCTTTGGACCTTCAGATCGATCCTGAAGCTTTCCCCCGCCTTGGTAAAACTGGGCAGGATAAAATAATCGATGTTCTCCTCGTCGGCAATCCTATCCAGGGTTTTTGATAGATGCTGCTCTTCCTCAAACTGCCCCATATCCTCGAGCATCTGCATCAGCCGGGCCTCGGGAAAGACCCGAAGGTACTTGGACACGGCCAGGTTGGTGGTCAGTAGATCCGTGATCCCCCAGCGGAGCCATGCGTCCAGGCTCTTGTCTCCCGAATTGTTGACGGAATAGAGGATGGCGACTGAATTGCCCGGCGGCCGGGGAGGTGTCGGGGGAGATGGCGGGAAAACCAATAGCAGGATGATTATAAGAATCGCGCCCGCGGCGGCTGCAACCCCAGGCCATTTCTTGCGCAGAAGCCAGCCGGCCCAGGGTTGGCCGGGCTTTTTCTGGGCCTCCAGGTCCTTGAGGATTTCCCCCACACTCTGGTATCTTTCTCCTTTCTTTTTTTCCAAACATTTGAGGATGATATTTTCACAGGAACGGGGAAGGGCGCGGTTGATCCTGCGGGGAGGGAGGGGCTTTTGCGAGATATGCTTCCGGACATAGCCTTCAACCGTAGCGGCTTCAAAGGGAGGAGCCCCCGTGACCATCTCGTACATCATGACTCCCAGGGAATAGATGTCCGACCTCTGGTCCAAGGCTTCGCCCCGGGCCTGTTCGGGCGAAAAATATCGGGGGGTGCCGACGAGCTTTCTTTTGGGAAGGTCCTTCGGCGCGGCGACGGATGTGGACAGCCCAAAGTCTGTAACAAACACTCTGCCGGAATTATCGATCATGACGTTAGAGGGCTTGAGATCCTGGTGGACAATCCCTCTCTGGTGGGCCGCCATCAAGGCCCGGGCGATCTGCCGGGTGATACTGAGACAGGTCGCCAGAGTCAATGTTCCCGAGGTGTGGATCAGCTCGCTAAGGTTCTCTCCCTTGATGTAATCCATCGAGATATACTTGACCTTGTCGAACTCGCCCAGATCGTGAATGCGGATGACGTTCTCGTGGGTGACGGTCCTGCCCAGCAAGGTTTCTTTCTTGAATTGCTCGATGATATCGGGCCTTGAGGCCAGCTCGGGGCGGATCATCTTGAGGACCACGGTGGTCCCCAGTTCTATGTCTTCGGCTTTGTAGGCCGTTCCCATTCCCCCCCGGCCGACCTCCTCGATGATGGTATAGCGCTTGCCGAATTTCTCACCTGGAGAGAAACGGCGCTCCAGCTTTAGGCCGGCCTCCATGAATTCCGGAGAGGTCAGAGTACCGGAAAATTCTCCGATCGAGGAGCCGCATTTTTTGCAGAACCGGCTGTCCGGAGCGTTTTCCGCCTGGCAGGCCGGGCACATCATGACTGCTTCTGGCATCTCCCCACAATGGCTTAAGATTAGCAACACTCGAAGGCGGTGTCAAATTGAGTGAGCGATGCCCGGCAACTCAATTCCCGAATTCAAATTACCGTATTAGGGTAATGAGTTGCCTGGCACCGAATTAAAGCACCGAATCAGCGGCCGGAGGCCCAGTCGATGACGGCCTTGACCGTAGAATCGATGGCGCTTCGCGCCCCGCTTCCGGCCTTGTTGGCCAGGATGGAGAAGATATAATCACCGCTGTCCGTGCGGACGATCCCGGAAAGGGCCCGGACGGCCTGGATATACCCCGACTTGGCCAGGACCCGGCCGCGGTATTTCTTTTCCCAGAAGTGATTCTCGATCGTCCCGTCGAGCCCGCCCACGGCCAGTGAGTTCTGGTAGAACTCCCAATCCGGCCCGGCCGCGAGATGCATCAGCACCCGGGTCAAGGCGCTTGCGCTTAGCCGGTTATCCCGGCTGAGGCCGCTGCCGTCGGCGATCAAAAACTCCCCTTCATCAACTTCGAGCCCCCGCAAGTAGCCGGATATTACCTTCCGGCCTCCCTCCCAGCTTCCCCGCTTTCCCTCGGGATCGGACTGGACGCCTAGCCTCTTGAACATGGCCTCGGCGGCCAGGCCCAGGCTGTCCTTGTTTGTCCTCTGCAGGCAATCGCCGATCGAGGTCGCGTGCTCGGCCAGCGGCTTGAATTCGCATTCACCGGGCAACGGGGCCTCGAGGACCTCCCCGCCGACACTGATCCCCGCCTCGATCAGGGCATTCCGGAGCAGCCGGCCGAAGAAAAGCGCCGGGTTCTGGACGGCCACTGCATACGGCCCGGCCGCGGTCCGGCAGTTTCCCTGGATGAGGAGTTCGCAGGGCACCTCCGTCCTTTGGACGCTGAACCAGCTTCTCCGGCTGGCTCCGACGGTCAGGGCGTTGATGAGCTTGACATAGTCGGTCGGGGGATCAAGGGTCAGGACGGCCTTGCCGCTCCGGTTGACGGCCGAGATCTCGATGCAGTTGCCGTTGTAGTTGAGACCACAGACCTCGCAGGCATACTTTTGATTGATCTGGTCCGAAGGCCAGCTCGGATGGACGCGTTCGTCGTCGAATATCGAGGTATCGATCATAATGGTCGAGACCGAGCCGATCCCCAGCTCCCGAAGCCGGGAGGTGATCTCTCCGATGAAGGGCTGCGGGCGCCGGCCGTTTTTGATATCGGTCTCCTTATCGTCGAGGAGGGGATCGCCGCTTCCCTTGACGACAAGCGCGTCTCCGCACAGCCCCACCCGGGTGACAAACGCGAAATCCCGTCCCAGGTATTCGAGGGCCGCCGCCGAGGTGACGATCTTCATATTCGATGCCGGCATGAGAGCCAGGTGCGCGTTCTTTTCATAGACGGCCTCGCCGGTTTTGGCGTCCACGATCCGGACCGAAAATAGGACTTTGCGCAGGCTCGATCTTCCGAGGATGACATTGATCCGCCTCTGCAGATCGTAGGAGGAGGAATAGGGTGAGCCGGTTGAGGCAACGGCCCTTCCGGCGGCATTGTCGGCGGCAGAACAGGGGAGGAGTACCAGAGCAAACAAGATGGCTGACACAAGCCATAAGCAAGATCCGGCCTTATTCATTCTCCCGTGGACCCGCAGACTGAAAGGTTCAAGTTTTAGACCTTACCGGAAAGCGGGACTCAAAGCAAGTGCCGTCCGGAGTGAATGGAGTACCATCGGGAGGTGTCCTCTGCTATAATTTATCCTTTGAACGAATCCCGAATATGGTTGGATATGGCGTGATACTCCCCCAAAAAACATGGTGGATTCCCCTCTTCCTAATGGCCCTGGCTCTATCCGTTTCTTCAGCTGACAAGCCGAACCTGCCGGAGCGTTATCAAAAGTGGCTCAACGAGGAGGTCGTCTATATCATCACTTCCGTGGAGAAGGACGTTTTCTTGAAGCTTCGGACGGACAGGGAACGGGATCTCTTTATCGAAGCCTTCTGGAACCACCGCGACCCGACGCCGAATTCACCGACGAACGAGTTCAAGACGGAACACCTCCGCCGCATTGCCTACGCGAACCGGCAACTAGGGCGGGAAGGAGCTTCTCCCGGGTGGAAAACCGACCGGGGCCGGATGCATATCTTGCTGGGCGAGCCCCTGGAAATCGAGCGGTACACCGGCAAATCCGGCATCTATGACTGCGAGTCCTGGTTCTATCAGGGGAAAACCGACCTGGGGCTTCCTTCCGCATTCAACCTCCTTTTCTTCAAGGAGAATGGGCAGGGGATGTATAAGCTTTACAGTCCCGTCCGCAATGGGCCCCAGGCCCTTCTCGCGGGTCACACCAGTGCCCCAGGCGATTTCGAGAGTGCCTATAACGCAATCTATGATATCGACGCGAGCCTGGCCATGATTGCCATGAACCTAGTGCCCGGGGAATCCGCCGGGGCCTTAGGCCGGCCGTCTATGGCCTCGGATATGCTCATCCAGAGAATCGAGACCCTGCCGTCCCGGACCGTCCAGGAAAGATACGCCCGGAAATTCCTGGAGTACAAGGATATCGTGGAAGTCGACTATTCGGCTAATTATCTCGACAGCGACAGCCTGATCAAGGTCTTCAGGGAGCAATCGGGACTATACTTCGTCCACTATGCGATCGAACCCCAGCGCCTGTCCGTCAACCAGTATGAGCGAAAAACATATACAACCCTGAAGGTCAACGGCCGGGTCACGACCCCCGACGGCCGGCTTGTTCACCAGTATGACAAAACCGTATCCATCGATATGCCCGAGGCCCAAATGTCCGAGCTCAGCCGAGCGCCCTTCAATTTACACGATGTCTTTCCCCTCATCCCAGGGGATTACCAGCTCTCCGTTCTCGTCAAGAATGAGGTGTCCAAGGAGTTCTGGTCCGTCGAACAGTCCATCCGCATCCCGCAGAGTGGGCAAGCCGTTCAGATGACGCCGCCCCTCCTCGGGTATAAAGTGTCCCGCCTGGATGCGGCGCCGCGGAAGATCAGGGCTTTCCAGGTGGGGCCGTATCAGATCTTTTGCCAGCCGGGCCGGATCTTCACGGCGCAGGATACGCTGGCCGTCGCTTTCCAGCTCAACGAACTCTCCGCGGACCTTGCGCGAAGCGGCCTGGTCAAGCTCGCGTTCCTCAAGGACGGCCGGGAATTCCGCGAGATCACGAGGAAACCATCTGAATTCCCGGATCTCCCCAACGCCCTCGAAGAAATTCCTCTGGCCGATTTCCCGCCCGCCCATTACCAGGTCAGGCTCTCGTTAATCAATGGGAGCGCCGAGGTCGTGACGGCGAGCGAGGAGTTCGACCTGACATTCGCCCCGTCCGTGGGCCGGCCCTGGTACTCATCGCGCGCCCTTCCCGAGCCGGGCGATCCCGTCTATTCCCAAATCACCGGCACCCAGTTCCTCAACCTCGGCCGGTACGAGGAGGCACGGACGTGCCTCGAGCAGGCCTTCCGGCAGAAGCCGGATTCCCCGGAGACGGCCTTAAACCTGGCCCGGATCTACTTGGTCCGCGCCGAGTACCCGAAAGCCATCCAGGTCCTTACGCCTTTCCTCGGCCGGGCCCAGGGTATCAAGTACGAAATGTATATGCTAGCCGGTGATGTCTTCCGTAAGTCGGGCGAGTTCGCCAAGGCCGTCGAAGTCCTGAACGTGGCCGTCTCCCATTACGGCGTCAATGCCTCCGTGCTGAACGCCATCGGCGAATCCTACCTGGGGCTGGGCGAACTCGCCGAGGCCCTGGCCGCGTTCGAAAAATCGCTCCGGTTGAGCCCGGACCAGCCCGAAGTCCGGAAAAAGGTCGAAGGGCTGAAGACAAAAAAATAGCATCGAGGGGCAAAAATTTTTGTTGACTTTTTGATTTTTCTTGTTTACTTTATTCTTACTTTGTTAACGTTCAAAACAAACTTATTGAAGCGTCTTGAAGCAGGGCATGATTAAATACGGCGCCCACCATAAGGCTCACTCTCGGACAGGAAACGCTAAGTTCATCAGCGAAATCAATAAAGTTAAAGTCACCAACCTCATCCGGGATAACCACGGAATTTCTAGGGCGGCGCTGGCAAAAAAGAGCGGTATCAGCGCGCCCACTATCTCTCGAATCGTCGAGACTCTCATCCGGGAAGGCCTGGTAACAGAAACCGGGATGGGTGTCTCCAACGGCGGCCGGAGGCCGACCCTCCTTAAGTTTTCCGGGGTGGACAACTTCATCATCGGGATCGACCTCGGAACGACGGACATCTTCGGGATTCTGACGGACCTGGATGCCAGAGTCATTGCGGAGATCAAGCGCCCGACCCGGGTTGAGGAAGGTTTCCCGAGAGTCATGGAGAGGACCTCGGATATCATCAACGAGCTCCGGAATCATCTGGGCGAGAAAAAGAGCAAGGTCCGCGGCATCGGGATGGCTATCGCCGGCCTCATCAACCGGGAGAGGGACATCGTCGAGTTCTCTCCCAATTTCAACTGGCACAACGTCCACGTGCGGGCCGCTCTGCCCCAGGCGAGCGAGATTCCCGTCGTTATTGACAACGTCACTCGCGTCATGGCCTTGGGCGAAATGTGGTATGGGGCGGGACGCAATTACCGGGACTTTATCATGGTCAATGCCGGTTTCGGGATCGGGGCCGGGATCATCGTTCAGGGGAGCCCCCTCTATGGCCTCTGGGGCCTGGCAGGAGAGCTCGGGCACATCACCTTAGACAAAGACTCCGATGTCCAGTGCGGGTGCGGCAACTTCGGCTGCCTCGAAGCGTTGTCCTCGGGAAACGCCATTGCAAAGGCAGCCCAGAAGGCGCTGCGAAGCGGGGCCGTGTCCATTCTATCGGAGATGTGCAAAAAGGACGCGTCCCGCGTGACCGCCGAGATGGTCGCTGCTGCGGCCAAGCGGGGGGACAGCCTGGCCTGGACGATCTTCGACCGGGCTGCCGAATACTTAGGCCTGGGGATCGTCGGAGTTATCAACCTTTTCAATCCCGATGCCGTATTTATCGGAGGAGGAGTGGCCCAGGCTGGCGATATTCTATTTAACCGGGTTCGAAAAACGGTCAACGCACGGGGCCTGCACTCGACCGCCTCGGAGGTTCCCATTCTCCCGGCCAGCTTCGGATCCAGGGCGGCCGTCATGGGGGCCATATCTCTCATCCTCAGCGGAATCGTCAACCTGGGCTCTGAGCTTACCCACTTCCTGTTACCCGGGTTGGGAGGACCGGCGGTCCAAAGCCACCGACCCGAGGGCATGTAGATGGCGAGCAGATTCTTTGGTTTAAGTTTTAGAAGACTTCCTTTCTTAATGATATTAAGATTTCCATTGTGGTGCCCTTGGTGAATGTATTAGACGGCAAATTGTTATCTATCGGGACAATTTTGTCGGCGAAAGATCCGGTTGAAGGAGGTAAAAACGGAGAAAAAGAGAATGCCAACAGCAAAGGTTCGGGTTTGAATTTTGGCTTAAAAAAGGAGGGAAAACGGTATGAAAAAGACAAAGATTCTGCTTGTCATCATGGCCTGCTTTTCGCTTCTCTCGTTCGCCAACGCGCAGGAATTGCAGTCCGGCTCGATCAGAGGCCGGGTCATCGATGACAGCGGGCAGGCCCTTCCGGGAGTCTCCATCACGATCTCCGGGCCGGCGCTCCTCGGCAAAGTCACAGCGGTGACCAACGCCGAGGGATTTTTCCGGGCCCCCAACCTGACTCCGGGAGCAGGCTACGAAATCAGGGCCGAGGTCAACGGTTTTGAAACGACCGTCCAGACAGGTATTATCGTCAACCTTGGCAAGACGATCTCGATCGAGATCAGGATGAAACCCTCGATGATCCAGCAGGAGGTCACGATCACGGCGCCGACACCCATGGTCGACGTCGTGAAATCGACGACGACCAAAACCGTGACCAGCGACGTCCTAGCCTCGCTTCCCCTGTCGCGCAACGTCACCGCGGTCCTTCAAACCGTCCCGGGCGCCGTCGGCGACAGCATGCACGGCGACGGGCGGGGAGAGGGCGGCGCTGTCATGGACGGCATCCAGATGTCGGAACCCGACGTCGGCGGAGTCGCCTTCGGATACGACGTGGGGATCGGTTGGGACATCGTCGAGGAGTACGAGGTCGTGACGGCAGGCGCCAACGCTCAGTACTATGGAAGCGCGAGCGGGACGACCAATATCCTCATGAAATCGGGCGGCAACAAGTTCTCCGGCGAGGCCTCCATCTACTACACGAACAAGAACCTGACCTCCATCCACTTGACGGATACGCAAGTTCAGGAACTCGACCTGGCCAAGCCCTCGCTCCCGGTTTACGAGTACGACACGGCCTTTGCCCTCGGCGGGCCGATCATCAAGGACAAGCTCTGGTTCATGGGCGAAATCCGCTACATCA
>CAYGXD010000087.1:1171-15038 GCA_964353705.1 uncultured Eubacteriales bacterium | reverse complement strand
AGCGAGTCCTCGGAGATGCTGATGATCGTCGGCAAGGCCATGATGGCCAGCAGGAAGCTCCCGTTGGCGGCGTTCAGCCCGTGCCCGGTATGGAAGATTTTGGCGATCACGGGCCCGAACAGGACGATCCCGAGGAATCCGGTCACGACCGAAGGAATCCCGGCCAGGATCTCGACGATGGGCTTGAGGATCTCCCGAACCCTCCAATGGGCGACGTCCGAGAGATAGGCCGCCACACCCAGGCCGATAGGGATGGCGATTAAAAGCGCTCCGACAGTGCACATCAGCGTGCTGACGATCATGGACAGCAGGCCATACTCCGCCTTTTCCGGCGAGGTGGGATCCCAGGTCCTGTTGCCGAAGAATTCCTTCAGGGAAATCTCCCGGAAAGCCGGGATGGCGGTATAGAGCAGGATGGCAAAAATTCCGATGAGGACGATGATCGCCAGAACGCCGTTAGTGAAAAAAAAGGCTTTGATGGCCGATTCTTTCCAACGGGCGAGCGTCCTTTTTCCCCTCAGCGATTTTGGTGATGAGGGCTCCTCTCCGGAGTGAAGCAGGCCTTTCCCCTCCGCACCCCAGAAGGTTTCGATCAGCTGAAAAACAAGGCTGGAGGACTGCCTCCACCGTCCTTTCTTGAACCATTTCATCTTCACTCCCCTCGATACTCAATCTATAGGAAATCCCCTCTCTGATGGCAGGAGAACCGGGAGAAGCCTGCCGACTATTGCGGCCCGGCTTCTCCCTAGCTCTGCCTGTTATCTATGAGGGGAGTTACCTTAAGTTCTTGTCGTTCTGCTCTTTGTGCTTGGCCCCTATGGTAAAGAAACCCTCTCGTTCCACGATCTTCTGGCCCTCGTCGCCCGTCTCGAAGCGGATGAAATCGGCGATGGAGGCAGAAGGTTTGCCGCTTGTTGCTTGGTAGAGCGGCCGGGCCACCGGATAGTTGCCGTTGTCCACCGCCGCCTTGTCCAGAGGGGAAAAAGCCTCGGACTTCGAGTCCTTGGCGACGTTCAGGACCTTGAGTCCCTTCCGGACCTTTCCGTCCTTATCGAACAGATAGCCCACTCCGACATACCCGATCCCGCCCTCGTCCTGGAGGATGCCCTCGATGATCTGGGCGTTGCCGTTCATCTCTTTCATGTCGGTCGAGTAGTTTTTATTCCCCAGCACATGTTCCTGCATGAAGACATAGGTGCCGGAATTGGACTGCCGGCCGTAAAGCGAGACCTTCTTGTCCGGTCCACCGACAGCCTTCCAGTTCTTGACTTCCCCGCGGTAGATCGCGCCGAGCTCCGCCATGGTCAGCTTTTCCAGCGGGTTGCTCTCATGGACGATCATGCTCAGGCCGTCGACGGCGACGACGAAGAACCGAGGCTCCACGCCTTTTTCCCAGGCCTGGTCGATCTCTTTCTGTTTCCACTCCCGAGAATGGGTGGCGATGTCGCAGGTCTGGTTGATGATGGCCGTGATGCCGGTTCCCGATCCCCCGCCGAGAACCGCCAGAGCCGTTCCAGGATTCTTGCCCATGTACTCCTCGGCCAGGATCTGGACCAGGTTGACCATGGTGTCCGACCCTTTGATCTGGATCATTTTCTTCTGGGCTGGCACCGCTGTTTGGACCATGGCCAGGAAGGCCAGGCCCAAGGCGATAGTTGCGCTGAGTTTTTTCATGCTGTTTCTCCTTTTATTTGTTTCATGCTTCCAATTTCTTTTGACGTTCGCGAAGATATCTCGCTTCACTTTTCAGAAAGACAGGAAGAAAGTCAAGTTGAAGATCACGTCGTCCTTTTTCGCAGAGTTGGCGTACGTGACGTACCAGATATTCGGCTGGAGCTTCATGCTTTTGTGAAAGGGAGCCCAGTCGAGGCCGGCGATGGCCAGGCTGATTTCGTCATTTTGAACCGTGTTATTCGGTTCATTTTTGTCGAACCTGGCGAAAAGGGCGAAAACGTCCGGGCTGAAAATATAGCGGCCGAATAGGGAAAAACCGGAGACATCATAACGCATTTGGTCCGGAGTGAGGTATTTGTCATTCTTATAGACAAAGTACTCAGCTCCCAGGATGAGGTTCTTGACCATTTCGAAGTAGCCGTCAAGCTTATAGGTGGTGGCCGAGTTGTCCTTGTCCTGCTGCTCGGTGTCCAAATAACCGACCAAGGAGAAACCAGCCAGTGGGATGAGCTGGATCTGGGCCGCCAGTTTCTTATACTGATCGTTCTCGGGGTGCGAATAGCCATTGCCGCTGCTGATCATGAAACCGTAGCGGATGTACTTGGCCAGGCTTCCAGTCAGGCTGGCGCCGAGGTCGGCCGAAGGCGCGTCAACCTCGACACCGGTGACATCTTTATAGCCGTCCATAAGGGTTTTGGCTACGCTCCGGTAGCCCCACTTGTCTTCGGCGAGCTTGAATTGAATAGTCTCCGTCATGCCGACTCGGATGGCGGAATTCGGCAAAAGATTGGAATACTCGAGATAGAGATGCTTCATGAAGGGCCGGAGCTTGTCGTCCTTCTTCACGGAACCGGTCTTGATATCGACCGAGGTCAGGTTGGCCGTGTTATCGGCGTCGAAGCGGAACCGGAACTTGAGGTTGTCATTGATCTTGTTCTCGTAGGTGAAGTAGGCCCGGCGGAAGGCGAAGAAGTTGTTCTTGGCGGCCGAGGTGACCGGCCCATCCTGAGAGAGATAGCTGGTGTAATCAAAATAAATGGTGGTGCTGAATGTCTGAGGCGGAGGGGTTGTCGTCTGGGCGGATACTATTCCGGCACTCAAGAGCACCAGGCCGAAGATTAAAAGTGTTCTGATGCTTGTCTTTTTTGCCATTCTCGGCAATCTCCTTTCTTGACAGTTTTTCTAGCGTCTGGTAGGGGCTCCCTTCTGTCCCTGCAGTCCCGGCTTGGCCTTCGCCGGCTTTTTCCTGCCGTCCAACGGGAGAAAACCCATCAAGGCTAGACTCGAGAATAGGCCCGGAGTGTTAAGATCTGATTAAGAAACGGTGAAAAATAGGTGAATTCGACACTTCGGAAGTCCCCCTGGCGGAGCTGAAGCCTGGCCGATCCGCTTGCCAGACGGGCTGGTTTGTGGTATTCAAAGCAGTCTGGTGAAAAATCAGGCTGCCGCAACACGAAGCGCGGCCGGCCGTAGCATCAGGATTGAAGGAGATGCGAGATGAGTTTCGTCTTTAGTGCCGACGAGATCTTCGAGATGGCCCTCGAAATCGAGAAGAACGGGGAAAAGTTTTACCGGGAATCCGCCCGGAAGGTCAAGGGTTCAGAGGCTGAGGACCTCCTAACCAAACTGGCGGACATGGAGGTCGAACACCAGAAGGTGTTCAGCGGAATGCGATCGGCGCTGTCTGCGGCTGATAAGAAGGCGCTGACTTTTGACCCAAACAGTGAAGCCGGCCTCTATCTCGCCTCATTGGCCGACACCAAGGTCTTTTTCGGGAAAGACATCGACACGTCCAAACTCGAAGGGATATTTAAGGCCGCCCTGGTCGCGGAAAAGGATTCTATCGCCTTCTACTTAGGGATGAAGGACCTCGTTCCGACAGGGAGCGGGAAATCCAAGCTCGAAGACATCATCAAAGAAGAAATGCGGCACATCCGGATCCTCGGGGAGAGGCTGGCCGCCCTCAAAAAATAAGTCAAGCGAAACAGAAGACTAGGAGAGCTTCCGCGCCTCCACGTAAAACCTCTTTTCTGAGGCTTCTCCCATAGAGAATGTTTTTCGGGGCAGGGCGCCGTCCAATATCACCGTTTTAAACAGCTCGCTTTTTCCCATCGCCGGAAGATAAAAGGCCGCGCCGCCGCTTTTCTTCCCCAAGCGGAGGACCGGCTCCGTCCCATGGACATAATCGATCTCGCGCGCCCCCTTCTCCTCCATAAAACCGTCCAGGAAATTCTGGAGCGTTCCCACAGGAAGGTTGGAGTCCGGCTCGAAAACTTCGATGACGCCGAACTGGGAAGGCGTGACCAGGCCGATCCGGTGGGGACTTCCCTTCTGCCGGTCGACCATCGCCATGATCTCTTCCGGAGTCTGGCACTCGGCAAGGCGGAAACGGCCCCGGTAACACCTCTCCATGTCCCCGATCAAGTTTCTCTCCGGAGCCAAGTCGAAGAGGACCCGGTGGATAGGCTCGAAGACGAGCGCCCGGTCATGGAGGTTGACCAATTCCACAAGGGCATGGCGCAAGGGCGAGCGCATCACGGATTTCGGGTCTTTAACCTCCTCTTTGGTCTTCTCCCAGATGGTCTTCGCCGTTGCCAAAGAATGATTTCCATCGCCCATGGCATAGAGAAGCACCGGTGTCCCCGGCTGAAGTCCGTGCGCCGCGGCAAAAGCGCCGGGGTCGGCCAGGGCTTGGAGGGCTGCGACAACTCCTTTTTCAATGTTCGCGTCGTCCACCCTGTATCCGGTGAGATATCCCGAGTCCATCATCAGCCCGAAATCATAGAGCTTCTTGAGGCTCCCTTTCCGGGCGCTAAGAGGACCGATAACGGTATCTTGAGGGTCGTCGATGAGGACCATAATATGGGGTATCTCTAGGGGCGCCCCTTCCCTAATCTTGACCCGGGGGGGTATCCTCGAGAGGATCGTCCCCTCTGTCGCCCGGATCGGGCTCGTAGACCCCTTGTTGAAATCATAGTGCTCCAGGTCCAGGCAGGCCAAAATACCCTTCCGGACGCCCGAGCCGGTCCGGCGCTCCACATAGACGAGGCCTTCCGCTTCGACAAAGACACTCTTTTCAAGATACAACCTCATGTGCTCCCGGATGCGCGCAATCCGGGCCTCCGCTTGGGCTTCTCCCAGGTAGACCTCGGGATATATCAAGTTCAGGCTCGAGGGGGCATCGCCGACGATTTCCTGGACCTTTTTCCAGTATTCCGGCTCTGAAGTGAACTGGTCACAGGCAATCACGGCCCACCTGGAAAAGTCCGTGCCGGGACCGGGAAGCAACACATCCGGCACGGCAAGGGCCAAAGAATCATAGAATCTCATGGCTGCCGCCTCACCGTTTTTTCCGGGCGCGGCGAGATCCGAAGATACCCCCCTGGAGGAAGAGTCCGGCTCCGATAACGAAGCCGAAATTGTACCAGGAGCCGCTGTTATGGACCTCATAGATGTTGACGTTCCGGCTGAAGAGGGAAACAATGAACGTGATCGGGGAGATGAGCCCGTGCCACAATCCCCGCCAGAATCCCGCGATCCTCCCCTCCGGGTCGGCTGTTTTTTGAACGGTATTCGGTCCCGGGGCGCAACTCGAGAGGATGAGAACCATCAATAAAACGCAGCCCAGCCAGGCATACTTCTTCATGAGGCCTCCTTTTCTTGATTGGATTTGACCGGTCTTTGAAACAAGAGAAGGTCCGGCAACATCAGGCCCATCCCGTCTCCCTCAAGTCCTGCTGATCCGGAGTTCGATCGTCTGCAGCTCAGCGGGAACACCGTCCAGGGCCCGGACCATTCCGGAGACCGTCTCCTCGATAAATCGCCGGACGAACGGATTTAAAGGCACGTCCAGGCCGTCGCAAACAAGAACGACCTCGGTTTTCGCCCTAGTCTTGCCGCTATTCATTTCACTCATGCTCCGAGCCTCCTCTGTCGGCGAGAGCCGGCCTGCTCCGGCTTTTTCGAAACCTATACCATAGGATATGGCCGAAGTCAAAGCGGAGCTCCTTCTGCGGGCTTAGGACCACGGAAGACTTCTCAAAGGAAAGATTTCCGGCGGACAATCCGGTATGATAGTCTACGAAAAAGTCCCAGAGGTCTCCCATGAAGTTATTCGGAAGAGCGGTTACCGGCGGGAGAGATACTTTTCACTCCGAGGAAATGAGGATCGAATATGCCGTCGAGAAATGCTCCGGCGGATTCAAGGTCACGGGAACCGCCCGGGGAAGGCTGGGACGGATCGAAGTCTATCGCGGACGGGCGCCGCAGGAATTCCTGCTCAATAACTGGCAGTCCTGGGGGCCCACCCAGAAGATGCGAACCGGCGAAAAACATCAGGGCATTGAAGACATCATGGCCAGGTACAGCCCGTTTGTCTTCACGCCTGTCCCCGAGGTTTTCCGCAAAAGCTTGGTCAGCGATTATTTCATCGCCTGGCCGGGATTCCTGTCCGGGTTTCTCAGCTCGCGGATCGCTCATCCTTACTTCGTGATCGAGGGGGACGAGGTGGCTGGTTATCTGGAATATTTCAACACGCTGTTCGATGAGCCGATCCCCTTGGAGCCTTTCCTCCTGCTGCGGAATGTTCCCAAGAAAACCGGCCGGTCGGGGCTGTCGGCGGGCGTTCAGGAGCCCATGGTCGAAGAGCTTCTCGAAGAATATGCCCGTCTTGCGGGGGCCGAAAATGAAGCCCGTGTTCCCGCCCGCAACCCGGTCGGCTGGTCAAGTTGGTATCATTATTTTACGAACCTCCAATGGGAGGATATCGAAAAGAACCTGCGCCTCGCCCGGGAGAGCTTTCCCTTTGATGTCTTCCAGGTCGACGATGGTTTTGAAAAGGACATCGGCGACTGGTTGAACCCGAAAGAGGGATTCGGCAGCCTTCCCGAGCTGGCCAGGTTGATTACCGACCGCGGGTTTTCGGCCGGGATCTGGACGGCGCCGTTCAGCGCTGCGGAGACCTCCGACCTTTTTCGGAAACACCCCGAATGGATGGTCCGGATGTCCGGGGCACCCAAAGAGTGTTACCGAAATTGGGGGAAAAAAATATTCGCTCTGGATACCACCCGTCCCGACGTGAAAGAATGGTTGGGGAAGACATTCGGTGCGCTCCGGAGAATGGGCTTCACCTATTTCAAGGTCGATTTTCTGTTCGCGGCCGCGATGCCCGGTGAGAGGGCCCAAAAAAAGACGCCGGTCCAGGCCTTCCGGGAAGGGATGGAAACCATCCGGCAGGCGGTGGGGGACGGCTTTGTCCTGGGATGCGGAGCGCCGCTCCTGCCTTCGGCGGGGTTTGTGGAAGGCATGCGGATAGGCGAAGACACCGCTCCCTGCTGGGATACAAAACGCGGGGCTTTCGAGGGCCCGAATGCCTATTATTCCCTGAAAAACTCGATCCTTCGCTCCTTCCTGCACCGGCGTCTCTGGCTTAACGACCCCGACTGCCTTCTTTTGCGGAGCCGGGATATCTCCTTGACAGCGAACGAGCAAGAGCTCTATGCGTTGACCGCCGGTGCCCTCGACAACATGATCATTGAAAGCGACGACCTCTCGCTCGTGGACGCACGGGGCCGGGAGCTCCTCCGGAAAGCGATCGCGCTCCAGGGAGGGAAGGTCCGGGTCCGGGGGCTGATGGGTGACGACCTTTATCTCATCGAGTCACGAGAAGGCCCGGCGGGCGAAGTCCGGTTGATAGTTAATCTATCGGATCGATCGAAAAGCTATGATTCGACCGGGATCCCTCCCCGCTCCGCCCGGATCCTCCAGACGCCTGCTGATAGGGAGTGTTCCCGATGAATAAGCGATCCTTTCGTTATCCTGTTCCTTGCTATCGGGGAACGAACAAAGTATAATGTTGTTCCAGCACCAGGTTGTGAAATTGGAAGACTCGGTTATCTATTGTTCAACCCTTTACTCCCGTCCCTTTTCGCACCCTTCTGTTGAAACTAAAGAACGGAGATTGGAAAGCCGCGCAGGATGAACGATTGGAAACCTCTAAAGATAAGTAAATTGACGGCCCGAATCCCGGTCATCCAGGGAGGGATGGGAGTCGGGGTCTCGATGTCGGGGCTGGCCTCGGCGGTGGCGAATCAGGGCGGCATCGGCGTAATCGCCGTGGCGGGCATAGGGATGCTTGAACCGGATGGATTCTCGAACTTCCTGGAGGCCAACATCAGGGCCCTTAGACGCGAGGTCCGCAAAGCCAGGGAGATGACCCAGGGAATCCTGGGCGTCAACATCATGGTGGCCCTGTCCAACTTCGGAGACATGGTGCGCACCGCCGTAGAAGAAAAAATCGATGTTATTTTTTCGGGTGCCGGACTGCCCCTCAACCTCCCGGAATTCCTCAAAGGATCCGAGCGGACCAAGCTGGTCCCGATCGTCTCCTCGGCCAGGGCGGCCGGCCTTCTTGTCCGCAGATGGCTGGGAAAATATGGATATCTTCCTGATGCCTTCGTAGTCGAAGGACCTCTGGCGGGAGGACACCTGGGATTCAAGCCGGAACAAATCCAGGACCCGGCCTACTCCCTGGACAGACTGCTCCCCGAGGTCGTTGCGGAAGTGCGCCCCTTCGAGACAGAGCACAAAAGAGAAATCCCCGTGATCGCGGCCGGCGGGATCTACACGGGCCGTGATATCCACCGGTTCATCGGGCTCGGCGCTTCGGGAGTCCAGATGGCCACACGTTTCGTATGCACGGACGAGTGCGACGCTTCTCCGGAATTCAAGCAGACTTATCTGGCATCCAAAAGGGAAGACCTCGTCATCATCAAGAGTCCGGTCGGGATGCCCGGGCGGGCCATCCGGAACCAATATACCGAGGATGTCGAGGCCGGAAAGAAAAAGCCGTTCAAGTGCCCCTATCACTGCATCGTCACCTGCAACCGGCAATCCAGCCCCTACTGTATCGCCCTTGCCCTCACCAGCGCTCTAAGGGGCCGCCTCAAACACGGATTCGCGTTTGCCGGTGCCAATGCCTACCGAGCCAGCAAGATCGTGCCTGTCAGAGAGCTTTTTGCCGACCTGCTCAGAGAGCTCAGGGCGGCCAGGCGGTCCCAGGGCACGGCTGGAGACTTTGAAAATAATGCACCGGCCTGAGAGAGCGGCCCGCCTATCTATTGCCAATTGACCCCGTTTCAGGTATAATGCTGACTTAACATTTGGTAGGAAATAGTCAAATCGAATTGTTTTTCCCGCCCGAATAAATCATTCGTCTGACGATAATCCCCTTATGTAAGAATATGTAAGAAGTTAACTCAAAGGAAAAGCTATGAATTTTAGCCAATTGAAACTCCATCCGGGCCTCCTTCGCGGAATTGCGGAGAGGGGCTACACGGAAATGACGCCCGTTCAGGAGCAGACACTGTCTCAAACGCTCCAGGGCAAGGACGCCGCCGTCCAGTCACAGACCGGGACCGGCAAAACCGCCGCCTTCCTGGTCACGATCTTCGAGCGGAGGCTCCAGGGCTCTAACGGCCGGGGAAAGAAAGCCCTGATCATCGTGCCCACGCGCGAGCTGGCGGTCCAGATCGAGGGTGAGGCGAAGCTCTTGAGCCGCCACCTGGACTTCACCGTCGGTTGCTTCTACGGAGGGGTCGGCTATGCCGGCCAGCTGTCCTTATTGAGGAAAGGCGCAGATATCATCATCGGCACTCCGGGCCGGCTGCTCGACCTCAGCGAGAGAGGTGATCTCCGGCTGAAAGAGGTCGAATTTCTGGTGATCGACGAAGCCGACCGCTTGTTCGATATGGGATTTTTGCCCGATATCAAGAGACTGCTTCGGGGCATGGGGCCTCGCGGCGCGCGGCAGAGCCTCCTTTCCAGTGCCACTCTGAACAGGGTCTCGCGGACTATCGCCGCCGAATACCTGAACCAGCCGGTCTTTATCGAGCTCACACCGGAACAACTGACAGTGGACACGATCACCCAGAAGCTCTACCGTGTCAAGAGCCACATCAAGGCCAACCTGCTGCTGGGGATCCTGCACCGGGAGAAGCCACGCAATGCCCTGATCTTCACCAACATGCGCCACAGCGCCGCCCGGCTGGCCAGGAAGCTCGAGCTCAACGGCTTCCGTTCGCGCTACCTTTCGGGAGATTTGCCGCAAAACCAGAGACTCCGGATCATCGACGATTTTATGGCCGGCAAGTTCGCGTACCTCGTGGCGACCGACGTGGCGGCGCGAGGTCTCCACATCGACAACCTGGAAATGGTCATCAACTACGACCTCCCCCAAGATATTGAAAACTATGTTCATCGGATCGGCCGAACGGCCCGGGCCGGCAACTCCGGCCAGGCCATCTCTTTCGCCTGCGAGAAGTTCGGCAAACACCTCGATGATATCGAATCATTCATCGGAATGAAGATCCCCGTTGAAACGCCTGAGGCCCGCCTTTTTGCCACGGACAACGGCCTGGAATATGAGCTCAAGATGAGAGCCCGGCAACGCAATACCGGGCCCGGGCGCCAGCAAGAGACTCCGGGAGGAAGACGAGGGATGGGAGTGCGCTGGGGCCATAAATCCGAGGCGGCGCCGGCCTAAATTTGGAGTTGACACCGCTCTTCGAATCGCGATAAATTCCTGGCGAGGCCCAGAGAAGCGATATGGCGATCGGTGATCGTTGTGACGGCGTGCGTCTGAGGAAGCTTCCCGGCTTCCGCAAAATGTTCCCCTACCTTATGCGGACGCGCACCGAGTCAACCATCTACCATGCCCAGCGCCTCAGGATCGCCCGGACCCTGGCCTGGCTCGGCCAAGCGAATGCGGACCGGGAAAAAAAGATATCCATCTTCCATGTCCTCCTGGCCGCAGGCGTCCGCACTCTGGCCTTGCGGCCGGAAGCCAATCGCTTCATCGTCGGCCGCCGCATCTACCAGCGCCGGACCATCGATCTGTCGTTCGTCGTCAAAAGAGAGCTCAGCGAAGAGGCGGGCGAAACCACTGTCAAGATCACTTTCGACCCGCGTTCCACCATCGCCGACGTCGTCGAGCGGGTGTCCTCGGCCGTCAAAGAGATAAGACAAAGCAGCACGTCCAGGGATGAGGGAGCGGCGGCCATCGTAGCTAAGCTGCCCCGCAGTCTGATCCGTCTCGCCTTCTGGGCGCTGCGGACCCTGGATTATTTCGGGCTGCTCCCGGCATCCTTCATCAAAGGAGATGCCCTCTACGCGAGCGTTTTTTTGGCTAACCTCGGCAGCATCGGTCTCGACGCGGTTTTCCACCATATGTATGAATGGGGCAACGCTTCTTTTTTCGTCACCATCGGCCGGCCGAAAAAAGAACCGGTCGTCGATGAGCGGGGTGAACTCCGGGTCGAGGACGTTTTGGACCTGAAGTTCAGCCTGGACGAACGCATCACTGACGGCGTCTATTTTCAGACCACCATCAATTTCCTGAGCGACCTCATAGAAAACCCGGAGAAGCTCGAAGTGCCTCCGGAGTCCATCCCTGATCCATATGCCCTGAGGTAATTTTGGAGGTGCCCCGATGTGGGCGGCTCAGCTTGTCGGCGAGCGCGACTACCGGATCGTCGAAGTCGAGACTCCGGTTCCGAACGGCCATCAGGTGCTGGTAGGGATTACGCACGTCGGCATATGCGGCAGCGACAGCTCCTTCTGGAAACTGTCGCACACTCTCAACGAACTCCATCCGCTCCCCGCGCCGCCGGGCAGCCACGGCCACGAGGCCGTCGGCCGGGTGGTCCAGGTCGGCCGCAATGTCCGCGGCGTTCGGGTCGGCGATCAGGTTGTGAGGATCAACCTGGTGGCCGACCGCGACTGGGACATGAGGTGCTTCGCCGAGTACGCCCTCGCCGACCGCCCCATAGTCGTGAACCGCGGCGATCCCCGGGCAGTCTGCTTCGCCGATCCATTGGCCGTCGCCATGATCCACGTTCAGGCACTTTTCTACCCGAACTTGATTACGAGGCCCGGGCTGCAGCAGGCCGCCGATCTCAGGGACATCGCCGTCCCGGAGCTGTATAAAGGGACGGAAGCTAGCCCCATTCTCGTCCGTGGGGTTGGATTCATCGGCGTCTTCGCCTGCCGGCTGCTGATGCGGCACGGCCTGCGCCCGATCGGCCTGGAGGTTGAAAAGCGGAAGATCGAAGCGGCCCACGAGCTGGGAATAGACTGCCGGGACGGGCGGGATCCCGATTCCGTTCGGGCTATCGTGCGCCAGTACGGCCCGATGGCCGGGGCGCTCGAGTGCTGCGGCTCAAGCGACGTCGATAGCCTGATCGAGGCCCTCGACGATCAGGGGGTTTGCGTCCTGATGGGCACATCCCGCCGGCGGATCGACGTTACGTATCAGCCGCTGCGCTCAAAGGGGATCACGATTGTCTGCCCATCGAACGCCGCGCTCCAAGCCGCGATCGGGATTAACTACTGGGAGGCGGCGGCCCGGCTGTTGGAGGACCGGGCGATTGAACCGCAGCCGATGATCGATGCCGAATACCCCCTCGCCGGACTGCAGCAGGCCTTGGAAGACTTGGAGCAGCACCCCGAATGGCGGCGCGCCCTCATCCGGGTCAGCGCCTGACTTGGACCGGAGCGTTGTTCCTCGAATCCTCCGGCAGGAAGCGCTGAAAAGGCGGGAACCTATGAATGGACCGAAAAAGTCAGATGCGGCGGCTGCCTACACGGAAAAAATCATCGATGAGATCGGATATGCTCTCGGTATCGGGCGCAGCGGACCGATGCGCCGGCTTCTGGGCCCGCTCTTCAGGCGCCCGGCCGCCCGCTTCGGCGGGATCGCCGCCCGCGCCGACGCCGAGGTCGAGTCTTCTGGGATCAGCGGCGGCGCCCGCCGGGTTCTGCCTGATATCTCGTTGACCGTCAGTGCCCGGGGAACGGAATCAATCCCTACGGACGGCCCTCTGCTGATCGCTGCCAACCACCCCGGAGGTCTGGACTCGCTGGCCATTCTCTCCTGCATCCCGAGGAATGACGTCAAGGTGCTTCTTTCGGATGTCGCCTTTACCCGTGCCTTCTCGGCCGCCCGCCGGTATTTCATCTATGTTCCTCCAGAAGCCCGAGGCCGCGCGGCCGCGCTCCGGGCTTCGGTCGACCATCTGCGGAGCGGCGGGTCCCTCTTGGTTTTCCCCCACGGCGATGTGGAACCCGACCCCGAAGTGAGCCAGGGGGCTTGGGAATCCATTCAAAGCTGGTCCCGGAGCGTGGAAATCATGCTCCACCTGGTGCCGGAGGCCCGGCTTCAAGTCGCGATCGCAAGCGGAGCCCTGGCCCGTAAATTTATCCGAAGTCCATTGGTCAGGATCAGGAAGAATCCCGCCCGACGGCAAAAGCTTGCCGAGGTGCTTCAGCTCAGCCAGCAGATGGTTTTCCCGCGAAGCGTCCGTACTCACATCCACATTTCTTTCGCCGAGGCTCTCAGCGGTATCGGATTGGACGGGGAGACGGCGATGACCATGTTGCTGAAAGTTGCCGGCACGCTCCTGGAAGACCATCTGGCCTCATGGCAGATAGCGCCCTTGTCCGCCTCTTGCCCACCTAAAGACAGACGGTGACGGCGCCGACCTCAGTCCCTCCAGGCCCAGGCTATCATCTGATCCTGGGGGTCGGAAAGGGGCTTCCCTTCGAAGCCTCCCGAGATCGTCCAGCGGGTAAAACCGGCGATGCGAAAGAGATGCTCAAGTTCAAAGCGGTAGACCCAGCGCTGGGAAGTCGCCGAGCGGAAGGATGCGGTCGTCAGGCCGGCGTCATCGATTTCCCGAATTTCTATCTCGGAGCGCTGGATCTGGGCGACCGGGTCCTTGATCCGGGTATCCCACATTTGAACCATCCTTCCGTTGGCGGGATTCTTGGACTCGATCTCCAAAGTCGGCACGCCATCGGGCTCGAGCCAATACTTAGGGCCCGGATATGACATATGGAGGACGAGCGCGCCTCCCGGCTCGAGGTGTTGCCAGAAGCAGCGGAGCGCCCTGATCTGGTCATCCGTCGTTTCACAATGGGCGAAGCCGTTGAAGGCGCAGATCAGCCTGGAGTAGCGCCGGGATAGAGAAAACTCCCTCATATCAGCGACGACTGCCCTATTGGCCCAGCCCGACCCTCGGGCTTTGGCCCAAAAGCGCTCGATCATCGGCCGGCTCGAATCGAACCCATCGGCGTCAACGCCCCTTTCGAGAAGCCGCAGGAGGATGCGGCCCGTCCCGCAGCCGGCCTCGAGCAC
>CAYGXD010000087.1:0-1071 GCA_964353705.1 uncultured Eubacteriales bacterium | reverse complement strand
TGGGACAGTATTTGCAGGCCGCCAACCACTCACGCCGCCTGGTCGACTCGCTCCGACGCCTCGTCCGGGATCCTCGCCTCATCCTGGCCATACCTTCGGCTGTGCTGGGCCTGCTCCCCATGATGGCCGGGGCGATGATGGGCGCTCCCATCGTAGAAGAGGCGGCCCGGCGCTGGGGCCTCAGCCCGGCCTGGAAGACATTCTACAATTACTGGTTTCGCCATATCTGGGAGTACTGCTGGCCCCTTTACCTCAACGTCATCCTGGCCTCGACGATCTTCCGCATTCCCATCGCGACTCTTTGCCTGTATCAATTCCCCTTTACAGTGCTGGCGGCAGGCACGGGGCTAATCGTCCTTTTCCGGAATGTCCCCCCTGGCAAGCCCGAATTCGCCGAAAAAGGCGGCTGGAGGGACGTTTGGGGCGTCATCCACGGCCTCTGGCCCATCCTGCTGACGATCGTCCTTGTCTTTGCGGCCGGAGTAAAGATGCTTTTGGCCCTCGCCATCTCAGCCGGGCTCACTCAAGTCCTCTCGCGGAGCGGGCTTGCCGCTCGTTGGGCGGTCATTCGGGCCGGCTTTTCTCCGCGGATAGCGCTCCTCACGGCCGCGCTCATGGTCTTCAAGAGGGTCCTGGAAACCTCGGGCGCCCTCGATGCCGTCGCCGGAGTTGTCGATCCCTCCGGAGTTTCCGGATATGTCCTTTTATTCACCGCCCCTTTTCTGGTCGCCCTGCTCACCGGGGTCAACCAGGCTTTTGTGGCTATCACCTTCCCGCTGCTCGTGCCTATCGTCGGAGCAGGGACGCCCGACCCTTTCCTGGCGCTTTTTGCCTATGTCAGCGGATTTACCGGAATCCTGATCTCTCCGGCTCATCTGTGCCTGGCTCTGACGGCGGATTATTTCAAGGCGGACCTCCGGGATGTCTATCGTATCCTCGCCGGGCCCGTAGCTGTGGTCTTCGGGGCCGCGCTGATCGTCCTCGTCGCTTCCCGGCTGCTTTAGTTCCAGGGAAATCTCGAGAGGCCGAGAATGGGCCCCCGGCCTTACACCAGGAAAACGCCCTATCGAT
>CAYGXD010000086.1:0-15172 GCA_964353705.1 uncultured Eubacteriales bacterium | reverse complement strand
AAAGGGCACAAGGTCACGATCTTCGAAGCCCACAGCTCTCCGGGCGGCTACACGGCCGGCTTCAGGCGCAACGGTTTCTACTTCGAGAGCGGCACCCTCTCTTTCGAATCATCGGACGTCGTCTTCCCGCTCATGAAAGAGATCGGCGTTTTCGACAAGGTGGAGTTCGTGCGCCAGAAGATAGCCATCATCACACCGGAAATGAACGGCGTCTGCGCGAGCTACGAAGACCTCAAAAGACTCGTCCGCGACTCTTACCCCGCCGAGAAAGACAGCATCGACCGCTATTTCCGCATTGCCGACAAGATGATCAGGACCATGTTTGCGGTCGTCCGGCCCAGAAGGATTGGGGCGTACCTGGCTTACCCCTTGAACCTGGCGCGTTTTATCGCCCTCTACCGGAAATACTCCAAGGTGACTATAACAGATCTCGTGGACCGCTATTTCGGCCGCGGCACCGCACTCAACCGGTTCCTTAAAGGCCTCGGCTACCCGGATATGTCGGCCGCCATCATCGGCCCGGCGTTAGTCTCCTTTTTCGACGATTATTGGACCGTCCGCGGCGGCATGCAGAGTTGGGCGGATGCGTTGGCCGGTAACTTCCGTTCCCTGGGAGGCGAATTGAAGCTCAGTTCCCGGGTCGATAAGATCGTCACCAAGAACGGGACCGCCGTCGGCGTCGAATCGCGCGGCGAATTCCATCCGGCCGACTGGGTCATCTCCGGCGCCGATTACAAGAAGACATTCCTCGAATGGCTCGACGACAAGACGATTCTACCCGAATCTCTCCGCGATAAGATCGCTAAAGCAGGCGTCTCAGAGGGGATCACGACCGTCTATCTCGGGCTCGACATGCCGGAGGCGGAGCTCAGAGAACGGCTCAAGGCTCCCCACGTTTCTTACGATGACCTCCGGGAGGACGTCGATGTCCGTACGGCGGGGAACGACCCGGACTTCTTCCGGAAGGTTGCGATCGGCCTCTATTCTCCATCACTTCACGATCCCAGGCTTGCGCCGGAGGGCAAGTCCGGGCTGATGATCCAGGCTGTCTCACCCTACCATTGGATGGACAATTGGGGCGGAACGGACAGGCCGGAATACCGGGAGCTCAAGGAGAAGGTCAAGCAAACCTTGATCGCCAGGGCCTTGGAGGTGATTCCTGGTCTAGCCGGCCGCGTCGAGTTCTCCGACCTGGCCACACCTCGGACCTACGAGCGCTACACCGGGAACACCGACGGCGCTACCTCCGCCTGGAGCTGGAACCCAAACAACAAGTTCTACAAGAGCGCCATGAGCATCAAGATCGACACTCCTGTCCGGAATCTCCTCATCGGCTCCTGCTGGTCCTGCCAGATCGGCGGCGTGCCGAGCGCTGTCGGCGCCGCCCGCAGGTGCGCCCGGGAAATCGGGTAACGCTGCCCGCCTCTTCTCCCCCTCTCCTTCATCCTTCCCCGCCGGGGGGGAGGATTTTTAATAATTCGGTGCCAATAATTCGGTGCCAGGCAACTCATTTCCCTAATTCTCGAAGTTCCGGATGACGGCGGTGATGGTCCGTCGCATCCTGGAAAGCTTTGGCGACGAGAATCAGGTCCGCCTCGCCGAATAGCCGCCCGATGAAAGTGATCGTCGCCGGCTTTCGGCCCACAAATCCACAGGGAATGATCAGCGCCGGGTGCCCTGTGTAATTGGTCTGCCAGCCGTCCGGCCAGGTAATCTCCGCATAAAGATCCACGTCCCGCATCGCCTCCGCCATCTTGGCGATGAGCACGCTCCTGTACCGGGACGCGTGGAGGTACTCGACGGCCGGTATGAACCGGGATCGCCTGTGCCGGTCGGGCCAGCGTGATTTTGGGACGAGGTCGTCCTGAACCCCGCGGGTGAAATCGTCGTTGGCGGCCGCGGCCTCGGCAAAAGCGGCCATTCTCTCCCCCGACTCCGGCATCGAGATCTCGAGTGGAATGAGCTCGGCCCCCAGCTTCCTCAGGGCATCCAGCACCTTGAGGCGCTCGCCGCAGACCGCCTTATAGAACTCCGCATCCTCCTCGCCCTCCAACTCTTTCTCGTTGTATGCATTGTATCCGATGCGCAACTGCCGGAAATCGCGCCCGGGATCCCAGTTGAAAGGTGCATCAATTATGCTATTATCCCGGCCGTCCGGGCCCATGATCGCCCGCAGCACGAGCGCGCAGTCCTCGGCCGACCGGCAGATGGGAGCGACCTTGTCCATGCTCCAGCTCATCGGCATGACTCCGTACCGGCTGACACGGCCGAAAGTCGGGCGAAGGCCCGTCACTCCGCAGATCGTGCATGGCGTGATCATCGAACCGTAGGTCTCCGTCCCGACGGCGAAACCGACGCATCCCGCCACGGTCGCCGCCGCCGGCCCCGCCGAGGAGCCACCCGACGAGGTCTCCGGATCCCAGGGATTCTTGGTCGTCCCGCCGAACCATTCGTCACCCGTCGCTAGTCTCCCAGTGGACAATTTCGCGAGCAATACCGCGCCCGCCTCCTCCAGCTTTTCCACGACAGTCGCTTCCCGGTCGATAGTCCGATTACGGAACGGCTCCGCGCCCCAGGTTGTAGGATACCCTTTGACAGAGAAAAGGTCTTTTATCCCATATGGAACGCCGTGCAGGGGCCCGCGGTTCTTGCCGGCGGAGATCTCCTCATCGGCCCTCTTCGCCTGACGAAGCGCAAGTTCTTCCGTCAGGTTGATGACAAAGCCTAGCTTGGGGTCGTATCGCTTCAGGCGTCCAAGATACATCCGGGTCAACTCTGTCGAAGAAACCTGCCGAGCTTCGATGAGCGCGGCCAATTCGACAACCGAAAGGTAAGCGGCCTCCTCGGCCGTCGACAGCTTCCAGGCATCCGGCCGGCTGTAGACAAACGGCAGCCGCTCCGACGGCAGCTTGACACCGGCCGGGACGGGATTGAAGACCATCGAGGGGAACACCGTCTCATCCATCCCTGACTCCCGCAGCGCTCTATAGGCCTCGAGATTCTCGCTGATCGTTTCGGCGATCCTGCTCCTCTCCTCCGGAGTGAACTCAATCCCGATGAGTTTCTCCGCTTCGGCGATCGTCTCCGGCGTTATCTTGCCCGGGCTTTCCGGGGCCGTATCTGCCATCCTTGCTGCCGGGAATGCCGAGGCCAGCCCCAGCGCCGCAAACTGTTCGAGAAAACGTCTCCGGCTATTCCCCTGGTTTTGATTGTGGGTTTTAATGGTTTTAATCATGGTTTTAATGGGGTTTTAATGTGGTCGATGTTAATGGGGTCGGACCAAGATAAATGATTGAATATAAATGGTCTAGGCGAATTTCCAGACATAATTTGCCTCTTAGCCGACCCTTTTCGGCCTCCAAATCAACATTCTAATACCTCTTACTCAGCCAGATGATTCAGATCAATCCTTGTAATCCTAAAGAGGCTGTGTACAACGCCCCGACTCCGGACAGATGATAGGCGACGCGAATGGCCTCGGCGATCTCTTCCGCCGTGGCGCCTTCCTTCATGGCGGCCTGAGCAAGAGCCCGGACGCCTCCTTCCGCGCCTTGGGCCGCATCAAAAGCCATCGCCATGATCAATTTGTACTTCTTTGGCAAGGCTCCCTCGGAATAGATCAGGCCGTTCGCCTTTTTCAGATGATCCATGAGCCTAGGATCGAGTTTCTCGATCGTTGACAAGGGGTGTTCTTGCATACCGGCCTCCTTTAGGGCCGATTCTATGATATCCATTTCGTTTCTGCAAAAATAAAAAAGCGATAACTTTTTTTCAGCAACCGCCATTTCAAGAGGGCGTTTTACTCGTGAGGTTGACACCGCTCTTCGCTTAATGATAATAATGAAATACTTAAACAGCGAGACAACCCAAGATCATCTGAGGTCATGTTTACATTTTCCTAGAAGATGGAAGGGAGGAGACGATGGCTGGGAAAAAAGCATGCTTGAAGCGAAGGGATTTTTTGTCCAGAGGATTAGCCGGAGCGGCCGGCGCTTTGGCTCTCGGGCATTTTGGATTGACGGGAGCCGCCTGCAAAAGAGCTAAAGAAGAGAAAAAGCGAAAACTGGTCTACCGCACCCTAGGAAAAACAGGCCTGAAACTCCCCATTGTCAGCTTGGGGAGCATGGATGCCACCTCGGAAGCTCTCGTCAGAACGGCGCTGGATGCAGGGATCGCCCATATCGCAACAGCACAGTACTACGCCCGCGGCCGGGTGGAAGAATTTATCGGAAAAATCATCAAGGACTACAAAAGAGAGGACATCATCCTGGCGACGGGTGTGATCCCCCAACCCCTCGACTCCAAATCGGGTGTTTACTCAGAGAATACCAATACGGCCAAATTTGAAAAGGACTTCGAGGGAAGCCTGAAGAGGCTGGACGTCGACCACATAGATATCTTTTACCTTCCCTTTGCCGCCAAAAAAGAGTCGGTCATGTTCGAGCCCTTGATGAAATCGATGGAAAAAATGAAAACGGCCGGGAAGGCCAGATTCCTGGGCATCGGCACGCACAGTTCTGTTCCGGAAGCCGTCCGGGCGGCGGCCGACAGCGGCTTCTATGATGTGGTCATGCTGGCCTATAACTTCCAGATCAGAGATATCGAAGAAAGAAAACAAGCGGTGGCCTATGCGGCCGGAAAAGGGATGGGGATCGTCGCCATGAAGACCATCACCGGGGAATCGTGGATGATCCATGACAAGCAAGTGGCGGCCGGCAACCCCAAGGCGGCTCTCAAATGGGTCCTGCAAAACGAGAACATCCACACCGCCGTCCCGGGTTTCACCACCTTCGACCAGCTGGAAACGGACCTCTCCATCATGGAAGACCTCAGCCTGACGCCCGAGGAGACAAGAGATCTGGAACTGGCCTGCCTGAACCATAAAGACAGCCTCTTCTGCCAGGGATGCGGGACCTGCCTGAGACAATGTCCCTCCGCTCCGGATATTCCAACGCTGATGCGCTGTTACATGTATGCTTACGGCTACAGGGACCTGGCTGCCGCCGCAAGAAACATGGAATCCGTCAAGGACAACCCTATCGCCTGCGTCGATTGTCCCTCTTGTGTAGTCAAGTGTCCAATGGGCTTTGACGTCAAAGGACGGGCTCTGGAAATCATCCGATTGAGAGATTTTCCCCCGGAATTTTTTGCCTAAAAGACACCCTCATCTTAGTCATTGGGGTGGATGAAACTTAATTCGAGAAAATTGGGTTTTTCCAGGAAAGCAAGCTTCGTCTCGCCATAATTAGCGGCCAGCCGGCGGTTTGATGTAAAATTGTCCGCCTCGAGTATCACGATGAAAAAACACGCGCCCCCGCCGGCCTCGATCAAATCGACCGTTCAAGCCACGCCTGGCGCCCCCACCATCGAGATCAACCCCGAATTCCGCCGCGCCCTCGACATCATGGAAAAGACCGCCCAGCCCATATTCATCACCGGAAAGGCGGGCACCGGGAAATCGACGCTCCTCGATTATTTCCGGAACTCGACCCGGAAGAAGGTGGCCGTCCTGGCGCCCACCGGCGTCGCCGCCCTCAACGTCCGCGGCCAGACCATCCACTCCTTCTGCCGGTTCAAACCGGACATCACGCTCGACAAGGTCAAGAAGATCTCGGGAAAAGGAGCCGCCCTTTACAAAAACCTCGACGCCGTCATCATCGACGAGATCTCGATGGTGCGGGCCGACCTTCTCGACTGCGTCGAGAGGTTCCTCAGCTTCAACGGTCCTTATCCGAGAAAGAGGTTTGGCGGCCTCCAGATGATCTTCATCGGCGACCTCTACCAGCTCCCTCCCGTTGTGACTTCCGCCGAGCGAAGCATCTTTTCCGCCCAGTACGAAACCCCTTACTTTTTCTCTTCTCACATCTTCAACGACCCGGGCTTCGACATGGAGTTCGTGGAGCTCGAAAAGATCTATCGCCAAACGGAGGAGGACTTCATCCAGCTCCTCAACGCCATCCGCAACCGCTCGGTGACGGACGAGGACATCGTCCGCCTCAACCGCCACCTCGACGCCGGGTTCGTCCCTCCTGAGGAGGACTTCTACATCCACCTCACCACCACCAACGATCTCGCCTACGTGCGAAACCAGGAAAAGCTCGCCCAGCTTGCCGGACGAACCTATCGCTATCAGGCTGACCGCGCGGGTGAGTTCGACAAATCGCACCTGCCGACCGATGAGCTCCTCGAGCTCAAGCGGGGCGCCCAGGTCATGATGGTCAACAATGACGCCACCGGCCGCTGGGTGAACGGGTCGCTCGGGCGGATCGCCGGCGTCGAAAAATTGCCGGACGCGCCCGACCTCCTCACGGTCGAGCTCCGGGACGGGTTCAAGGTGGACGTCGCCCCGTATACCTGGGAGCTCTTCAAGCTTGACTTCGACGAACGGGCCGGTAAGTTAGTCACCGAGACAATCGGCTCCTTCACCCAATACCCGCTCCGGCTGGCCTGGGCCGTCACCATCCACAAGAGCCAGGGGAAGACATTCGACAAGGTCGTCATCGACATCGGCCGCGGCACCTTCGCCCACGGCCAGGTCTATGTCGCCCTGAGCCGGTGCACCAGCTTCGGCGGCATTATCCTCAAGAAGGAGATCAAGAAGTCGCACATCCGCATGGACTGGCGGGTCATCCGGTTTCTCACCCGGTTTCAATACCGGAAGGCCGACGAGCGGCTGTCCTATGCGGAAAAGCTCGCCCTCATCCGCGAGGCCATCCGGACGGGGCGGGACCTCGAGATCGTCTATCTCAAGACCGACGACACCAAGACCCGGCGCCGCATCCGGCCCGAGTCGGTTGAGCCGATGGAGTATATGGGAAAGCGGTTCGAAGGGGTGCGGGCGCACTGTTTCAAGAGGGGCGAGGAACGCCACTTCCGCATCGACCGGATGCTTGACATCAACTCGGAGGGGAAGACCCCTTCCGACGTTCGGCCGATATCTTCGGCCTCTCTGCCTCCCCTTCTCGGACGGGGCATTCCGCCCCGCCCTGCGACAAAGGAGGCGGCTCCCCCTTGGAACCCTCTACGAGCGGCTCGCCGTGGCAAGCCACGGGGCTAACTCGCCGCTCGTCAACTCAGCGGAATAGGGGGCCGGATTAGCGTCTTCATTCAATAGAAAAGCCGGGGACCGCGCGCTGGTTCGACTTACCGGCTCAGCTCTTCAAGCTTGGCCTTGGAGTTTTGGAGGATCCGCTTGTCGTTATCGGTTTTTCCGGGATTTTTCTGAATGGCCAGCTCGTAATATTCCCTGGCCTTCTGCTTGTCCCCCATGGTCAGATAGCATTCCGCCAGGCTGTCATAGGTGTTCGGAGAATTGGGGTGGAGTTCCACGTTGAGTTTGAAAAGGTTCAGGGCCCGGTCTTGAGATTGCCCTCTCAGCAACTGGTAGCCGACCTGGTTGATCAGGTTCTCGGGGATATCATAGACGATCCGGCCCTTGAATTTGTCCTTCATTTTTTGGCCGTGCTCTTTGATCGCAGCTGCGTCGCCGGAGACGACGACGTCAAACGGGATCTTCCACCCGTCGAAGATGGACATCAGGCCGTCGTAAAGGCTCAACCCGAGCATCGAGCTGTGGTCCACATTCTCCAGCCATGCGCTCTTCCAGGTAAGCCCCTTCAGGTCCCTGGATTTCATCCATTTCTCAAGCTCGGTGAAGGTGCTGATGGTCAGGGCCTGTTCCTTTTTTCCCACGTCCATAAAAAGAAACTTGCCGGCCAGCGACTCCGCCTGGAACATCCTATCGATCTGCTTCAACCAGTATTGATCGTTGTTTTGAAACCAGGGGCTGCTGGCGATATAGCCGGAAAAAAGGTCCGGCCGGGTAAAGAGGGCATACATCGTAAACAAACCGCCCACGGAATGCCCGCACAGGAGGTTGAATCCGGCCGTCCGGTAATTCTTGTCGATGAAGGGGATCAGTTCCTCGCCGAAAAATTTCAGGGACCGGTCGGCCCCCGTCGGCTCAGGACCTCTTTGCTCGTAGGCGGTGGGGACATAGCCGTCTTGAAGGCCGGGAAGGCCGACAATGATCATCTCCGGCATTTCGATATTCCGCGCCAGGAGCTCGACGGTGCCTGCGGCATAGGTGAAATAGGCGAAAGCGTTGAGGTCATAGAGAACCGGGTACTTCCCATCACTCGTCTCGTAGCCCGCCGGAAGATAGATGGAGATGGTCATCTCTGTATTGAACACTTTCGACGGCAGAGCGATCCTTTTCCCGATCACGATGTCGGTGCCGCTCTGCTGGCCGAAGGCGAAATGGCTCGAGAGCAGAACGATCGTCAGGAAAGCACAAGAGAAACTGGACAGGCGTTTCCTTTCGGGTTTTCTCATTTTGATTTTCTCCTTTTGTATCCCCATGTCCACTTTGTCCTACGGAATTATACCGTTAAGGTTCAGCGGGACGCAAAAGGCCAAGACCTTGGATACAGCCTAGTGGTGCGTCTCACAAATAACCTAACTAAGTCATAATCAACGGAAGACGCGCCGCCGCGGGGGAGTTTGAGGGGGACGGCGTCGTTCCCCTCAGGGGGTCAGCGAAGCGCCGAGGGGGGAGCTTGACTCCCCCCTGGAAGTGTCCCGTCTAAGCAGAGGACTTTGTCAACTTATTTACGGGACGGGACACTAGGTCGTGGTGATTTATAACGCCGGTGCCGCTTTTTTCTCCGGCGCCGCCTCCTCCACGACCATCGTCTTCCGCGGGATCCGCTCCTTGCTCATCGCCGCCTCGTAGGCGAAGACGGCCATGATGACGGCGTTCTTCATCAGGTCCTCGGCCGACAACGTGTCGTAGAAATCGAGGTTGGTGTGGCCCGCGGTCCCGGCGATCCGGTCCTGGATGAACTGGAACCCGGGCAGGCCGGCCTGGTCAAACGCGATGTGGTCGGTCGAGCCGACGCTCTGGATGGAAATGGCCGTGAACCCGAAGTCGGCCAGCGGCTTCATCCACTCGGCGAAAAAGCGGCGGGCGAACTCGTTCCCCTGCAGATAGATCCCGCGGTATTGGCCGGCCCCGTAATCCTGGTTGAAATAAACCGAGAGCTTGTCGTAGTCCGGCTTCTTTCCGATCTTGGGGTCCCGGGGATCGCCGAAATGGCTCCGGACATACTCGGTCGAGCCGAAGATGCCCTGCTCCTCCCCTCCCCACAGAGCCACCCGCATTGTCCGCCTCGGTACGGCGCCGACGGCCTTGAGGATACGGGCCGCCTCGAGCACCACGGCGCACCCGGAAGCATCGTCGCTCGCGTTGGGGCTGGCGTGCCAGCTATCGAAATGGGCGCCGATCATCACCACCTCGCCCTTGAGGTCCGTGCCCGGGATCTCCCCAAGCACGTTGCCGGCCTTTTCTACCATCTCACCCAACGTGTTCCGCACCTCGATCTCGACCTTGACCGGGATGTCCCGTTTCACGATCCGGTACATGCGGTTGTAGTGTTCGGGGGTGACGGCGATGATCGGGAGCGAGGAGAGGCTTTTCTCGCGCGACCACTTGTCGTCCTTCGTGCCGGGGCGGGAGAACCCCCGGACCGAGCCCGGCCTTCCGCCGTCGCAGCGCAAAACCGCCACCGCTCCTTCCGCCTTGAAGAACTCGATGGCCTCCTCGGGTTTGAGAAGGTCGGGGTTCGGTGGGCCGGGCGGTTGGCCCGGGCGCCGGGGAGCCGGGATGACCGCCTCCTCCATCGTCCTCAGGTCTTCGTCCGTGAGCCGGGAGACTCCCTTTGCCAGGTCCGCCTGCTCGATGGTGAAGGGAGGCGTGGCCAGGACTGCCGCGCCCGTCAGCTTGCCCTGGTATTTCGCCAGGTCTGATTTGAGCTGGGCGTCCGCGATGACGGCAGGGCAGACGACTTTCCCCTCAGTGCCGGGAGTGTGGGTCAGCGGGAATCCGACCATGGGCTGATAGTCCGGCTCCAGCAGGTGAAGCGAGAAATATTCGTTGTCCCAGGAGACGCCGTAGTCCATGAACGGTTCGATGACCGTGTTGACCAGGCCTATTCTCTCCATCTTATCCTTGACCCAAGCCTGGGCTCGCGTCATGTCGGACGAGAGCGTCAGGCGGGCGCCCAGGACATCCGTGATGTAGCCGACAATGTCCATGACCTGGGAACGCTGGAATCCTTCCTCCCGGATTTTGGCCACCATCTCTGGATCGGCCTTCGGCTGCTGGCCGAAGGACAAAACGGCGAACGCGATCAGGATCGCCGCCGCCAGAACCTTCCCTCGAATTACTTTCATGCGCGTCCTCCTTTCTAGAAACGTTTTATAAAATCCCAGGTGCCTTAATAATATTGATCTTCAAAAATACTCGATCCTGGTGACCTACGACGATCATTTAGCTCAGATCCCAGGGCTGCGTCTCTGGGACGAAATAGGTCATTAGGCTCGGCCGCCTCGCCGGCAAGAAGACTGGCCATTTATCCTTCTTTTTCCATGACGTTCGAGAAAACCGAATGCTCGGGTGCGTCTTCCTATTAGAATATCGGTTATTAAAAATCTTGACAATAGTATCAATAGTGATATCATGAATAATGATGCCATCGATGTCATCCTAAAAAGAATAAGGCGCAATCCCAAAAATGTGCGCTTCAACGATCTGCTCAGCGTCTGCAATCTTTACTTCGGACCGCCAAGACAACGCGGAGGTAGTCACAGGGTGTACAAGACACCTTGGCCGGGTGATCCAAGAATCAGCATTCAGAATGACAAAGGCATGGCCAAGGCCTATCAAGTGAAGCAAGTGCTGGCTGCAATCGACAAATGGGAGGCCCAAAATGAGTCTTAACAGTGACCGGTATACATATAGAATCTCCTGGTCTGAGGACGACAGGGAATTTGTCGGGTTGTGCCTCGAATTTCCTAGCCTGAGCTGGCTGGCCAAGAGTCCCGAGGCGGCCCTAAACGGAATTCGCAGGATCGTAAAAAAAGCCATCCAAGATATGGAAAACGATGGAGAGGCCCCTCCCGCTCCGATTTCAGGAAGATTATACAGTGGAAAATTCGTCGTCAGAATTCCTCCGGAAGTTCACCGCGCTCTTGCGATCAAAGCCGCTGAAGAAGGAATCAGCCTTAACCGCCTGGTCAGCGCCAAGCTGACCGGCCAATGAAACTATCCCCTTTTTTCAAAGTCGGGGTGCAATTAACAAATGAGAAAGCGATTAAAAAAGAAAAAAAGATCTTGCGCTCTTTGTAAGCCTCACAAAATGGGCCAGGCATTGCGTTGGAAGCCGGCGGACTTAGATAGGCTCGTGAGTGATGACAAAGAAATCCGGAAGGCCCTGCGTCGCGCAAAATAGGTATCCGCAGAAAAATGAACTGCCTCCGCTTTTCCCTTACCCCAAGAAGTTCTCATTGTGGGGCCGGCCAGCCATATAGGCTTTGACTTCTTCCCAGGACCAGGGCGCAAAATCATGGCCGTCGACGCCGACGTCGAGCGACTTGCCGAGGGCCGGAAGACGGCCATGGCTGTGCCCGAAGAGATGCCAGGAATCATAATGGCTCTTATTCCATACCCTCATGCAGTAATGACAAAGGACGATCGCATTTCCCTCGATGACGACGTCCATGAGATCCGCGATCTGGAGAAAGCGGCCGGCGGATTTCTTTTCCCATTTCTTATCATGTCCGCCCCTGATCAGGATAATATCGCCGTTCAGCCGGTTAAGGACTGGCCCCCAGTCTCCCCAGGCAAAATCTCCCAGATGATAGACAAGGTCTCCCCGTCCAACCCTGGCGTTCCATTTGGCAATCAGCGCTTCGTTCATCTCTTCCGCCGACGCAAACGGACGTTGGCAAAAACGGATAATATTGTCATGGTTGAAGTGCGAGTCGGCTGTAAAATGCATATTCTTCATAACGAAATTCTCCTCAGAGAACGGGAGGCGACGTCGATTAACAAGCCGTTGAGGACAGCCGGGTTGTTTCCCGCACCGACGGCGACACCCCTGCTTCCGCCGATGCCGAAGGAGAATTCTCCCTTCATCACCGAGACGGCCTCATGGCCATGACCGTGAATTGTCAGCCAGGGACCGTTAGTACAGATGAACTCGGCAATGGAACGGCTGCCGATATGAATGCGGCCTTCGGACCCACTCCCGATGCCCATCCCAAAATCAAAGAACCCGAAGGGAGGGCAATGGAAAAGATAGACCGTTTTTTGAGGGTCGCTGAACCCGGCCAGCTTCTTCATGTCGGCGGAAATATTGTCTTTTCGATCACCGGGATCAAAGCGAAATTCGTACCGCTCCAGGCCTCGCGTTCTATACCCCTCAAGGTTTAGCCGGTGGGCGATCATCACGGTTTCCATCTCGTGAGGGTCCGAGGGCATCTCGGGGAAGCGATCGTCGTCCCATTTTTCAAAGTCCTTGAACATGAACGGTGTGATGGGGACGTAGGGATACCCGACAACCGAATATGTTTCATCAAGGTGATAGGCACGATCCGTCGGGATGGTCACCTCCGGGAATTCCCGCATGGTCTCCTCGACGATCCGCCAATCATCGTTTCCTGGGATGGCAAAGATCCGAATGTCTTTTTTCCCAGAGAGCAAGATATCAAAACAAGCCCTGACATTGGCCTGCTGAAACTCCGGTAGGCCGTTTGGAGCGATATCTCCCCCCAACAGGAGTACCTTGATCCCCTCATCGGCAAGCCGGCGGGCTTTTTCAAACCTGGAGCGAATCCCGTGCAAGTCCGAAATGGCGGCGATCAGCATTTTTAAACGAGAGCGAGCGGCATCACTCTCTGAATCTCCCGGAAATGATCGTCCAGAGTGAGGACAGCACAAGAGTTCTCCTTGGCTGTCACCGCAATATAGCAGTCGAGGAGAGGGATCGTCTTCCCTCTCATCTTAAGCTCGCGGGAGAGCCTTCCCGCTTTCAACCAGGTATCCGGACTCTGATCCAGGATCGTGAAGGCGTCGAAGGAATCCTCGATCGTGGAGATTTCCCGTTCGGATTTGGCGCCCTGGAGGAGCTCCGCCACGACGATTTTGGGGACGCAAACCCCGTCCCCCGCAAGAAGGCTGTCGACCTTCTCGGAGATCAACGGGGTGCCCCCTCTGAAATAACTTACCCAGACGGAGGTATCGACCAGGACTCTTTCAGCGCTCATGATGCCTTCTTGAGGCCCTCTCCTGGTCGAATTCCAGTTTTCCCTTGAGTGATTTTATCCTAGAAATTTTTTTGCGCCGGAGATAATCACCCACGGCCTCCCTGACGGCCGAGGCTTTGCTCTTGGCCTTGGTTTCGTCCAGGAGCTCATCGATTATTCCCTTTTCGATGGTCACGGTTGTTCTCATCGTCGCACCTCATAAGAAAGCATAAAATATTATAGAATAGTGCACAATATTGTCAACTATTTATGTTCATGATGTCTACACAAAATGAGCGCTGTCCCGGACCTCTGTTCAGCACTTTTGACCCGAGACAGCATAAGACGAACGAGGAGAGTCTCCTTGCTCAGAGTCTGGGGAATGTCCCCCTCAGATGCGCAGCAGGGTTCCGAGCTTGCCCAGGATCTCGGCGACAGTCGGCTCAGGAAGCGTGCAAATCAAGGCCGCCGAGCGCGTCCTCCAATCCAGGCTTTTGACCTGGTCGGCGAGGACAACGCCGCAGACCTCAAGGCCTTCGGGAATGCGGACTTCCCAGGGATAGCCCTTGACCTGGCTCGTCACCGGACAGAATAACGCCAGGCCGACTCTGTCATTATAAACTTCGGGAGAAAGAACGACGGCGGGACGCCGGCCGGACTGCTCATGGCCGGCTTGAGGGATGAGGGTGATCCAGACAGCATCGCCGCGCCGGGGAACATAGGCATTCGGGATCACCATGATTCCTTCCCCGCCGGCCCACCGGTCTCCCACTCGCCGTGGATATTCTCAGCGGTCACTCCCGCCAGAAGCTCCTCGAGGCTCCACTTCGGCTCATCATTTGGAGTGATTATGAGGGCGCCCTCTTTGAGCATCATTTGAACAGACGCGCCTTCTGCCAGGTTCATCTCATCGGCGAACACTTTCGGGATCCGCACCGCCAGACTATTTCCCCATTTTTGAATTCGTGAGATCATCTTTCTCTCCATGTATCTACAATATAGATACATGGAGAATATAGAATTGTCAAGCGAATAGACCTGGGAGCAACGGATAATCTTTGCTCCACGTGGCCAAGCAGGCGCAAGACCGGTTCGGCCAAGACTATCATTGACTCTTTTTCAGATCCAGGACTTATCAATGAGTCCCTCTCCGATTATCCGCCTTATATCCAGCTCATTAAGCCCAAGGGCTAAAATCGCAACTATCTCTCCCGTTGAGAATATTTCGCCTGCCCATCGTCTTAATCTGGTGTGAGGGGCAGACTGTCGAGGAGGTTGAAAAATGATGTGTAATGATGTATATACATACTTATGGAAAAAGCCAAAATGAAAAGAGTCAATATTATTATCGACAGCGATCTCTACGACAAGGCCAGGGCCATGGCTTTTCTCAGGCGGGCCAGCATCTCGGAAATCGTCAGGAAGGCGCTCCGGGAATGGATGGAAAGAAACCTCGATAAAAAGGCGGAAATCCTGCTCCAGGAAACAGAGGAAAAAAAGCTCCTTAAGATACTCGAAACGGATGAATTCATTCCCTCCTCAAGAGTCAAGAAACTGCTGGGATTATGATCGTCTTTTATAGCCGGACGGCTTTCAATTATCTTCAGAGACTTGATGCCAAGACAAAAAAACGGATTTTTGAAGCCGTCGGCCGCCTTCCCGGCAAAGGGGATATTAGAAAAATGAAGGGACGAAAAATTCAGAATATCTATAGGCTGCGGGTGGGCTCCTACAGAGTGATATTTCTGATAGAAGAAGAGGTCATCAAGGTATTGGAGATCGCTCCAAGGGGCGAAGTCTATAAGTGATCCGGGCATTCCGGCGATCTCGATCGGGCCTTCCCCACAACTCAGCTATTCCGACCTGACGATCAGCACAGGGCCGATGAGGCCCGAGGGAAGCAGGGGCGAATCGGCCTGGTAGAACGGCATCGCCGTGTACGTGTACTTCTTCGTGACGTTGGGCTGTTGATCGCCGATCAGGCGGTTGACCCAGAGATTGGTCACCTTGATGTCCAGCGTGTTGGCGCCCGCTTTGAGCGCGGAGGTTACGTCCAACCGGAACGGCGGCTTCCAGAAAATGCCGA
>CAYGXD010000085.1:0-15492 GCA_964353705.1 uncultured Eubacteriales bacterium | reverse complement strand
AAACTCCGCAACCTCTGTGCCGTCGTCGACGTCAACCGGCTCGGCCAGTCCGACGCCACCATGCCCGGTCGCGACCTTGGGGTTTACGCGCGCCGGTTCCGGGCTTTCGGCTGGACGGTCCACAGAGTGAACGGGCATGATATCCCGGCCATCCTGGAGGCCCTTAAGAAAGCTAGGAATTCCGTCCGTCCGGCGGTCGTGCTGGCCAGGACCGTCAAAGGCAAGGGGGTCTCGTTTGTCGAAGACCTGAACGGCTGGCACGGGAAGCCGCTCAAAGAAGACGAGTTGCAGAGGGCCCTTCAGGAGATCGGCCCCATGCCTGAGGTCGATTCGAAAAAATTCGTGCGCCCGCCGAAAAAAGCGCGCCGGCCGGACTGGAAGAACGCCTTCGCTTTCGAGCGGACGGCTTACTCCGACAAGACGGCCACGCGCCTGGCCTACGGGATCGCCCTGGAGAAGCTCGGGCGGGTCAACGATCGGGTGGTCGTCGTCGACGGCGACGTCAAAAACTCGACTTACGCCGAGAAATTCTTCGGCGCATTCCCGAGCCGGTCCTTCCAGTCGTACATCGCCGAGCAGAACATGGTCGGGATGGGATTGGGGATGTCAGTCAAGGGATTCATCCCTTTCATCGCCACCTTCGCGGCCTTCCTCACCCGGGCTCACGACCAGATCCGGATGGCCGCTTATTCCTTTGCCAACCTCAAGCTCTGCGGCTCCCACGTAGGAGTGAGCATCGGCGAGGATGGACCTTCCCAGATGGGGCTTGAGGACCTGGCGGTTTTCCGGCCCATCCCCGGGTGTGTCGTGCTCTATCCGAGCGATGCATTTTCCGCCGAGGCCTGTGTCGAGGCCGCCGCCCGCCATCAGGGGCTCTCTTATATCCGGACGACACGGCCGGCGACGCCGCTGCTTTATTCGAGAGAAGAGCCGTTTCCCATCGGCGGCTCCAAGGTCCTTCGGCGCGGGGACGGCGATGCGGCTACCGTTATTGCCGCCGGCATCACCGTGCTCGAAGCGCTGAAGGCCTATGAAGAACTCAAAAAGGAGAAAATCGGCCTTCGGGTCATCGACGCCTATTCTATCCAGCCGCTGGACAGAGAGACCATAGTTCGCGAGGCGGGTCAGACAGGGGGTCGGATCATCGTCGCTGAGGATCATTTCCCGGCGGGCGGACTGGGCGAGGCGGTCGCAGCCTCTCTGGCGGGGGAGGGCAGGATCGTCCATCTCTGTGTCCGGGAGCTGCCTCGTTCCGGGAAGCCCGATGAGCTTCTCGCCGCTTATGGAATCAGTGCCTCCCACATCGTCCGCGCGGTCAAAGGCCTGATCCAGGGATAGCGGCGGGCGTCCGCTTGGAGATCTATCTCCGGGTTTAAACGAGGAGGACAGGGCTATCAGGAAACCGGCGCCGGAGGGCGTGGGATTTATGGACACAGCTTCATTCTCTGAACCGGATAGAAGCGGGCAGAGGCCGCGAATCAGATCGCGCTCGAGACACCGGCCGCGGGCCTGGAGAATCCTGCCTTATGTCATTGGCCTTTACCTGTGTCCGGCTCCGGTATTGCCGGCCGCCGCCGAACAAGCGTCCCGGGAATCCGGCACTGTGATCCGCGTCACGGACGGGGATACGGTTACCATCAGGTTCGCCGACCGGGTCGAGCGGCGGGTCAGGCTCATCGGCGTGGACGCCCCGGAGGTCGACGACCCAAGGGAGGACGTGGCCTTCCATGCTTTCCTGTCCACGAGGTTCTCTTTTCATCATCTCTACCTCCGGGAGGTTCGCCTGACTTATGACTTCTCTCCCCAAGACGAATACGGCCGGGTTCTCGCCTACGTCTGGCTGGGAGAGGGAGAACTCTTCAATGAGCTCGTCATCCGGGAGGGATTCGCCGCCGCCTTCTTGAAATACCCTTATAGAAAAGACTATCAAGAATGGTTCCGGGGCGCCGAGGCCCAAGCCAGGAAGGAAAAGCGGGGCTTCTGGCGCCGCGATGCGCCGGCGATAATCCCCGCATCCGAAGTCCGGAGCCAGATGGGCAGGCTCATTTCGGTCCGGTTCCGATGCGCCCGATTCTCGAGAAAGAAGGCCTTTCTTTACCTCGAATCGGAAGACGGATTTTTTGAGGCTGTGGTCCCCGGCGACCGGCGCCGGTTTTTCCCCGATCTGGAGACGTGCGCAGGAAAAGAAATCACCGTCACCGGTTTCCTGGAGGAGTTCAGGGGCCGGTCCCAGGTCCTGTTGGCTTTTCCCCGCCAGCTCCGGTTGACATGAAAATTATGTTGTTTTATAAAAACCTGGGAAATGAGGAGTCCTTGCCATGATGCCATCTAAAGCCGCATTCAAGATTTTAATTGTCATGATCGCCGTGGGACCGGTTTTTTCCGTCACCGGGTGGGGCGCCGCGGCCCAACGGGATCGCCGCCCCGCAATTCTCGACCCGAGCCTTTACAAGGCCATGGAGTGGCGCTTGATAGGACCCTTCCGCGGCGGCCGGGCGACGGCCGTTGCCGGGATCCCCGGCCATCCCCTTATTTATTATTTCGGGGCGACGGGCGGAGGCGTCTGGAAGACCGAGGACGGCGGGCTCAACTGGAAGTGCGTCTCCGACGGCTTCTTCCGGACAGGATCGGTGGGCGCCATCGCCGTTTCCGAGTATGACCCCAACGTCGTCTATGTGGGGATGGGAGAAGCGCCGATCCGGGGCAACGTCTCGCCCGGCGACGGCATCTACAGATCCACCGATGCCGGGAAGACCTGGAAGCAGGCCGGGCTCGTTGATACCAGCCAGATATCGAGAGTCCGCATTCATCCCCGCAATCCGGACCTGGTCTATGTCGCCGCTCTCGGCCATGTCTACGGGCCGAACGATGAGCGGGGCGTTTTCAGGACATCGGACGGAGGGAGATCATGGGAACGGGTCCTTTTCCGCAACGCCAAGACCGGAGCCATCGATTTGGCGCTTGATCCCTCCAACCCCCGGACGATCTATGCCTCTCTCTGGGAGGCCGGCCGGACTCCCCACAGCTTGACAAGCGGGGGCCCCGGCAGCGGGCTTTTCAAATCCGCCGACGGAGGTTCCACTTGGACCGAGATCTCCCGGAACCAAGGTCTTCCCCAGGGCGTGCTAGGCAAGATCGGAGTCACTGTTTCACCGGCTCCGAACCGGGTCTGGGCCATCGTCGAGGCCGAGGACGGGGGAGTATTCCGCTCGGACGATGCCGGCCAAACCTGGCAGCAGGTCAATGACGAGCGCCGCCTGCGGCAGAGGGCCTGGTACTACAGCCGGATATACGCCGACCCCAAGGACACTGAGACGGTCTATGTTCTGAACACCGGTTTCTATCGCTCGACCGACGCCGGGAAAACCTATGCGGCGATCCATGTCCCGCACGGGGACAACCACGACCTCTGGATCGACCCTGAAAACTCCGGGCGCATGATCAATTCCAACGACGGCGGAGCCAACGTGACAATGAACGGAGGACTCTCCTGGACCGGCCAGGACAACCAGCCGACCGCCCAATTTTATCATGTGGCCGTGGACAACCGTTTTCCTTACTGGGTCTACGGGGCCCAGCAGGACAATTCTACGGTGCGCATCGCCAGCCGGACAGACGGTTATGGGATCGGAAAGGCCGATTGGCACGACGTGGGCGGCGGCGAGAGCGGCTTCGTGGTGCCCCGGCCGGACAATCCCGATGTCGTCTATGCCGGAAGCTACAGCGGATACATCACGCGCTGGGATTACCGGACGCGCCGGGAGAGGGTTATCACAGCCTGGCCGGAGAACCCGATGGGAGCCGGCGCGGCCGGCCTGAAGTACCGTTTCCAATGGACGGCTCCGATCCTGGTCTCCCGCCATGATCCCCACGTCCTCTACCATGCCGCCCAGGTGCTGTTCAAGACAACCAACGAGGGCCAGAGCTGGGAGGTCATCAGTCCCGATTTGACGACCAATGCCAAAGACCGGCAGCAGTCCTCGGGGGGCCCGATCACCCAGGACAACACGGGAGTCGAATATTACTGCACGATTTTCGCCCTCGCGGAATCCTTCCAGGACCCGAACATCCTCTGGGCGGGGACCGACGACGGCCTGGTTCATCTGACCCGGGACGGAGCAAAGACCTGGGAGAATATCACCCCGCGCGAGCTCCCCAAATGGAGCCTCATCAGCCTGATCGAATGCTCCACCTTCGACCCGGCGGCCGCCTTCATGGCCGTCGACAGGCACGAGCTCGACGACTTCAAACCCTATATTTATAAAACAGAGGATTTCGGGAAGACCTGGCGTCCGATCGTGACCGGCCTGCCCAAAAACACCTTTGTCCGTGTGGTCAGGGAGGATCCGAGACGCAAAGGGCTCCTCTATGCCGGGACGGAGACGGGCGTCTATGTCTCCTTCAATGACGGTGCGGCCTGGCAATCGCTCCAGCTCAACTTACCGGTGACGCCTATCCACGACATGGTCGTCAAAGAGGACGACCTCGTTGTGGCCACCCACGGCCGCTCTTTCTGGATCCTCGATGATCTGACTCCGCTCCATCAGCTGGACGAAAAAGTTGCTGTCTCCTCCTTTTTTCTGTTCCGGCCACGCGACACCTATAAAACGGGACATGGGAGTTTCCCGGTCCCCAACGCCGGGAAAAACCCACCCTCGGGAACAGTCATATATTACTATTTCAAGGAGAAGCCAAAGCAGGAGGTCGTCCTCGAGATCATGGACTCCAACGGCGCCCGCCTCAGGTCGTTTTCCAGCCGGGCCAAGTCGGAAGCGGAGCCCGAGGATGAGCTCAGCCGGGTGTCCGGCGGAGGGAACAGTCAGTCCCTTCCCGCCGAAGCCGGGATGAACCGGTTTATCTGGGACATGCGCTATCCTGACGCGGAGCATGTCCCGGGCGCTATCCTTTGGGGCGGCTCGGTCTCGGGGCCCGTCGCCGTCCCCGGGATCTACCAGGTCAAGCTGACCATCGGAGAGGAGTCCCACATCCGGGAATGGGAATGGAAGAAGGATCCGCGGAGCGAAGCGTCCCAGGAGGAACTTCGGGAGCAGTTCGATTTCTTGATCCAGGTCCGGGACAAGCTCAGCGAAGTGAACCGGGCGGTCAATCAACTGAGGAAGGTCCGGGGCCAGCTCGACCAGCTCTCGGAAGGGATCAAGGCCAGGCCGGAGGCCGCGTCCTTCCTCGAGGAGGCCAAGAAAATCCAAGACAAGCTGACCGCCATCGAGGAAGTCCTCATCCAAGCCAGGTCCAAGAGCAGCCAGGATCCGTTGAACTACCCCGTCAGGCTCGATGACAAGCTCGCCGCCCTGGCGGCCCTGTCGGCCGGCGCCGATGCGCCTCCGACAGACCAGTCGCTCGAGTTGTTCAAGGAACTGTCGGAAAAGGCGGATACCGAGATCGTCAACCTCAAGGCCGTCCTGGAATCGGACGTCCTTCGCCTCAATGAGTTGCTTCGGGACGCCGGCATACCCCACGTTATCATCGAATGAATAGGGAGCGGAAAATGGGTCCTGTCACGGCACCTCCCCGTCCGTCCTCGCCTAAGACCCGCCCACCGACCTTTCCGGAGACACTTGCCTTTTGCCCCCTTGATTGCTCAAGGGTGAAATGGGGGATTAATGCGATTCAAATGAATTTTCTTAAAGTGGCGGCGCCTCTTATCGGCTGCGGGCGGGAGGCGAGGCGCCAGGCCACCCATTTTTCGAAGAGGGAGCTGGAATGAACAAAGTTTATAACAAGATAAGCCAGGAAATCCTCCGGCGGTTGGCCGGCATCGTTGGTCCGGAAGAGGTCATTTCCGAGCGGGAGAAGCTCGAGGACTACAGCCACGACGAGTTTTCGCTCGCCGACATCCGGCGATATCCCGAGGCCGTTGTCCGGCCCAAACGGACGGAGGAAGTGGCCGCCGTCATGCGGCTGGCGACAGAGGAGCACATTCCGGTCACCCCGCGGGGAGGCGCTACCGGGCTCTGCGGCGGCTGCGTCCCGCTCTACGGCGGGATCGTCCTCTCGCTGGAAAAGATGAACCGGGTGATCGAGATCGATTTAGCCAACCAGATGGCCGTGGTCGAGCCGGGCGTCACGCTGGGGGATTTCTCACGCTCGGTCGATGAGGCCGGACTTTCCTTTCCGCCCCACCCCGGAGACGAAAGCGCCATGATCGGCGGCCTCATCGCCACCAACGCAGGAGGCAGCCGGGCGGTCAAATACGGCGTCATCCGCAACTATGTCCGCGGACTCGAGGTCGTCCTGCCTGCAGGAAATCCCATCCGCCTGGGCGGGAAGCTGGTCAAGAGCAGCACCGGTTATAACCTGCTCCATCTCCTGGTCGGGTCGGAGGGGACGTTAGGGATCGTCACCCAAGCCGTCCTCCAGCTCCTGCCTGCCGCCGCCCTGAGCCGCTCGCTGGTCGTTCCGTTCGACGATGTGGACGGGGCCGTCGAAACCGTGCCGCTGCTGCTGGGCCGCAAGATCGTGCCCATGGCCGTCGAGTTTATCGAGCAGGAAGTCATCCGCATCACCGAGGAATATCTCGATAAGCGCTGGCCGACTTCGGCCGGCCGCATTTCCCTCCTGGTCATTCTCGATGCGTCGAGCGAAGAGGAGATGGACCGGGCGAGCCAGGTCGTGGCCGATGTCTGCCTCGAGAAGGGGGCGCTGGACATCTTCATCGCCGACACGCCGCAAAAACAGGGAGTTGTCCTCGAAATCCGCAGCCAGATCTATGAGGCCATCAAATCCCTGACGGTCGAGATCCTGGATATCTGTGTCCCCCGGGCCGAGATTCCCGGGCACGTCCGGCGCATCCGGGAGGTCTCCCGAAAATACGGCATCTGGCTGCCGACCTTCGGGCATGCCGCGGACGGCAACGTCCACACCCATATCATGAGAGCCCGGTATGCCGAAGGGAAGATGATCCCGGTTCCGGAGGAGGATTGGCGGGACAAGGTGGGAAAAGTACGGGAGGAGCTGTACGCCGACGCCAAGGCGAGGGGAGGGGTCCTTTCCGGGGAGCACGGCATCGGGCTGGTAAAGAAGCCGTTCCTATCGCTTGTCCTGGATGAAGTGCAGATAGAACTGATGAGGGGCATTAAGCGGCTTTTCGACCCTGACAACATCCTCAACCCGGGAAAGATCTTCGATTGATCGGGGAAGATGGTAGTGAACCAGTTCAGGGGCTTGACCTGGAGACCCGTTCTGTGGCATTTAAAGAAAGGATAATTTTCCTCGATACGGGGGAAACATGGAAAGGATAACCGAAATATTCGTCATCCTGGAGAACCGGCCGTCTACCCTGGGGGAGCTGTGCAGCCACCTGGCCGAGAACGAGATCAACATCGAGGCCATCGGCGCCTTCCACGACACGGCCAAACTGTACGTCAAGAATGTCAGCAAGGCGGTCAAGCTGCTCAACAAGCTGAACTACACGACGGAGCTTCGGGACGTCCTCAGGGTTGACCTGGAGAACCGTCCCGGCGCCCTGGCCGAGCTGACGACGCGGTTAGGCAACCGGGGCATCAACATCGAATACTGCTACGGAACGCTCAGCCGGAAGGGGAATATCACCTCGGTTATTCTGGATGTCTCGGATATCGAGAAGGCCGTGGCGATCTTGAGCGGGGATTGATCAGCGGCCTCCCGGCCTGCCCGCCTTATCACGGGAGCGCATCATCTGCAGAGTGTTCTGAAGTGTTTCCAGCAGGCCGACATAACTGACCGGCTTGGCGATGAATTTTTCCAGGTGGGCGGTTTTGGAATCCATCTTATCGATAACCATCCGCGGGGCGAGGATGAAGAGGGGGGTGTCCTTAAGCGCCTCCTCGTGGCTGATGACCTTGATGCTGACGTGGGAATCATCATGAGAAGTCTGGAAATCGAGAAGGATGATATCCGGATTCAGCCTTCGGGCGGACCGGAGCCCCTCTTCTGCACTCGGAGCTAGGACCACATCGTATCCGGCCTGTTTGAGCTTGGCCTCGCAGTCACCGGCGAAGCCCAGGTCTCTGTCGATGAGCAGGACCAGTCCCGCCTTCTTCACGTCCCGGTCGTCGCCGGCGAGGGCGCTTTTGATTATTTCCAACAACATGGCCGGGTTGTAAGGTTTGTTCAGGTAATACCTGGCCCCCTTCTCCATGGCCAGGAGCTCGTCGGCCTGACCCGTCTTGGCTGTGAGATAGATCACAGGGATCGACCAAGTGAGCGCCGACTTCTTGAGCGTGTCGTAAACGGAGTGTCCATCCAGGCCCGGCATCATGATATCGAGGATGATCAAGTCGGGCGTTTCTTTGCGGGCCGTCTGGATCCCCTTGATCCCATCCTCGGCCACCAGGACCTCGTAGCCCTCGATCCGGAGCCTCGCCTGAAGCATCTTGACAAAATCGATCTCGTCGTCAACGACCAGGATCCGCTTCTTGGGCATAATGATCACCCTCCAATGACTGACTCGATGATATAGAGAAGGTCCTCGGGGTCTATGGGTTTGGAGATGAACCCTTGGGCGCTGAGCTCGCGGGCCTTCTCTTCGAGCTTCTTGGAAGAGAGGAGACTCGACATGATGAAGATCGGGATACCGCCCGCCTCCTGGGACCTGCGGAGGCTGGTCAGGACGGCCTCGCCTCCTCCCGCCGGAAGGATCAGGTTGAGGAGGACGAGATCGGGCCTTTTCTGGAACGCCTTCCTCAAGCCGCTGATCCCATCGAGAGCCAGGCTGACCTCGTATCCGTGGCCGGCCAGGTGGGCTGAAATGATCCTGCCGAACGACGTATCATCGTCAATGATCAGGACATTCTTCGGACCCGGCGGGGCTGGGGCGGCCGTCACCGGGGACGATGCCGGGACGGACGGCCTCTTTTCGCCTTCTTTCCGGAAATCCGCCAGGGCGCTTTTCAGCATTTCATCAATATTGGCTCCGTGTTTGGCCGCGCTCCCAGGGCGGGGGGCGGGTGGTTTCTGGAAAAACTGCTTCTCAATCTCAAACAATTCATCCCGGTAGCTCTTAGAGGAGGGCGTCGCTGGTTTGGGCTTGACCGTCCGGGGGATGGCGTCTGGCCGGACATGTTTTTCGATGATCTTGAAGAGCTCACGTGGCTCATAGGGTTTACGGACGTAGGCGACAATCCCCTCCTGAAGGCAGGCCTTGGTGAAATCCGGCGAACCGACGGCCGACAGGGCGATGATCGGGATAGCCCGGGTCTCGGAATTCTGCTTGAGCTTGATGGCGGCGTCGAGGCCGTGCATATCGGGCAGGATCATGTCCATAAGGACAAGGTCCGGCTTCTCCCGGACGGCCAGCTCGATCCCTTCCCTGGCTTTGCCTGCGAGCAGGACGCTGTGACCACGGGCCTCCAGACGGAGCCGGATGAGCTTGTTCTGGTCGGGCTCATCCTCAATAACCAGGATCTTGGCCATTGGCGTCAGCGCGCGGCGGCCAGCCACTTCCCGAGCTCGACTGCATCCTCGGGATAGGAGAGGATTTTTGTCTCCAGGGTCATGATATCCTTGAGGAAATCGCTGGCGACGATCGCCTGTCTCAGGACATCCTTCATCCGTTCAAGGACAAAGGGCGCGTCATTGTGCTTGGTCTCGGGAAGAATGAGGTAGAACCGGCCCCGGTCGTACATCACGGTGTCCGCCCGACGGCGCAGGGATTTCTTGAGCGTCCGTTCCATCTCTTTCAGCTCCAACACGGTCTTTTCCGGCGACATCTGCAGGAGATCATCCATCTCCCGGACGGTGAAGATGAGGATGGAGAAAGTTCCCTTCCGGTCGGCCGCCTCCTGGATCAGGCCGGAGATGTACTCCTGGAGCCTCTCTTCGAAACTCAGCTTGGGCAGGGTGAAAGTCATCGCTGTTCCCTGGCCGAGCTTGCTCTCGGCCCGGATTTCCCCGCCCTGGACCTCGACCAATCCCTTGACGATCGAAAGCCCGAGGCCCGTTCCCTTTTCCCCCGGCCCGTCCTTCCGGCCGAATTGAGTGAATTTGTCGAAGACCTTGGGGAGGCTCTCCGGAGAGATCCCAATCCCCGTGTCCCTGACCCGGCACTCGATTTCCCTGGGTCCCTCAGCGGCGGACACTTCGATCGTCCCCTGGGCGGTGAACTTGACGGCGTTGTCGATGAGGTTCGAGAAAACCTGGTTCAGCTTGTCCTCGTCGGCATAGATCAGGATGTCTTTCTCGGGAAGAATCAGCCGGAGATCGAGCCCTTTCTCTGCGGCCTTCGACTCGAAACCCAAAGCGACTTCGCGGATGAGCGCCTGGAGGTTGAAATCCTGCTTGCGGAGTTCCACCTTTCCGGCCTCGATCTTGGAAACGTCGAGCAGGCCGCTGATGATCCTGGCCAGGCGTTCGATGTTGTTCTTGGCGATCCCCAAGATCTCGGCCTGCTGGTCGTTGATATCGCCCGTTGCCTTCTCCAGGATGAGGCTGACTGCTTCCTTGGTGATCGAGAGGGGAGTGCGGAGCTCATGGGAGACCGTGTTGATGAAATCGTCTTTGAGCTTGTCCAGCCGGATGTGTTTCTCGATCTCGAGCCGGAGCTCCTCGGCCTGTTTACGTTCGGTGATATCCCGGACGGTGACGAGATAGGCCGGCTGTTCCTGCCATTCGATGTCCACCACCTGCATCTCGCCGGTCCGCTCCGGCCCATCCGGCGCGGGGATCTTGATCTCGGTCGTTTTTCCACCGGCCAGCGGAAACCCGAAAGGCCGGCCGCCGACGGTCCGGGCGGAGTCTCCGAAAAGATCGATGGCAGCCGGGTTGGCGAACATGACCGTTCCGGCCGGGTCCACGATCAGGATGGAATCAGCGTTCCGGCCGATGATGTTAAAAAATCGGGCTTCGGCCGAGGCCAGCAGCTTGGACAGATGCTCGGGATCGGCGCGGAGAGGCTCTCCGGAGCCGGCTCGTTTCCTCGTTTGGATAAGGTCTCTGATTCCCAAGATAAAATACACCGCCTACATGTTTAGTCGCCGTTCCAGGCCCATTTTATAGAAGAATTTTCTGACAATCAAGAAGTTGCGGGGTTTCAGATGAAGAGGGTGATGTCGGACTGCTGGGCGTGTTCGAGGAAAAAGGGGACTCCCACACAGGCGATGACCTCGTCGATCAGGGCTTCCTTGGGGATCTCCATGACGCTCAGGCTGGTCTGACAGCCGTAAAATTTCACCCCGAGGTCCAGGGCCGTCCGGCGAAGCTCGGCCAGGGAGGGGACGCGCTGGGCCTTCATCATCTTCTTGAACATCCAGCGGCCGACTCCGCCGAAGCTCATCCGGCTCGGGGTCGCCCGCTCGATGTCCCCGCCGTACATCCAGCCGAGCATCCGCCCGAACAAGCTCCGGCCGGTGGCCGTTTTTTTCTTGAGAGCCCGGAGGCCCCAGAAAGTGAAAAACATGACCACTTCCAGGCCCGAGGCGGCCGCGCCGCCGGCGATGGAGAAAGCGGCGAATAGCTTGTCCAAATCACCGCTGAAGACGATCAGGGAGAGCTTTTTCTTGTTTCCTTCAGGCATGTTTCCGGCCTCCGTCGCAGGAACAAAGCCTGCGCTCCTATTTCCCCTCCGGCTGCGGATAGAGGAGACCGTTGAGGAGAAACTTGTAGGTTCCGTGGGTCTGGGCCCGGTTCTGGCAGGGGAACCCGATGAGGACGATCCGGCCCTTTTTATAGGAGGCGTCCACCACCGCTGCCTTCCGGGCGATCATATCTTCGCCCAGGAGCCAGCCGCTGAGGAGGACATCGCTCTCTGAATAGGCGGCGACGACCCTGCGATCCCAATCCCCGGAGGGAGGGGCCCAGGTGCTCAGGGCCAGTCCGTCCGAAAACATCGCCGCCGCCTTTTTGGGCATCCCGTATCCCAACGGGCTTGTGTTGTCCACCATGATCTGGAGGAGAGAAGTCGGGCAGAAGAACTTGGAACGGTCTACTTTTTCCAGCGCGTTTCGGGCAGGTGGCTGGAACTCTTTGAAGGCCAGTCCGCAGGCGTTGTTCAGGGTGATCAGGGTTCCGCCGGATTCGACAAACGCTTTGAGCGCGTCAACGCCTTCTTTCTCGATTCCGCCTTCATATTCCGGAGGCCAGTTGGCCATAAAATACCGGGCATATTCAGAGCTCGGGTCGACCTTTCCGGTCTTGATGATGTCGGCGTCTTCATCCGGGAAAACGATCACGTCATAGTCGGCCCGGAGGTCGAGCTTCTTGTCCTTGGTCCCTTTGAAGGCGTCGTTGTGCATGGTGGCATAGGGTATGCCGAGGTCATCAAAGACATAACGCGTCCAGCCCTCGTCCATGTTGCTCCGCCAGGACTGGTACAGTCCTATCCGCGGATTCTTGAGGGATGCCTTGGGAACAGCCGCGATGTCGGCCAGTCCGTAGATGGGGAGGTTCGTCTTTTCCGCCTGGGCGGCCAGGATTTTACGGACGGCCGGGCTGTTTTTTACCAGGAAGCTGCCGGGGGGGAGATCGAATCCAGGTCCCTTGACCGCTTCCTTGGAGCGGTAGATTTCAGCTTTTTCCGTGAGCAGCGCGAACACGGCAGCGTAAGAGGCGTTGACCCGGGTGTCGAGGATAGAGTAGGAATCGCCCGGCACGGTCGCCGTGGGAGCCGTCACTCTCTGGAATATGGCCGTCTCGGCTTCGAAAGGCTCGTCCACCTGGTCGCAGAGAACTCCCATCTGTAGCGGGAGGGTCCACCCCGCATTGTCGTAGGGGGGGACCGGCGGACCGCCGGGATACTGACGCAGGTCCGGGTACGTTTGGCGCTCCAGAAGAGCCCAGGCATAGGGCTTATAGGGCTGGGCCATTTTGACCACGAACGAACCGGCCGGGTAGGCCTTTCCTCCGGCGACGAAATCGGTCTTGGCCTGCTGGATTTCGATGCCGCCGGTCATCAGGATGTCAATCATCCGGAGAGCCGTCGGGAGGTCGTGCTGAACGGCGGGGATGACAAAGGCATAAGGCTGGTTTTTGTCGGTCTGTTCGATGGAGCTCTTGTACATCTGGTAGAAATTGAACAGGAAATCCTCTTTGTGAAGGGCGGCGGTCTTGACCAGGCTCATCGACAAGGTCAGCTCGTAATCGACGAGGTCCCGCAGCCGCCACCATCCACCCGGCCAGGGATCGGGGAATTCCATCCTCTTCTCGTAATAGGATTGCGGGATCTCACTGGGCTCGATGTAGACGGGGGTGGCCACTCTCGCCGAAGCCATTTCGCTGAGGAGGCCGACCACATTGTGGAGCCAGGAGGTGTCGTCGCAGGCGCCGATCCACCAGCCGGTGAAGCTGCGGCCGTGATTGACTCCGCTGAAGCCGTTCTTCTGGAGGTCGTAGGCCATGTTCGCCCCGCAGAGGTTGACGCCCCGCCAGAGAAGAGGCTGGACGTTCGGAACCGGCGGGTCCATAAACGGCGGAATAAAGAGGCGAGCCGCCGTCGAGCCCATCTGATGCTCGTCGATATGGATCTGGGGGAGCCAGTCGTGGTAGAGGACCTGGTTTACGGCCCTTGTCTCGGGCAGGTTGAACATGAACCAGTCGCGGTTGTTATCGTGACCGGCGTAGTGATGGTAGATCCAGGGCAGCGGCCCGCCCTCGTATTTCGTCCCGACGTACTTTCTGTACCAGTCGACCACCATCTGGTTCCCGTCCGGGTTGTGGGAGGGAACGAGGAGGACTATGACGTCGCGGAGAACCCGGTCGGCGTCGAAGGGGGTGTTGCCGGTGACCAGCTTATGGGCGAATTCCATGGCCATCTGGGTGGCGGCGATCTCCGAAGCGTGGAGGCTGCAGGTGATGAGGAGGATTGCCTTGCCTTCAGCCGCCAGTTTTTTCGCGTCCTCGGGGGAAAGCGTCCGGGGATCGCGGAGTTTCTTGACGATCTCCCGGTAGCGGTCGAGACGGGCCAGGTTCTCTTCCGTGCTGATCACGGCCATAATCATCGGCCTCTTGAGCGTCGATTCCCCGATGGTGAAGAGTTTAAGCTTGCCCGATTCCCCATCCAGCTTCTCGAAATAGGCCTTGATCTGGCTGTAATCGGCCAGCTTGCGGTCGGCCCCTACCTTATGGCCCAGGAACTGCTCCGGTGAAGTCTGGGCGACCGAGAGCCAGGGGAAAAGAGCTATAAGGAGCGCGGCCACAGATATCCTGCGGATGATCATTCTTCCCGGCATGGAAGCCTCCTTGGAAAAAAAGATAGTCCTCTATCTATCACTTGCTTTTAGCACTGTCAAGAATAAGCGGCTTGACGAGCGGCGAGTATGCCCCGTGGCTTGCCACGGGGAGCCGTTCGTAGAGGGTTCCAAGGGGGAGCCGCCCCCTTGGTCGAAGGGCGGGGTTGCATGCCCCGCCCGAGAAGGGGAGGCAGAGAGGCCGATGAAATTGGCCGAACGTCGGAAGGGGTCTTCCCCTCCGAGTTGACTTGAGAGAGGCTAGTGTTGCGTCTCACAGGTCACTTGGTTTTATGACAATCATCGGAAGACGCGCCACCGCGGGGGAGTTTGAGGGGGACGGCGGCGTTCCCCTCAGGGGGTCAGCGGAGCAAAGCGAAGCGCCGAGGGGGAAGCTTGACTCCCCCCTGGAAGTGTCCCATCTATCCAGAGGACTCTGGAGAGGGATTTACGAGATGGGACACTAGTCCCGCGATTGGCGCAGAAGGAACATCCGGAGGAGCTGCATAGCAGCCATGGCCGTGGAGGCGACATAAGTCAGCGCGGCGGCCGAGAGGACCCGCCGGGCGCCGTCGAGTTCCTGGCCTCTCAGGTAGCCGCGCTCTCCCAGCAGGGCCATGGCCCGCTTGGAGGCGTTGAACTCCACCGGCAGGGTGAGCACGCTGAAGAGAACGGCGCCGGCAAAGAGAAGGATGCCGATGTCCATCAGGATGCTCGGCCCCTTCTGGCTCATGAAGAAGCCGATGAGGAAGATGGGGAAGGCCAGGGTCGAACCGAAACTGGCGACGGGATAGATGCCGTTGCGGATGTGGAGCGGGGCATACCCGGTGTGGTGCTGAAGGGCATGTCCGGCCTCGTGGGCGGCGATGCCGAGGGCGGCGATGGATTTGCTCTCATAGACTCCGGCCGACAGGCGGAGAACCCTTTTCCGCGGGTCGTAGTGGTCGCTCAGCTGTCCGGGTGTCTCTTCGACCGGCACCTGCCCGGCGCCGCCCAGGTTCAGGATCTCTTTGGCCATCTGAGCCCCCGAGATCCCTGAAGTGGCGCCGATCTTGCTGTACTTGGCGTAGGTCCCGCGTACTCTGGCCTGGGCGTAGAAGGCCAGAAGAAGCGGCGGGATAATAAGAAGATATGTATAATCCCAAAAAAACATGGTCTCCTTCCTCCTTTATCCATGATACCCGGTCGTCCCCGTGCCTGTCAACGAAAGCGGCAGCCGGGCCAGTGTCCCGTCTATGCAGAAGACTTACGCAAGTTATTTACAAGACGCGCCACTAGATCCCGCGACTCAATGGATCGGGCGGCCTGATTGACAACAGGAGAGGCCGTCCTTTAT
>CAYGXD010000084.1:6450-15519 GCA_964353705.1 uncultured Eubacteriales bacterium | reverse complement strand
CACATGAACTGGCGCTGGAACATGGACTTCGGCGGCGGCCAGCTCATGGACTGGATCGGCCACCACGGCGATATCGCCCATTGGGGCATGGGCTGGGACACCACCGGACCGGTCGAGGTCGAGGGCCGCGGCGAGTTCCCGGTGAAAGGGATCTACAACAGCGCCCTCCGCTACCGCGTAACCGCCAGGTACGCCGACGGGACGCCCATGGTCATCGCCGGCGGCCACCCGGACATCCGGAGCGGCACCAAATGGATCGGCGAGTACGGCTGGGTCTACGTCGACCGGGGCAGGTTCGAGACCTACCCCACCGACCTCATCAACGAGGTCATCGGCCCGAACGAGATCCAGCTCTATAAAAGCACCGACCATTACCAGAACTTCCTCGACTGCGTCAGGACGCGCGCGGCGACCATAACCCCGGCCGAAGTGGCCCACCGCTCGGCCAGCGTCGGCCACTTGAGCGTCATCGCCATCGAGCTGGGCCGGAAGATCCGCTGGGAACCGGCGACCGAGACGACGATCGACGACCCCGAGGCCGAGCGGCTTCTCAGCCGCTCCTACCGAAAGCCCTGGGTGCTGCCGCTCTGAAGGGCCGAAGGGAGATGAAGATGAAAACACAAAAGCGAACGGTTTGGAGTGGAGCCCTGGCGGCCATTCTCCTCCTAACGACGATATTCTCCCCGGCCCTCGATGCCCAGACGACCCCTGCGCCCATAAAAGCCCTCATCATCACCGGGCAGAACTATCATCCCTGGGGAATAACGAGCGAGGCTCTCAAGCGGATGCTCGAGGATACCGGGCTCTTCCAGGCAGATATTGTCGTCAGCCCGCCGGCCAAGGCGAATATGAAGGCATTCAAGCCGGATTTTGCCGCCTACCGTCTTGTCGTCCTCGACTACAGCGGTGACGACTGGCCGTCGGCGACCCAGAAAGCATTTGTTTCCTACGTCAAAAACGGCAGCGGTGTCGTCGTCTACCATTCGGCCAACAACACTTTCCCGAAATGGCCGGAGTATAACGAGACGATCGGCCTGGCCGGATGGGGAGAGCGGACCGAGAAAGCCGGTCCTTATGTTTACTGGAAGGACGGCCGGGTCGTCCGGGATGCCGGGCCGGGCGTGTGCGGTTATCACGGCCCCGAGCATCCCTTCCTGGTCGTCAATCGCGACACCGGCCACCCTATAACGGCGGGTCTGCCCGAGCGCTGGATGCACGGAAGCGACGAGCTTTACGCGCTTCTGCGGGGGCCGGCCAAGAACCTGACCGTCCTGGCAACGGCTTACTTCGCGCCGGACGAGAACGGCACGGGGCGGCATGAGCCCGTCCTTTTCACCGTGAATTACGGGGCGGGCCGCATCTTTCACACGGTCCTCGGTCACGCCCGGCCGGAAGGCCCTCAGGCCGCTCTCGAGTGCGTCGGGTTCATCGTCACTTTCCAGCGCGGCGCTGAATGGGCGGCCACAGGCAAAGTGATCCAAAGAATCCCCGCTGACTTCCCCTCTACGAACCGGGACATCGCGACACCCGAGGACGTACGGCGCTGGCCGGGATTCCGTCCGCCTTCGCTCGAGGCCATCCTCAGGGACCTCGACTCCTTTGCTTACAGCAAGAACGAAGAGGTCCTTTACCGCCTCCGGGAATACATCCTGAACAACCGCGGGACTGAAGAATCCCGCGCCGCCTGCGAAGACAAGCTCCTGACCTTCCTCGGCTCGACCCCCAACCTCGACGCCAGGCTGGCCGTCTGCCGCGAGCTTCGGCTCATCGGAAGCGACAAGTCGGCCGCGGCGCTCGGCAAGATGCTTCTCCAGCCTGAGACAACGGATATGGCGCGCTATGCGCTCGAGAAGATACCGGGACCGGCCGCAGACAAGGCCCTTCTCGGCGCTATGAACACCGCGCAGGGCGAAGCTAAGATCGGAATCATCTCTTCGCTCGGCAACCGAAAAACGGCGGAATCCGTCAAGGCTCTGTCCGTTCTGCTCACTAATCCGGAGCCTGCCGTAGCTTCCGCTTCGGCGGTCGCTCTGGGACGGATCGGCAGTAAGGAAGCGGCCGCGGCCCTTTCCGGGGTCTATGACAAGGCTCAGGGGGCGTTCAGATCCGAAATCGCCTCTTCCCTGCTCCAGTGCGCCGAGGAATTTCTTCCTTTACGGGATTATACTTCGGCGAACGGAATATTCGAAAAGATTCTCAACCCTCAGCCTCCCCTCGTTCCGGTCATTCTCCGCCAGACCGCCCTCAAGGGAAAGATCCGGGCGGCCGAGAAGGATGCCGCCCGAGCTCTGATTCTGGATACTCTGACTCGAGGTCCGCAGGAGATGCACGAACCGGCTATCGGGCTCGTTCCGGCGGTATTCAAGAACGAGGATGTTGCTCCGGTTTGCGCCCTTCTACCGAAACTTCCTGAGGCCGGCCAGATCCAGCTGCTCGCCGCTCTGGCAGCCTACCCGAAGGACTCCGTCCGTCCGGCGGTCCTCTTGGCACTGAAGAGCGCCTCGCCGGATGTCCGGATCGCCGCCCTGAAGGGCCTGGCCAAAGTGGGCGATGCGTCCACCGTCCTTCTCTTGGCCGAGTATGCCGCCGGCTCCCGGGGAAGAGAGCAGCTGGCCGCCCGGTCCAGCCTCTGGACGCTCGCGGGGAAAGATGTGGACGAGGCCATTCTGTTCTGGCTGCTCGCCGCTCCAAACGACTCCGTCAAGAACGAGTTCATCCAGGCCGCCGGTGAACGCCGGATAAGCGCTGCCAAAAATGACCTGATGGCCTTGGCCGGATCGGGTTCGCCCGGAAACAGCCTGGAGGCGGCCAGGGCACTCCGCACGACCGCCTCGGCGGCGGATATCCCCGCCCTCCTGGACGTCTTGTTCGGGACGAGCGACGAGCCGGCTCAAGAGGAATTGGAAAACACGATCGGCGCACTCGCCCAGAGAATCGGCGACCCTTATTCACGCGCCAAGGATGTCGAGGCCTTGCTGACACCCGCGCCGGATTCGAAAGCGGCGGCTGTCACCGATATTCCCAAGCGCTGCCTTCTTTATAGGACGCTCGGAAAGATCGGTGACGACAGCTCGCTGCCGCTCCTTCGCGCCGCTCTCAAGGACCAAGATGCCCAGATCCAGGATTCGGTTATCCGGGCCCTGGCCGACTGGCCGAATTCGACTCCGCGTGAGGACGTGTTAGTGATTGTCAGAAGCTCGCAGAACTTGACCCATCAGGTGCTGGCGCTCCGAGGGTATATCCGGATGGTCGGCCTGGAAAAATACCAATCACCCGAGGCGGCCGTGCGCACCCTCAAGACGGCCCTCGACCTAACCACGCGGCCCGATGAGAAGAAACTCGTCCTCGGCGCGCTCCCGGATTTCGCCTGCCCGGAGGCGCTCGCCTTGGCCGAATCACTGCTGACAGTGGACGGGGTCCGCGAAGAAGCCCAGGCCGCCGTCACCAAAATCAAAGAGGTGCTTCAGCCCGAAAAATTGGGTTGAAGCCGGACTTGGGTTTCGGTTTTCAGGTGACAGGGCTGCCAGCTCAGGTACGTCTAGTCCGCCAAAATCAAAACGCTTGTATGGACCGCCGCCTTTCTCAATTTTTCGTCTAAAGTTGCCAACGGCAGCCCTTTTTTCATGGCCAGGTCCAAGTAGGAAGCGTCATAGCTCGAAAGGTCATGGGCTCTTGCCAATCCAAGGAGCTCTTTCATCGATTTTACGGGACTATCGCTTTCGACGACTATCGGCAGCTCGGCCAACAGGCTGATAAAACGGACACTATCTGCTTGACTGATATATTTCTTGCGTTCCGCGGCAAGAAGCACATTCACCACTTCGAGCGGCCAGACAGAGGGAACATAGGCCATGGACTCGATGAGCCTCTCCAGGATAGAATCGGCATAGGCATTGGCTTGATCTTTGAAGCACCAGGACATAACGACCGAGTTGTCGATGATAAAACGATTCTCCATTCAGCGCCGACCTTCTTCAATTAGGTCTTTTAGGGATTGACCATTGAGGCGGTGCTTTTTCCGGAATCTGAGGATTTCAGAGATAACGGTTTTGGTATCGCCGGATTTCCCGGAATCAGGGGGTTGGAGGATAGCGACGGGAACCCCATGTTTGGTGATAATAATGCGCTCTCCCTTCAGGACACGCTCCAGCAGCTTGGATAGCTGGGTCTTGGCCTCATAAGCGCCGACGCGGTCCATACCGGCCTCCTTAGACTAGTCTAAGACTAGTCTAATTAAAGCGCTTGATGATGTCAATAGCCCATCTTCGTCTCAGTGAGAGACGAATGGGATTCAAAAAGATCTCATTATGCGCTAGATGCCTTCAGGCCGGGACTATTCTTCTTTCCAGTCTTTAAAGCCGAAATCGGCCAGCATCCAGGTTTCGCTGATTTTTTGGGGTTTTGAACCGGCGGTGTCCTGGGACTGATATTGGTTTTCGATTTTGACAATCCCGCCGACCGGGATGTCCGGGCAAACCCAGATGGTTGAGGTGCCGTTCCAGCCCATCTGGAGTCAAAGGAGAAGCCAGATATTGGGCCAGAAAAGGGTTCTCTTAGTCCCGACTTTTTCCAGGGCCGACTAGAGATAAAACATCACGCCGGCGCCGATTTTGAGCCCCCCGAGCTTGACCTCCGGCACCAGGAGCGAGCTCTTCCCGGTCGGCATAGGCTCATAGCGGATGTTCCCGAAGACGGACCATCTCGGGCTGAGCCGGTAGCCCGCCAGAAAAGAGAGAAGCGGCCCCCATTTCTTGCCTTCCGTGACGATGTCCAGGTCTTCCCAGCGCTCCTCGTACCAGCAATAGCTGGCGCCGCCCCCAAACGCGAGAAACACATCCTTCAGCCAAACCTGGTAGTAAAGGGCGACGGGGATTGAGCTCGCTTTCAATCTCAAGGGGAATTCATCCGATCCGCCGTTCAAGGCAACTGCCTGCCCGCTCTCGGAAAGATATTCAAATCCGGCCGAAACCTTCCAATTTCCCCATCCCGTCCAGACCTGCGCCCCGACCGGGAATCCCGTTCCGTAGACATCCTGCACCTCTTTCTGGCGCAGCACGCATAGGCCCGCGCCGGCCGAAAAGCCCCAGTCCATGCCGGCCAAAGAATCGGCCCCGAGGACAAGACACGCCAGGGCAAGGAGAGTTATTCTTTTCATGATCATCTCCATCTCCAGATCACCGGAGCGGACTCTTGCCCCGACTCCGGTTGTTCATATCTCGCGAGCTCGGCCGGCGATTCGACTTGCCGCGAAAAATTGCTCTCCAATCCGCCCGGCCAGATCGCCGTGACGGCGTAATAGTAAGAGGTGCCGGCCTCGAGCGCCCGGTCGGTAAACTGGGCCGTCGAAACCGGCGAGCCGCTGATCTTGACGTGTCCGAGATGGGGATAGGTGGACCGGTAGACGTTGTATCCGGCCGCGTCGCTCACCGCTTGCCAGGTGAGGTTGACGTTTTTTACGGCCGCAAAGGCGGAGGCGTAAGTCGAGGACTCGGCCTCTAGCCCCGACGGAGTCCGCGGATAACCCGCCCTCACGGGCTGGGCCAGATCGGAAAGAGCGGCCAGCGCCGTCCTGGCGGCGTCCTCAAAGAAATCGAAATTCAAGGTGTCCACCGTGTCTCCGGTAGTGTGGTAATACGGATTGTTGGGATTGGCGTCCTCGATCCCGCAGAGGGCCGGGTATCCCTGGTCCCAAAAAGGAGAGTGGTCGGAGTAAACGAAGGAGGCATCGACGATCTTTCGAACCGCTAGTCCCGTATAGGCGTCGGCGACGAGGCCGGCCCTCTCCGCTAGCCACCACGAAGCGTCGTTGACGATGACGTCCAGGTCTTCGGACGGGTCTTCGGTGTAAGAGATCATGTCGAGGTTGACGACCCCGATGATCCGTTCCAAACCTTCCCTCGCCACCGCGGAATGGTAATGGCTCCCATAAAGCCCCTGCTCCTCGGCGGAAAAAGCGATGAACCGGACGGTGAAATCAAGCGGATACCCGGCCAGGACGCGCGCGGCCTCCATGACAGCGGCCACGCCGCTGGCGTTGTCGTCGGCTCCCGGAGCGCTGACTTCGGCCTCGCCCGAGGTCGAGTCGTAATGGCCGCAGATGATGACAATATCCTCCGGGTCGGTCTCCCCTTGTATTTCGGCGACCACATTCCGGGTGGAGATGCCGCCGATAGTGAACGGCTGAAATCCCGCCTCCAGTCCGAGCGAGAGAAAATAATTGAGTATAAACTGCCCGGCCGCATCACAATTGGCCGTCGTGGAGTAGCGCGTCTGAAAATCCTGGAGGCCCTGGACATAGGCCCGGAGGTTGGCGCGGTTGACCTGGTTGATAATCGCAGGGATCATATCATTGAGCTTGAGCCCGAGGGGCACGCTTTCAGGACGAGTGTAAGTCTTGAGGAAAGGGAGGATGGAAGAGCGAGGGAGGGGCTTCCTCTCGACGTCAGCGGGCAGAAGAGCCAGAGGATCGCCCTGGTCCGTCCAGTACAGGAATAGGCCTGGTTCGACCTGCTTGAGATAGCCGGCCGCGGAAACGGCCGAAAGCCTGGCTGGGGAAAGAGCGGGGATCAGGAAATATTCATCCCCCCGGCTGTCCCGGTCCAGTAAGGAGACCGAGAGTCCAAGCTTTCGTAAGGAAGCCATCTCATCGCGCTCCGCTCTGGCCAAGAAGCACGTCTCGAGCTCCTGGAGGACCTCGATCTGATAGGCCCTCAGGATCTCGACAAGGCCCGGAGTTCCTTTGGAGATCTTGACGAGGGCAACGGGCCGGGGAAGTGAAAAGAGGCATACCGCAAGACACAGGATGATCAGAAGCCTGAAGGGTTTCATGGTTTTGTCCTTTAAAGAGACGATGGGCAGAATCCGGCGCATCGGCATTCATACCATTCCCGGCCGGACTTTATTCCCATTCGCCACTATTATATACAAAATCGAGCGAAAAGTGGGTTGAGACCGCGCTTATCTATTCGAGTCGCTTCAACAAATCGGGCGACCAGGTGACCTGTTTCTCTCTCGTCTCCACGTTTTGTTCGGCCGCGGCCCGGTTATAGCTCGCCAGCAAAGCCGCCGAGTCGCAGAGACAGTCGATGAGCTTCGCCCGGCCGAACGTCTTTTCGATCAAAACGGCCATCTTCCAACCTACGGTATACCAAGCCCCTTGGATTCCGAAGAAGGCAAAGCCGGCTTCCCTGATGGCCTCCTCCCCTTTCAGACGTCCGTCCAGGATGTCCAGGAAGAACCTTTCCACTTTCTTAAGGTCCGAATTGAAGCTGGCCATATCTTTGTCCCACCTCTCCCGGTCCAGGGCAGGACTTACCGCATGGGGGTGGATATCCGGCCCGCCCGCGGCGGCCAGCATGGCCACTCCCTCGCCGAATGCGCCGATCCACTCGAGAACGGCGCGGACCTCGGCCGGCTTTTTTTTGAATTCTTCTTCTTCATACGCAGGAAGACAGGCGGCCGCAAGTCCGATGTGATGGAGCTCATGGGCCACGGTGTTCTCAAATTGGGCGGAGTTCATGTCGGGATCCAGATAGAGGAAGATAGCCGGGTCAGTCTGAAGATCGAAAACGAAGCTGTTGGTCTTCGGTTTGATGACGGGATAGACCTTGGCCCGGATGACGGTACCGGCGGGAAGATAGGCCAGGGCGCGGGAGGCCGCGGCCCTCAGATCGGCCCGCTTCCATCGGCCCAGCGCATCCGCGAGGCGGTCCTTTCTCGCTCTCAGCTCTACTGATAGGACAAAATCCCTGAACTCGGCGTCCTGGAACGAACGCTTCAGAGACTCCTCCCGTTTCTTTAGCCGGACGTAGCCCTCTGCGGTGAACAGCCGGTCCCAGTCCTTAGCGGCGACAGGCTGCCCGGCTCCGAGCTTGTCAAGGATGGAAAGGACGGCATCCGCCTCATCGGTTACGAGACGGATGGCCAAGGCTGAGGCTTCGGATGGGCGGCCGACCGAGATCTCTCCGGAAAATCCGGCAAATAATACGAGCAACGGAACCGAGGTTTCAAAAAACCGGCGGACAAGACGTTCTTTAGCGAATCGCATGCCCTTTTCTCCCTGGGCTCTCTTCGTTGAGATGACGCGAAAGCCGGTCACCCTCTCCACTACCATCTCCCGTCGAGGGAGAGGGAGTTTTTATAACCACACTCGTTCTTTATGCACCCTCTTTCTTTATGGAAGCTGGTCCTTCTTTCGCGCTCGTTCTTGAAGCAGGCTCTTTATTTGTGCACACTCGCTCTTCAGGCTCCCTCCCCGAACATAAGGATGATGATTTCGGCCGGTTCATCATATGGGTTCCAGGCCTCATGGCTGACTCCGGCCGGAATAAAGGCCATCTGGCCGGCCTGGATTCTAACTTCGTTGCCTCCGATTTTGGCCAGGGCTTTGCCCCGGATTCCAATGATCATGGTTGGAAACGGGTTCGTCTGGTCTTCAGGCTCGCGGTTAACATGCTGACCCTTTTCAATTTGCGCCCAAGCCGAGCGGAGGCCCTCCTGATAGTAGAAAACGACCATATTGGCGCCGTGGACTTCCCGGCTCTGCGGGCGGCCGAAGTTCACGATCTCCGGCAAGCCGCGGGTCCAGAAATGGAAGGTGAAGGGGATGAGTCGTCCGAAAAAGTCGGGCGCGGGCTCGAACCCGTCCATCAACCCAATATCCATGGGCGCCGTGTCGGAAGCCCTGGCCCGGCCCATGGCAGTCAGGGCATTGATCTCCCCGCTGTCTATCTTGCGAAGCGTGGCGAGGTTGAGCGTATAGAACGCGGCGGGACTCGGGGGCAATCCTCTCCCCAAGTCCACCTGATAAGCTCCGTCCGCGCCTTTTCTCCCTCCGACCAGCACGTGCCATTCGCCTCCGCCTTCGCCACTGACGCTGATGCCGAACGTGATCGGCTCCGCCGCGGCCGGATCGCTCCGAAAGTCCTCGACATAAGAGCGTAATATGGCTTCCGTAGAAGAGTCTGGTGAGGACGGAGGAGATGCCGGCGAAAAGGCAGCTAATAAAAACGCCAAGACGGCGGCCGATAGAGTTCTTTTTACTCGCATCTGTGGCCTCCCTGATGAAGC
>CAYGXD010000084.1:0-6350 GCA_964353705.1 uncultured Eubacteriales bacterium | reverse complement strand
GGGAGGAGAAAGGTGGACAAACCCCTTATCTTCCTCTCCGTTTATACATCCCTCAATTTTTTGAGAATAGGTAGGAAAACGGGATGGCGATCAGGTTCCCGATGATATAGGTGAGGAAGACAGCGGAGACGAATACGACATAAAGGGGAAATTGACCCTTGATGAAAAGGGGAATAGCAAAAACGGCGAGCCAGATTGGCTTATAAATCAACTGGAGCAACAGCAAAGGCACGAACTTCAAGGGAGAGCGAAGAGCCAGGATCGCCGCCAAGCCTGAGGCCAGCGCCACGCTTCCATAGAGCCCGAGCGTGACCGGGTCCTGCGCGGGAAAGCGGAGCGCCGAAAGGATCTTGTCCGGGAATAAGAGCACTCCAAGCCCAAACCCGCCGGCTCCGAAAATCGTGTAGACATACATAACTTTGAGCCAACCCCAGCGGACAGAAGCAGTACCGTCCATGTTTATTGCCTCCCGATGAAAGAATGAAGATATTATAATAGAATAGAGCGTGATATAGCAAAACTGGAAAGACGGATGTCATCAACGACAAGAGAGCCGGCCCCGATCGACCCGCTCCTCCAGAGGATCCGCGCTCTGCTGCCCAGGGCCATGCTGCGCAACCGGGCGATGGCCGGCCGGAGGCTGCATCAGCTCCTCGAGAGGCACGGCATCGTCGACGCCGCCAAAGACTACAGGCCCGATCGAATAAATAAGATATCCGCCCCCACCGCCCGAAGGGCGGACCTCATCGAAGAGCTCAACCATCTGGCCTCGCGGCTGGAGCAATCGGCGGGCGAGCGCGAGCAGCGGTTCCGCCGCCGGCCCCGTCTCCACTATCCCCCCGCCCTTCCCATCACAGCCAAGCGTCACGAGATCGTCCAGGCCATCCGCCGCCATCCGGTGGTCATCATCTCGGGCGAGACCGGCTGCGGCAAGAGCACCCAGATTCCCAAGATGTGTCTCGAGGCCGGCCGCGGCAGCGCCGGCAAGATCGGCTGCACCCAGCCGCGCCGGATCGCCGCCATCACCATCGCCCACCGCATCGCCGCTGAGCTGGGCGAAACGCTCGGCCGGTCGGTCGGCTTTAAAATCCGCTTCCAGGACAGGACGGCCCGCGAGGGCTACATCAAGGTCATGACCGACGGCATGCTCCTCGCCGAGACCCAGTCCGACCGAAACCTCACCGAGTACGACACGCTGATCATCGACGAAGCCCACGAGCGGAGCCTGAACATCGACTTCCTGCTGGGGATCGTCCGGACCCTGCTCGGCGTCCGTCCCGAGCTCAAGGTCATCATCACCTCGGCGACCCTGGACACGGCGAAATTCTCCGAGGCCTTTAACGGCGCCCCGGTCGTCCACGTCGGAGGCCGGATGTTTCCGGTGGAGGTCGAATACATGCCTCCCGGATCTTTCTCCGCCGCCACCGACGAAGCCGACTATGTCGAGATGGCGGTCCGGGCCGTCGATAGGCTCAAATCGAGAAGGCAGCACGGCGACATTCTCGTCTTCATGCCGACGGAGCAGGATATCCTCGAGACCTGCGAAAAGCTGGAGGGGAAGCATTATGCGGCTACAACCGTGCTCCCCCTCTATGCCCGGCTTCCCGCTTCGCAGCAGGGCCGAGTCTACTCGGTGCAAGGGCCCAAGATCGTGGTGGCCACGAACGTCGCCGAAACCTCGCTGACCATCCCGGGTATAAGGTATGTCATCGACACCGGCCTGGCGCGTATCTCCCAGTACCAGCCGGGCACCCGGATCAACAGCCTTCCCATCAGCCCCGTCTCCCGGGCCAGCACCGACCAGCGCAAAGGCCGCTGCGGCCGCGTCCAGGAAGGGCACTGCGTCCGGCTCTACTCAGAGGAGGACTATGAGGCCAGGCCAGAATTCACGCCGCCGGAGATCCTGCGCTCCAACCTGGCCGAGGTCATCCTGCGGATGGTCTACCTCGGATTGGGCGACCCGGCCCGCTTTCCCTTCGTGGACGGCCCGCATCCGCGGAACATCAAGGACGGATACGAGGCTCTTCTCGAGCTCGACGCGATTCTCCAGATCGGCCGCGAGCACGAGCTAACACCGCTGGGCCGGAGGATGGCCCCGATGCCGCTCGACCCGCGCATCTCCCGGATGCTCATCGAGGCGGAAAAAGAGAGATGTCTCCCCGAGGTGGCGGTCATCGCCTCGGCCCTGAGCATCCGCGACCCGCGGGAACGACCCCCGGACAAGGCGGCCCTGGCCGACCAGGCGCAGGCGCCGTTCACGCACCCCGATTCCGATTTCCTGACGCTCCTCAATATCTGGGACCGTTTCCACGGCCCGGTCGAAAACCTCGGCTCAAAGAGCCGCCAAAAGAAGTATTGCGAGGAGCATTTTCTCTCTTACGCCCGGATGCGTGAATGGGGGTTCGTTCACGACCAGATCCTGTCCATCCTGACCGAACAGAAAATTGCCGCCGGGAGGAGGGAAAGAAGAGAGATGTCTCCGTCCCTTTACGCCGGCGTTCACCGTTCGGTCCTCAGCGGGTTTTTGTCGAATATCGCCGTCCATAGGGAAAAGAACATCTACCAGGCCGCCAAGGGACGCGAGGTCATGGTTTTCCCGGGTTCGGCCCTCTTCGGCAAGTCGCGGCCTTGGATCGTGGCGGCCGAGATGGTCCGGACATCACGCCTCTTCGCCCGGACCGCGGCCAAGATCGACCCGGCCTGGCTCGAGGAATTGGGCGGCGACCTCTGCCGCCATTCCTATTCCGAGCCGCGCTGGGACAAGGACCGCGGGGAAGTTCGCGCCAAAGAAAAGGTCACCCTTTTCGGCCTGGAGATCGTCTCCGACCGGGAAGTCGCCTTCGGCCAGAAAAACCCGGAGGAAGCTCACAAGATATTCGTGAATGAAGCCATGGTTGAAGGTGAGGTCAAGGAGCCGCCGCCCTTCCTCCGGCACAACCTGGAGCTCCAGAAAAGGGTGCAAGAGATGGAGGAAAAGCTCCGGCGGAGAGACATCATGGTCGTCGAGACGGCCATCGCCGATTTCTATTCGCGGCGTCTGGCCGGCGTCTACGACCTGCGCGGCCTGGAAAAAAGGATCCGCCAGGCCGGGAACGACGATTTTCTAAGGATGAGCGACAAAGACCTCATCCTCCTCCCCCCCGACGGGGCGGAGCTTCGTGATTTCCCGGACGAGTTCTCCCTCGGAGAGAGAAGTTTTGCGCTCTCCTACAAATTCTCTCCCGGAGTCGAGAGCGACGGTGTCACGCTGCGGGTCCCCTTCGGCCAGATAAGTGGTATCCCCTCCGAGGCCCTGGAGTGGGGGGTGCCGGGCCAATTCAGGGACAAGATCTCCGCCCTGATAAAGGGCCTCCCCAAGTCCGACAGGAAACTCCTGATGCCGTTTGCCGAGACAGCCGAGACGATCGTCCGCGAAATGCGGCTGACCGACCCTTCGCTCCACGAAACCCTGGCCAGGTTCGTCAAGCACAGGTTCGGTGCCGACATCCCCGCGTCCAGATGGGCCGCCGCCGACATCCCCGGGCACTTAAAAATGCGGGTGGCGGTCGTCGACCCCGAGGGCCGCGAGTTGGCCGCCAGCCGGAATATCGAGGTGCTGAGGCGGGCCGGCGCCGTTCCTTTCGTTCCCGAGCAATCAGCCGACTGGAAAACGGCCCGCGCCAAATGGGAGAAAGAGAACGTGGAGAGTTGGGAGTTCGGCCCGCTTCCCGATAGCGTTCCCGTGGGGATGTTCATGACGGCCTATCCCGGCCTCGAACCTGCGGAAAGGGGCGTCAACCTCCGCCTGTTCAGCAAGGCCGAGGACGCGCTGGCCGCCCACCTCAAGGGCGTGGAAGCCCTTTTGGCGGCCAAGTTCGCCAAGGATGTGGAGTTCCTGCGCCGCTATCTGACCGTGTTCGAGGAGTATAAAAAGACGGCGCTCTATTTCGGCGGCCCGGAGGCGGTCGAAAAAGGGATGCTCGAGAATATCAAGCGGGAGATCTTCCGGCGAAACCTCCGCAGCCGGGAGGAATTCGAGTCCTATGGCGAGACGGTCATGCGGTCTCTTTTCGAGAAGAGCCACGCCCTGAGGGAAGCAGTTTTCAGAATTTTCGACGCCTACCGGGAAACGCGGCTGGCGATTCGCGAGGTCGAGCCATCGGCCGGAGCGAGCCGCGCTGCCGCTGCGCTGGGCCAAGAAATAAAAGCTGAGCTTGAGGTACTGGTCCCTAATAACTTTCTGGACGTCTATTCCCTTGAACGGCTCATTCATCTCCCCCGATATCTCGAGGCGCTTCGGATCCGCCTGAGCCGCGGGAAAATCGACTACGATAAAGACCGCAAAAAAGCCGACCAGCTGCGGCCGTTCATCGATGCGTTCGAACGAATAAGGGAGGAGATAAAGGCGGATACGCCGCCGGAAAAAACGAAAGCGATCGAGGAGCTCCGCTGGATGGTCGAGGAGTTCAAGGTGGCCTTATTCGCCCCGGAGCTCAAAACGGCCTTCCCCATCTCCCCCAAGCGGCTGGCCCTCAAGATCAAGGAGATCGAAGCCGATGATTAGACTGGCAAAAATGGCCGCCCTCGCAATCCCGCTGGTCTTGCTTATGCTCGGTGCGGCTCCGGCCGCGGAACAGGCCGAATCGCCCAACCTGGCGCTGGAAGCAAAGGCAAGCGCCTCCGAATCCTACCAGGCGCTGACACCGGAAAAGGCCAACGACGGGAACGCGGCCACCCGCTGGTCCGGCATTCCCGGACACAACAGCGGCGTCTGGTTTGAACTGAGTTGGAACCGGACCGTGCGCATCGCCCAGGTCGTTATCTATCAAGCCGACGCCTATGTGATGGAATTGGATGTCCAGGGATGGGAGGCGGGCGGTAACAACTGGCGTAGCCTCAAGCACCTGGGAAAGCCGGGGGCCAAGCTCCCCAGAGTCGTAATCATTTCGTTTCCGGCCCAGGAAACAGAGCGGCTCCGGATCGCCAACATCACCAATGGCCCAACCTTCAGCGAGGTCGAAGTCTATGCGGAACCTCGGCCCCGCCGATTGTCGGTCCAGGTCGCGTCCGACCTCGATGGCCATATCCTCGGCGTCGTCACCGACCAATGGGGAAGCGAGCCGGTTCCCGGAGCGCGGGTGGCCGTGAATGGACTGGGGAAACGCGGCCCCTGGACATGGTCCGGAACGAGCAATGAGAAGGGACTCTTCCTGACGCCGCTTCCGCCCGGCGCAGCGGGGACGCTGGAAGTCGCAGTGACCGCGGCCGGCGCTTCGGAGCAAAGCTCTTCAGCCCGGCTCGAGCGCGACGCCGGCGACTTTCAGTACGGCCTGACTCCGCGAAGCCCGGGTGCTCCTTTCGCGAGCCTGAATGGCGCCTGGCGGTTTAAGACCGACCCCCCCGAGGGATTCTGGAAACCCGGCTTTGACGACGCCGGGTGGTCCGACATCTCCGTGCCCTCGCACTGGGAGATGCAAGGGTTTAGGTCGTTCGCCAGCGTCGGCGGCTACAGGAAGCGGTTTTCTATTCCTCCGGGTGAGGGACGGCTGAAACTGCGTTTCGAAGGCGTCTACAGCGGCGCCGAAGTCTGGATCAACGGACAGCGGGCGGCCTATCACGAGGGCGGGGCGACGCCCTTCGAGCTGGATATCACGGAAGCCGCGAAGCCAGGCGAAAACCTCCTGGCCGTACGGGTCAACGAGCACACGCGGACGAGCGATGACCTGGACAAAATGAGCCTGTACGCGGACTTTCCGCTGGCGGGAATCATGCGGAGCGTCTATCTCTTTCGGGTGCCCGAGGCCCATATCGGCGCGCTGGCCCTGACGACGCGCTTCAAGAACGAATACAAGGACGCGGGGTTGACCGGCCGCATCGCCGTGCTCAACGAATCCGATCGTCCTCTGGGCGAGGCATCCCTCCATTTCATCCTAAAGGGGCTCCAAGGCCAGAGCGTCAACCAGACAACAAAACCAGTCCCGGTAACGGCCGGAGCGTGGGAACGGGCTGAAGCGTATTTCGCCGTCTCCGTGCCGTCCCCACTCAAGTGGGACGCCGAACACCCCAACCTCTACCGCCTGGCAATCGAGCTCCGGGCCGCGGGCCGCGTCATACAGACTCTGGAGCAGCGCATCGGCTTCCGGCAGACCGAAATCAAAGGCTCGTCCATCCTGATCAACGGAAGACCCGTCAAGCTGCGCGGCACTTGCCATCACGACACCCACCCGCTCATGGGACGCGCCGTGACGCCCGAGCTGACCCGTCAGGACCTCCGGCTGATGAAGGAAGCCAACCTGAATGCCGTCCGGACCTCCCATTATCCTCCCATCCCCGAGCTCCTCGACATCGCCGACGAACTGGGACTTTACGTC
>CAYGXD010000083.1:0-15739 GCA_964353705.1 uncultured Eubacteriales bacterium | reverse complement strand
CTAGAGCAAGGACAATTATTCTGGAATATTGAAGCGATCTCCTCGAGATCGCCGCGGCGTCCTCAACGTCTCGCTATGGCAACCTTGAACAACTCATGCTGCCAGTTTTCCATGCGTTTGTGATAGTATAAGCACGAAAAGGAGACGATAATGAGAGAAGCTTGGAGCAGAATGAGGCCTTCCCTTTCCTGCTTTTTATCCGTATTCATTTCTCTGTGGCTCGTTTTGCCCGCTCTTGCCCAGGTCAAAACCGAGGTCGAGCCGAATGACCGGCGCGAACAGGCGCAGGAGGTCCGCATCGGGGACACTGTCGAAGGCGGAATTCAACAAAATAATGATGACGACTGGTACAAGTTCACCGTGGATCAGACCGGGAAGAATTACCTTCGGGTTGACCTCAGCGCCGTCCCGGAAGTCGACGGCCGCTTGTATCTCTTGGATGCCAACGGACGGACGCTCCTTGATGTGAATGAAGCCCGGAAAAACGAGGTTGAAACCATCGCCTTTTTTCCCGTCGAGCCGGGGACCTACTACGTCCATGTCTATTCGGCGGGGAAGGCTACAGCGGAAAAATATTCTCTGAGCTTAAAACTCGACGGTACCTGGCAGGAAGGCCAGGAACTCGAGCCCAACGACCGCCGGGAGCAGGCCAACGACCTTCCCTTGGGCCAAAGCGTTGAGGGTCATTTTCAGTATCACGGGGACTACGATTACTTCCGGCTCCTCGTTAATCAGCCCGGCAAACAAGAAATCCACATCGACCTCAGCGCGCTTCCCGATTATGACCAGCAGTTCAGGATATATGACAAGGATGGAAAGGAACTTTGGCGCGCCGTTCAGGCAGCCAAAGGCGAGCCCGAATCCGTCGCCTATTTCACGGTAACAGAGGGAGTCTATTATATTTTTGTGCAAGGCACTCAGCAGCAAATCACGGATAAATACACCCTGAGCACAAAGCGGCTAGGCCCCTGGAATGAGAACGAGGAAGCCGAGCCGAATAACGAGATCAAAGGGGCCACTGAGGTCAGCCTGGGTGCGCCCTTGACAGGACGGGTCAACTGCGATTTCGACGCAGATTATTACGCCTTCACAGTCCCCGAACCGGGCCTTGATATTCTCATCATCCAACTGTCCGGCATTCCCGAGGCCAGCTCGCATCTCGAGCTTGTCGACGCTAAAGAGAAACGGCTGGATATGTCGATGCGCGGCGAAGCCGGAAAGGGCGAGGAAATCGTCAGGATGAAGGTCAAACCTGGAATATTTTATCTAAAAATCTCTCCCCCGCCAAAAAATAAGAGGGGCAGCGAATACACGCTCTACGTCGGTAAGCCGCAAAAACCGCCGGCAACACCCGAGGAAGTCCAAGAGGCCCTGGTCAAGGCGCTTGACTGGCTCGCCTCCAAGCAGCAAAAAACCGGCTCCTGGTCAGGCGGACATGATCAAGCCTACGCCGGACTCTCCATCATGGCTTTTATCGGCGGCAAGTGTGCCCAGAAAGATTATTCGGCCAACATCAAATCGGCCGTTCAATATTTCAAATCGGTCTACAAGCCCAGCTCGAAGTATCCGGAGGGGTCGAAGGGGGCGGCCACGGAGGGCGGCCGGCTGGGGGCGGGCAACTTGTACGAACAGGCCATCGCCACGCTGGCCGTGCTCGAGGCGCTCGTCGAGACGAACGACGCGAGCCTGGAGCCCATCGCCCAGGATGCCATCAATTTGATCCTCCGCTCTCAGAATACCGAGCACAAGCCGCAAACGTTGGGCGGCCCGGTCCAGCCCGATAAGCCGAGTTACGGCGGCTGGCGGTACAACACCCACAGCACCGACAGCGATCTCTCGGTCTCAGGATGGCAGATCCTTACCCTCAAAGCGGCCGTGAATGCCGGATTTTCGGTCCCTGACTATGTCTTCCCGGCAGCGGCCAAATACGTCCGGTCGCTCTATGGGAAGGACGACGGCTCGTACCGCTATAACTCCCCCGGAGCAACCGGTAATTCCTGCGCCCGGGCAGGCATGGGGGCACTCTCCCTGCAGGTCTCTGGCTTTCCTCAAGATCCGGCGATCCCTTCCGCCCTTCGCTTCATGCAGGATAATGCGCCCCGGTGGAACATCGAGCAGCCTGGAGACGGCTACCCGTTTTATTACTGGTATTACGGCACCCGGGCGATGTATCTGGCCGGAGGCGACGACTGGCGGATCTGGAAGGATTGGATGTGCCGCTTTTTGGTCGACCATCAGAATGAGGACGGAAGCTGGGAGGGGAAGAAAAACGAACAGGGCCTGGATACCTACAGAGTCGCCTTAGGTGCCCTGATGCTCGAATTCTGCTGCGGCCATGTGCCGATCTACATGTCGCCCGTGAAGAGGCTCGGATCGGGGACGGTCAAGGTCGATTTCGAAAAAGGCGCCGATAGAGAAGCCGGCAAGAACGTCGAGGTCATCATGGACGCCTCGAACTCCATGTGGGGCCAGATCGGCGGAGAAGCCAAAATCACAATCGCCCGAAAAGTGTTGACTCAAATCATCAATGGGCTGCCCGACTCGATGAACGTCGGACTTCGTGTTTATGGCCACCGCTACGGGCTGAACGACCCCAAAGCCTGCACGGACACACAGCTTCTTGTCCCGATCGGCCCGGTTGCCAAAGCGCAACTCATCGACACCGTCAATAAGATCCAGCTCAAGGGCAAGACGCCGCTCGTTCTCTCCGTCCTCGGAGCGATCAAGGATTTCGAGAAGATCCCGAACGGAAGCGTCATCCTGGTCACAGACGGGATCGAGAGCTGCAACGGTGATATCAAATCCATCGGCCCGGCCGTCAAGAAATCAGGCCTGGAGCTCAAGCTCCACATCGTCGGGTTCGACATCAAGGAGAAAGAGGCCCGCGCCGAGCTCGAGGCCATCGCCAAATCGACCGAGGGAAGCTACCTCGACGCCAAGAATGCCGGGGAGCTCCTCTCGGCCCTCGAACAGACCCTCAAGCTCGAGTATGTCGTGCTCAATGAAAAGGGCGAAGAAGCCGGCCGCGGCACCGTCGGCGGCGATGAGGTCAAGCTCAAAGAGGGCACCTACACCCTGCGCGTCCTGTTGGCTCCGCAGCCGCTCGATGTCAAGGTGGAGGTTAAGGCGGGCGGAAGGTCGTCCTGCGTCCTTAAAAAAGAGGCCGGCGCCTGGAAGCTCGGCTGCTGAGGTTCCGTCGAGGAAGAAAACCCGGACGTCTCTCAGCGCCTCTCGTAGGAATCGACGATCGACTGGTAGACCATCGACCGGAACCTGGCGTGGAGGTCGCTGTTGCCGGCCGGCATGAGCTGGGTCATGAGCACGGCGACGAGCTTTTCGGCCGGGTCGACCCAGTAGGTCGTATGGTAAGCGCCTCCCCAGCCGAATGAATCGACTGACCCCGGCTCTCCGTTGCGGCCGAGCCGTTCCGTCACCCAGAACCCGAGACCGAAACCCCCGGGATTATAGAGATCACCCACATGATCCACCGTCATGAGCTCGACCGACTTGGGGCTGAGGACACGGGCGTCGCCCAGCTTGCCTCCCCCTTGAAGCATGAGCAGAAAGCGGGCGTAGTCTTCGGCCGTGGAAAGCAACCCCGCCCCACCCGCATAGCAGGTCCGGGGTCCCTTGACGTAAAAATTATCGCGGGCGTCTTCCATGAGCTTGAGGCCGCCCTTCTCATCCACCCCGTATACCGAGGTGAACCTGTTGAGCTTGTCTTCGGGAAGGAAGAAGTGCGTATCGGTCATGCCGAGCGGTCCGGTGATTTTCTGGGCAAAGAAATCGGCGAGCGTCATCCCCGACACCCGCTCCACCAGGCAGCCCAAGATATCCGTGTTGTATCCATAAACCCAACTCTCCCCCGGCTGGGCATCGAAGGGCAGAGCCGCCAGCTTCTTGATGACCTCACAGATCGGCTCCGCCTTGTCGGCCAGGAACCAGCCCTGGATCCCAGCCGCGAGGTACTCCGCCTCGGCCAAGCCGTCCCCATAAGAAATCCCGGCGGTGTGGGTCAGGAGGTCGCGGATGGTGATGCGGCGCTTGGCCGGAACTGTTGTGTAGCCTTTCGGATTTTTTTTGTCCTCGGAGGGGACGGCAACGCGGGCGTTGGCAAACTCGGGGATGTATCTGGCGATGGGATCGTCCAGAAGGACCTTCCCCTCTTCCTGGAGGATCATGACAGCCACACTCGTCACCGCCTTGGTCTGGGAGGCGATGCGGAAAATGCCGTCGGCCGGCATGTCCGCTCCTCTGGGATCGAGCTTGCCGAAGGGATGGAGATAGGCGACCCGGCCGTTGCGGGCGATGAGAGTCACCATCCCGGCGATCTTCCCTTCTTCGATATATCCCTGCAGGACCTGGGTGAGCCTGGCTAAGCGATCGGCCGAAAGACCGACTTCGTCCGGCCTGGCCTTCGGAAGCGATGCCGCCTGGACGACGAAAGCGAAGGTCAGCCAAAGCGCCGTCAGCGCAGATATCTTCTTTAAAAAGCAGGTCCGTTTGCGTCTAGGCATGGATTATTTCTCCATTTCTTGAGAAAAAAGGTTATTCATCAACTTAATATTAGGGACGGCAAAGAGCAATGTCAATTCTTTCAGGGCTCTATGACGTTGAGCCTGGCAGCCGGGGAATGAGCATCACTTTTTCAATCGCTCCCGAGGGCGACGGCGTACAGGAACCAGGAGGCGTGCGGCAGCCACTGCTCCGTCCAGCGCCAATCGTCGTCTTTCCCGGTCACGGCGAAATGGAGATTGTAATCGATGTCCTCTTCGTCCGTGTATCCGGCCGTGATCCCGTTGGATATTCCTCCGGGGGCGTTCATGTACTCATAAGAATTAAAAAACATGTACTCCGGATTGTTCCTCCCGCGCCCATAGAGCATGCAGCTGTCGAACGGGTTGAGGCCGAGAATCCAGCCCATCTGGTCCTGGGCGAAAGCCCTGATATCAGCCTTCAGTTTGGGGTCGTCCGGGAACAGCCTCGAGGCGAGACGGCCGGCAGCGGCCATCGATCCCAGCCGGGCATTTTCCCCCTGCCACCAGGGAGAAGTTTCGGTATCATGGGGAAAGAAAAAGCTTGTCCGGCGGGTTCCATCCTTGCTCTGGACGAGCTGCCGGCTGTAGCCGAAAGGATTGGCCACCTCCCGGGTCACCATCAACTCAAAGCCCATTGACCTCCGCACCATTTTCCGGACCTTCTCTTTCATCGACGCGTCGGCGATGTCGTAAAAATTCATCAGGCTTACCACGGGCAGGCCGGCATCCGCCGCATGGAAGAACGGCCGGTCGCCGGCGTCCGCCCGCCAATAGTCCTTGTACATTCCGCTTGTCGTCAACCGGGCCATCAAGCTCTGAGCCCGCTTGTCGGCCGCTTCCTTATATTTGGCCGCCTTTGTCGCCCGGAAGAGTTCGGAGGCGGCCAACAGGGCGCAGTAGTCATCGACGATGTTCTCTTTCCCGTCATTCGTGAAGTGGAGATTGTTCGTCTCCAGAAAGGCGAAGGCCTCTTCGGCCGCTTTGATATAATCGGCCGGGGCGAAGTCTCCCCCCGCTCCCAAGCTCGAGGCCAGTGCCAGCGCGGCGATGGCCAGGCCACCGCCCTCCCGGTAGCCGGCCTCGTAGGACACCTGAGCGCTGATGTCCTTTTTACCGTAATCCCGGAACTTATCTTTTGTCTCCGGCGTCAGGACGATGTGGCGGGTCGCTTTGGGAGTGATCAGCCTGTCCTCCGGTTTTTTTTCCGGCCCCCGGCCCGATACCGTGATATAGAAAGAGCCGGCCGGATTCTTCATCCGGACCAGGAAATCGGCCCCGAAGAGGCCCTCGTCCAGCAGCCTCCGCAGGTACTGCTTGAAGTAGGGATCGTTGCGGCGCGTCAATTCCCGATGGGAAGCCAGCAGGCTCCAGGCCGTCAAGGGAATCTGCTGGGGGTTGAAGTAGGTCGCATAAGAGAGATGGGAAAAATGTTTCCCGTAATCCCCGGTGGCATCGTACCAGCCGCCGTGGGCGTCGATCGTCACGCCTTCCTTTCCCTCGAGCCGCATGGTGCGGTCGGCTTTATCCAGAGCGCCTGAACATCGTTGGCTCTTGAAGTAATATATGACATCCGATAAGGCGCCTCTCTCCAGAATGTTCTTCTGGACAAGAAACGGATAGGACCGGATGGTCTCCTGAGGGGATGGGCATTCTATAATATAGGTTCCTTCCTGGCTCAACGGGCTGAAATCGATCGTCCAGAAGTGCCAGTCTTTCCATTTCCGGACAGGGCCGACGGAGATGACGGACCCGGTCAGAGCCACCTTCCCTGTCCCTAATTCAGTCACCCTAAAGGAGCTCCAGGTGCCGCCCGGAAGCCCCTGGATGACGGCCCGCTTGGCTCCACCGGGTTCATAGCCGATATGGTTGATGAGGATTCTGGTCTCCCCCGCCGCCGCCGCTGACACCAGACCGAGGCATAAGAAAAGGACCGGTAAGAGACACCTTCTTCTCATTATTTTCTCCTTCTCACCCAGAACATGGCTCTCCCCTTCCCTCTCCCGTCCAGGGAGAAGGAGATCATTATTTGTTTTACGGATAATCCAGGTTATCTTGGATTTTACGTATAGTAGGAGGTTTTTGGCAAGCGCCGTCAAATTGTTTCAGGCGACCGGCCGGCGCTTCCGGTAGAGCTTGGCGTCGACGGCCGCGACCATGGCGGCTTGATCGATGTCCTTGTGGCCCAGGAACTCGGCGATCTTCCGGATCTGACCCTTTGGGTCGGCCACGATCTGGTTGTAGTTTACGAACAGGACCTCGATATCGTCCCTCTTGGTGATCAAGCCCTTGATCATATTGTTCAACTTGACGAAGCTGTCCTTGGTCTCCTCGCGGTTCTGATCCTGCAGCTTGGCCATCTTCTCCATCGAATCGAGGACCTCTTCGATGTTGCGTTCGGTGTAAATGATCCGGTACTTTCCAGCAGGAAGATACTTCAGCCCGAAGGCCGTGATCTTGATGAACCGGCCCCGGTGGTCGGCCAGCGGGAAGGTCCCGTTCATCAGACGGCTGATGATCTTCCCCCCCTCAAGCTCGAAATATCCCCGCGGGTTGTTGTCGTCCGGCGGCCGCGAGGCCGTGTCAAAAGCCATCGGCAACCCGCCGGCTTCCAGGATCTGCATAAGGAGGGATGTCCCGGACCGCTCAATTCCCGAAGCGATATAGTTGATAGTGTTATCCAGTTTCATAATGCGCATTATACTAGTGCAGTCGCTCATCTAATTCAAGCAAGACCGGGCTCTGGAGCCCAAAAGCAGGGAGAAGGACGAGCCCCGTGAATTCCGGAAAATTCCAGGGACATCAAATCTTTTTCGAAATCAGCGGCTGTTTTATCAGGGTCTGGCCAACGGGGAGAAGGGGAAATAAACGGACGAATTAAGGTCAATATAACGGGCTTCCTGGCGTTTCGACCTCATCCACCTTGTGGCGAAAAACACGGTAGACCCAAACCTGGTAGCCGATGACGACCGGCACGAAGACGAGCGCCACGATGGTCATGATCTTAAGCGTATAGGGGCTCGAGGAGGCGTTAAAGGCGGTCAGGCTGTAAGCGGGATCGAGCCGTGAGGGGATCAAGTTCGGGAAGAGCCCCACGATCCCGGTAAAGATCACGAGCATTATCGTGGCGCTGGACGCGAAGAATGCCGCCCCCATCCTTTTCTGCGAAATCCGGAGTCTGATCAGAAGCAAGGAAACCACCGCCAGCAGGGGAACGACAAGCCAATAGGGACGCCGGAGATAGTTCTCCTCGAGCCGTGTCGCGGGCACCGTCCAGACGAGGAAGACAGCGGCGGCCGCCAGCAGAAAATACCAGCCCGACCTGGCGAAGAGCAACACCCTCGCCTCGAGCTCTCCCCCCGTCTTGAAGGCCAGCCAGAGCGCCCCGTGTACCAAAAAGAGAAGGACAAACAGCAATCCCGTCCAGAGCCCGTACGGATTGAGCAGGGAGAGCAGTGTCCCATGGTATCCTTCGGCGTCGATCGGAAGTCCGCGGAAGATGTTCCCGAAGGCCACGCCGAATAGCAGCGCCGGAACCAGGCTTCCCAAAAAAAACGCGAGATCCCAGCCCCTCCCCCAGGCAGAGGATGCCGCTTTCGCCCGGAACTCAATCGCCACCCCTCTGAAGATCAGGGCGAACAGGATGATGAGCAGGGCGGAATAGAGATAGCTGAAGAGCGAAGCGTAGGCTGATGGGAACGCGGCGAAGGTGATCCCGCCGGCCGCAATCAACCAGACCTCGTTCCCGTCCCAGACGGGCGCGATGGACCTGCGGACGGCGCTTTTTTCCGATTCGTTCCGGGCGATAAACCGGTAGAGGATGCCGGCTCCGAAGTCGAACCCGTCCAGCATGAAGTAAACCGCCCAAAGGAGGCCCCAGAGAATGAACCAGAGAATCTGGAGTGCCATCTCATGCCTCCTTGACCGGGGTGGATTTCAGGATCCCCGATAGGTCGTCGTCCGGCCCTCTCTTGCTGTACTTGATGAGAAGATAGACGTCAACGACGGCCAGAAGGCCATAAACGACGGTGAACCCGATAAGAGAAACGACGACCTGGCTCGGGAGGATAGAGGCGGAAACTCCCGCCGACGTTTTCATCAGTCCGTAGACGATCCAGGGCTGGCGGCCGATCTCCGTGACCAGCCAGCCGGCCTGGATGGCGATGTAGGGAAGCGGAATAGCCCATAACATCAGGCGGAGATACCGTGGGCTTCTCTCGAGACGCCCCCGCAGGGATTTCACCAGACCGACCAGGGCGAGGAGGATGAATAAAAGACCCAACCCGACCATCAGCCGAAAGCTCAGGAAGACGGGCCATACCGGCGGCCGTTCGTCCCTTGGGAAGGCCCTCAATCCCTTGACCTCGGCATCTCCCCGGTGGTAGGCCATCAGGCTGAGGGCCTTGGGGATGGGCAGAAGTTCGACGTAATTTCGCTCATTCCGCTCATCCGGCCAGGAGACAATCGTGAAGGGGGCGCCCGACTTGGTCTCCCAGAAGGATTCCATGGCCGCGAGCTTGGCCGGCTGGTACTTGGCGACCTGGATACCGCTGAGGTCCCCCACACCCGCAACAAGCACGGAGCTCACCAGTCCGAAGACGGCGGCCATCCGGAACGAAGACCGGAAGAGCCGCACCTCTTTCTTGCGGAGCAAGTGATAAGCGGAGACTCCCATCACAAAGAAGGCGGCCAAAACATATCCGGAGAGGACGGTATGTCCGAATGTGACCCAGCCGAACGGGTTGGTGATCAGGGCGCCAAAGTCCGTCATCTCGGCCCGGCCGTTCCTCAAGACGTATCCGACCGGCCTCTGCATCCAGCCGTTGGCCAAAATGATCCAGAGGGCCGAGAGGTTTGTGGCGAAGGCCACCAGCCAGATGGACAGCGCGTGGACCTTTTTCGACACCCTGTTCCAGCCGAAGACCCACAACCCGATGAATGTGGACTCGAGGAAGAAGGCGGCTGTGGCCTCGATCGCCAACGGCGCGCCGAAGACATCGCCGACATAGCGGGAATACTCGGCCCAGTTCATCCCGAACTGGAACTCCATGGTGATGCCCGTGACGACGCCGAGGGCGAAGTTGATCAGGAAGAGCTTCCCCCAGAACTTGGCCATCTTGAGGTACATCGGGTCGTTTGTCCGGAGATAGCGTGTCTCCATGAAAGCGACCAGAATGGACAGGCCGAGTGTCAGGGGCACAAAGATAAAATGAAAGGCGGCTGTCACCGCGAACTGGAGCCGGCTCAGAGAAAGGACGTCCATCCATTCCTCCTGTCGTCGTTCGGGGATTAGAGAGGGACTAAGCTAAACCGAATCCGCGACAGATGTCAACATCGTCTAACAGAGCGCGAATATTAACCTTCGAGGTCGCTTCTCCATTCCTATCTTTCTCATCATAATAACGGTAATGCTTCCAAATCAAGGTCCCCTCCAGGGAAGGATATGATGAAAATCCGCTCGAGCACGGCCGGCCGGAATGTGATATCATTCGCCAGAAAGAGGAGAATAAGACCATGATAACCCCACACTTCAGAGCCAAACTCGCGATAGCCGCATGGGCCGGGATGCTCGCCTTCATCATGGCCGCCGGTCTCCTACCGGCAGCCGAGAAGATCCCGGAAGGCTGCACCGTGATCGGCGTCGGCCGGCTGGCCTCGGCCGACGGTTCGGTCATCACCTCGCATACCGACTGCTGCAGCGAATGCCGCATCCAGGTCATTCCCGGAAAGACTTTTCCCAAAGGGTCGATGGCGCCGGTCCACTGGGGGATGGTCTATTTCGGAGCCGACGACAACCGGAAGGCGCTCCCACTCGGCGATTTCGGGAAAGTCATCGGCCACATCCCCCAGGTAGAGAAGACCTATACCTACTTCCACACCGGCTACTCCCAGATGAACGAGCGGCAGTTGGCCATCGGCGAGAGCACCTGCTCGCAGCGGTCCGAGCTCGACGTCGGCTTCGTCGAGGGAATCACCCGCCAGATCATGACCGTCGAACAGGCCCAGGTCTTCGCTCTCAAGAGATGTTCGAGCGCCCGCGAGGCGGTGAAGCTCATCGGAAACATGATGGAAACCTACGGTTTCCTGCCTTCCTGCGGCGGGTCCGAAGCCCTTTGTATCGCCGACCCCCGCGAACTCTGGGAAATGGAGATCTTGAGCGTCGGACCGAAATGGAGGCCGGAGAGCGGCAAGCCGGGCGCCATCTGGGCGGCCCGGCGGGTTCCCGACGATCACGTCGTGGTCATCGCCAATTACTTCCGCCTCCGGGAAATCGACCCCAAGGACCCGGACCAAATGGCTTCGCCAAACTATATGCAGGAGGCCATCGACCGGGGCTGGTATGACCCGAACGGAGGGCGTCCCTTCATCTGGCAGGAGGCCTACTGTCCCTCGATCAGTGAAGGAAACCTCAGCCGGATGTGGCTCATCTTCAGCACGATCGCCCCGTCCTACAAAGCCTGGCCGAGACGGAGCCTGCTCGACCCCGCCGGGCCGGGCACCCTATATACCCAGCCCATCGAGGGAGCTCCGTTCTACCCGTTTTCGGTGAAACCGGAAAAAAAGCTCTCGGTCCAGGATGTCATTGCCTTCCAGCGCTCGGTCTTTGAAGACACCATCTACGATATGACCCGCGACCCCGCCTGGATGGTCCCGGGGGCCGGGGGAAAGGCCGAGAAAAGTCCGATGGCCACCCCGTTCCTTCCAGCCGAAATGGAAAAGATCCTCCGCATCCGCCACCACCGGACGATCGCCACCCAGGGCTACGGCATGGTCGCCCAGCTCCGCTCCTGGCTTCCCGATGCCGTCGGCGGGATTTATTGGTTTTACGTGGACAACCCCTTTGTCAGCGCCTATGTACCGGTCTATGCCGGTGCCACCGACGTCTCGGCTTCATATAAGGCGTATGATTACAGCGAATTCAGCGAGGACTCGGCTCGGTGGGGGGTGGACTTCGTGGAGAAGCTGATGCTCCTGCGGTGGCAGGCCGCGGTTAAGGACTTGAGGGAGGCGCGGGACCCGCTGGAAAACAGCTTTTTCGCCGGTCAGGCCGAAGTCGACCAGAAAGCGGTTGAGCTCCTTAAAAAAGATCAGGCCAAGGGCGCGAAATATCTCACCGACCTGACAATTTCCCGGATGGAAAAAGTCGTCCAGCTCTTCCGCGACCTGCGGAAGAAGCTTTTGACCAAATACTCGGGCGACATGATCTAGCCTGAATTATTCACGAATCGAGGCAGCCCTCAGATGCGAGGCCCGAGGGGTGAAGCTGTACTCTTTAGTACTGCGAACCCCAAGAACGAAGCAGATGGGGCCGGATCGGTTCGCCCGGAGGGTAAAAACGCCCTATAAAAAGCGAGATGAAGAAAAAACGTGGCGTTTTTATGAATAAGTCAGGCTAGCATTCATGGGTTAGAAGACCCGGGGCGCCGCGGGCTTCGAAGCGGCCGAGATTCCCTCTCCCTGGAGGAGAGGGAAAGGGAGAGGGTGACCCACCCGATGTTGGAGCCGCAAGCTAATAGATCAGACCGGAGCCGATCGGATACTCTTCGCTGATCCGCACGGGAAGCCGTCCAGAGGGCTTGAGTTCTCCCTTCAGTGCCTTGATGAACGTCTCAAAATAAACGGCCTGGTTGCCGAACCAGCCTTTCTCTCCATAGCCGATAAGATAAGCGGCGACCGAGGGGATCTTGCGGATAAGATGGGGATTCCCGTAGGCCATGGCCACAACGGACTTGGGCTTGGCGGCGATGACCTTCTGGAGAAACGCCAGATCCGCCTCCCGGAATGGGGTCGCATCCCCGAGCCTTGTCCGCGGAACGAACAGAGACAGGATGATCAACTCGGAATCCCGGACTGCTTTCCAGACAATGTCGTAATAGGCGGGGTCCATATCCGGACGGAGGGTGAAGCTCTGGGTCCCGGGGAAGGCCGCAGCGAGCTTAGCCGAGAGCGCGGGCGGCGAGGGATCGCCGTCGAATTTCTGGACGTTGATGTTAACCGCTTTGGCGAGACGGGCCGGAGCGACCGGGAAAATCCCGTCATTCTTGAGCAAAGTCAGAGATTTGTCCGCCACTTCCTGGACGATGGCCAAGTGCTCCGGCGTGCCGATAAATTCGCCTGTGCGGGATTCATCGACGAACCTGTTCTCATGGAGTCCCAACCGGGCTTTAAGGGTCAGGAGTTTGAGTGCCGCCTCATCGACCCGGCGCTCGCTCAGTCGTCCCGACCTCACGGCATCGGCCAACGCTTTAATCGCCGCCGCCGGGTCTTTGGGCTTGAGAATGATGTCATGCCCCGCTTCAAACGCCTTGACGGCCACCTCCTCCCGGCCGAAACGTTCGACGACGTGGTCGTACCAGAGGTCGTCCGTGGTCAGGATGCCCCGAAAGCCCAGCTTGTCACGGAGCCATCCCGTGGCCAGCTTTCTCTCGACGCTCGCCGGAAGCTCCGACCCGTCCGCGACAGAAGGCACGGCGATGTGCTCGGTCATGACGAAATCGACGCCGGCGTCGATGGCCAGCTTGAATGCCCGGAATTCCTGCGCCTCGACGTCCGCCGCCGGCTTGTTGATCCAGCTCCAGAGCGGCTTCCCGGGCATCGCCTCGACGTCGCCGCGGCCGGGGAAATGCTTGGCCGTGGTCAGCATGCCGTTATCGTGGTACCCGCGGACGTAGGCCCTGACCATCCGGCCGAGAAGGTCAAGGTCCCCGCCAAAGGACCGGACGCCCTCAGCCGGGTTCTCCGGCCGCCAGGCGATGTCGACGACCGGAGTGTAAGTCAGGTGGATGCCCATGGCCCGGCCTTCGACGGCTGCGGCAGACGCTGCCCGGTAGACGAGATCTTCCGACCCGGCGGCGGAGAAGGCCATGTTCGCCGGGAATTCGCTGGCGCCAGTCACCTGCTGGCCGGGACCGCCCTCGAAGTCCGCCGCCATGAGGATGGGAATCTCGGCTTCCTTTTGAAGCCGGTTGAGCAGGTGGGCGACATCGCGCGGCGTCCCCCCATAAAGTACAAACATGCCCAGACCATGATCCCGGGCCAAGCGGACCCATTGCTCGAGCTTCGGATCGCCCTCGGAGATATAACCTCCGGTAAGGTCGGAGCAGACGATCTGGCCGATCTTCTTTTCCAGGCTCAGGCCGGCCAGGGTTTCCCTGGCCCAGGCGGTTGCCTCTTCGGAGGCAGCCTGGTCAGAATGTGAAAAAGCCGTGCCGGACGCGATAAAAAGTAAAACCCAAACTATAGCGGCAATCTGACGGTTTCTCATCGCATACTCCTTTTTAGGCCGGTTCCCCGGCCTGCTCGCGAGAGCACAGATGGTTCGTCGGCGCCAAGCGACTGAGAGGGCCAATCATTCGAAGATCGGCGCATCGGTGTCGTGGGGAGCATAGCATAATCGATCAGGATGCGCGACCTCCAATGGGCCGAGTTGTCCGAGCTTTTCACGGAAGCATCTTAATCCATGTTATGGACAACTTGGGATGGAGAAGCGACCACAATTGCCGGAAATTTGACACTCCGTCCTCCGGCCGCTACAATGGACGCATGTTCAAGAAGATGCAGCTCCGGACGGCGCTCCCCGTCGACCACTGCCTTAAGACTATTTCGTTCGTCAACCACTTCTCCGGCTTGTAATCCCCCGTCCTTCTCCCCTCCCCTCTTAGCCTTATTCCCTATTCTAAAAAAGGAGGACATCATGAAAATCACGATATTGGGAGCCGGTTTGGTCGGAGGCCCGATGGCCAGAGACCTGGCCGCCGATAAAGGAACGATTGTCACGGCCGTGGACGTCTCGATGCAAGCCCTCGACAGGCTCAAGAGATTCCGCGGCATCAAGACGGTCCAGGGGGATTTAGGCAACCCCAGGAACATCAAGAAGGTCGTCCGGGACGCGGACATGGTCATCAGTGCCGTCCCCGGTTTCATGGGATTTAAGACCCTGCGGGCGATCCTCGAAGCGGGAAAACCCGCCGTCGATATCGCCTTTTTCCCGGAGGACCCGTTTGATCTCGATAAGCTGGCCAAAGCCAAGGGTCTGACGGCGATCGTTGACTGCGGAGTCGCCCCGGGGATGAGCAATGTCCTAGCGGCCCACGCCATGAAGAAGCTCGACAAGACGAAGACGATCAAGATCTATGTCGGCGGACTTCCCGAGATCCGCGAATACCCCTACGAGTACAAGGCCGTGTTTTCGCCGCACGACGTCATCGAGGAGTATGTCCGGCCCGCCCGCTATATCGAAAACGGCAAGATGATCACCCGGCCGGCGCTCTCCGACCCCGAGTTCCTGACCTTTTCCGGGATCGGGACTCTCGAAGCCTTCAACACCGACGGCCTGCGAACAATGGCCAAGACGCTCAATGTGCCGAACATGAAGGAAAAAACACTGCGCTATCCCGGTCATATCGAGAAGATGGCCGTTCTCCGGGAGACGGGGTTCTTCGACACTCAGGAAGTCGTGGTCAAGGGAACGCGTATAAGGCCCCTCGACTTTACCGCCCAAATCCTCTTCCCCAAGTGGAAGCTCCAGGAAGGAGAGGCCGATATCACCGTGATGAAGATCATCATCGAGGGGATGAAGAAGCGAAAGCCGACACGCATCTCCTACCACCTTTTCGACCGCTATGACGAGCGGACGGGAGTCCATTCGATGGCCAGGACGACGGGTTATACGGCGACGACCGCGGCCCGGTTGATCGCCGAGGGCCTTTTCCGGAGGAAAGGAATCTCGGCGCCGGAGCATATCGGCCTGGATGTCCGCTGCGTCAAGTTCATGCTCGATGGGCTGGCCGCGCGCGGCGTCGTCTACCGGCAGAAGGTGGAGACGATCTAGCTGATCACACTCACAGCCTGTTCCTTGCACCTCATAAAGGAAGATCATCAGCCCGCAAAGGAGAGCCGCTGCGCCCTTCGCTCCTTGACCCGCTATTTTGCAGTTGTCAGGGGGAGAGCTCAATTTGACATCCGCCGACACCCGGATTTATCATTCTCGGCGAGGAGTCGAGGCGATATGAGTGGCTGAACACTCACTTCGCCGGCGCGCCAGAAAAACGGATTTCTTATTTTCGACGACGGAAACGTTCGCTCCTCTAATCGCCGATTGGCTCACCATGCTTTTCTCGAAGGTCAAACATAAACTGGATTAGGAGACTCCCATGACTCAACCCCGCCTCGACCGCCTGACTGCTTCTCTCTTAGCCTCGAAA
>CAYGXD010000082.1:0-15963 GCA_964353705.1 uncultured Eubacteriales bacterium | reverse complement strand
GTGCCCGCTCACTCCTCATACGGGTTTCTCCTCCACTGCCCCTCGCCTTGGTTAACAAAAGAAATCCGTTCCGGATGCTCTGCCGAAAGTCATCGGGGAGCCTCCCCTAAAGTTTGATGGAGTCTGGACCGATTTCTCTTTATCTGGTAATCTAAATATATAAACAGGAGACAAGTAAAAAATGTGCTTGGCGATACCCGCTCAAGTAACCGAGATAGACGCTGCCGGAAGGGGGAAAATCGACTACCTGGGCACCAAGGTCAAAGTCGATTTCTCCTTGTTGGAGAACGTAAAGCCGGGAGATTGGGTCATCGTCCATGCCGGGTTTGCCATCACCAGGCTCGACGAAGAGGAAGCGCGGGAAACACTGAACCTCCTCCGCGAAATCGTTGAGGCCCAGGGGGAGTAAAAATTGCCCGGCCTGATGAAAGAGCTCCGTGACGGGTCCATCACCCGCGCTCTGCTCAGCCGGATAGAGGGGAAGACATCCCGCCTGGACCGGCCGGTGCGGATCATGGAGGTCTGCGGTACCCATACCATGACCATCCACCGCTACGGCCTCAAGATCCCTCTCGAGGAGGCCGGAGTGGACATGGTTTCAGGTCCGGGCTGTCCGGTGTGCATAACACCCAACGAGGTTCATGAGGCCTGCCTCGACCTGGTCACCCAAAGAGAGAATTTCATCCTGGCTTCGTTCGGCGATATGACCCGGGTTCCTACGAGAAAAGGGTCCCTCCAGACGGCCGTTCCGGCGCGCTCCTCGCTTATCAGGATCGTCTATTCCCCCGAGGAAGCGCTGGCTTTGGCACTGGCCCACCCGGACAAGGAGGTGGTCTTTTTCGGCGCCGGGTTCGAGACCACCATCCCGGCTATCGCAGTGACCGTAAGGAGGGCGGCCCGGGAAGGTGCCGCCAACTTTTCGACGCTGACCGCCCTGTGGCTTATCCCTCCCGCCCTCCGGGCCATCTTGCTGGCCGGAGAGACTGTTATCTCCGGTTTCCTGTATCCAGGACATGTCAGCGCCATCATCGGCCTCGAACCGTACCGGTTTATCGCCGAGGAATTCGGTGTCGCGGGAGCCGTCGCCGGGTTCGAGCCCAACGACATCCTCCTCGGGATCAGTGCTGTCCTGGACCAGATCACGGAGGGACGGCCGGGCGTCAAGCTCGAATACGGACGCGTGGTCAATCCCTGCGGAAACCCGTTGGCCCGAGCGGTGATGGAGGAGATGCTCGAGCCCCGGGATGCGTTCTGGAGAGGACTTGGCCGCATCCCCCGGAGCGGCCTCGCCCTGAAGGAAGCCTACCGTGCGTATGACGCCCGGGCCAAACACGGCCTCCGCGTCGACGAGGGATCCGGAGACCTTCCCGGGTGCCGCTGCGGCGAGGTCCTCCGCGGCCTGATCTCGCCTCCTCAATGTCCTCTGTTCGGCAAGACGTGCGGCCCGGATTCGCCGTTCGGGCCCTGCATGGTCTCTTTCGAAGGCGCCTGCTTTATCCACCACAAGTACAACCGCAGGAAGAGGAGCGGATAAGATGGCGGCAGGAGAAAAGAGGATCAGCCTCGAACTCGGGAGCGGCGGGAAGTTGATGCGGGATTTCATCGCCCGCCACATTGTCCCCGCCTTCCGCAATCCCTTCCTCGACGACCTCGGAGACGCCAGCCATCTGCCCCTGGGCATTGCTTTCACGACGGACAGCTATGTCGTCGATCCCATCTTTTTTCCCGGAGGGGACATCGGAACCCTGGCGGTCAACGGGACGGTCAACGACCTGGTTGTATCAGGCGCTTCACCCCAATACATTTCTCTCGCCGTGATCCTCGAGGAAGGTCTGCCCTGGCCGGACCTGGAAAAGATCCTGAAGTCGATCAAGCGGGCGGCCTCAAAGGCGGATGTCCTGGTGGCCTGCGGAGATACCAAGGTCGTCCGCCGGGGCCAGGCCGATAAGATCTACATCAACACCTCCGGCGTCGGGCTGACGATAGCCAAGCCCAGGACTTCTCTCGTCCGTCCGGGTGACCGGATCATCCTGACCGGCACGCTCGGAGAGCACAGCCTGGCCGTCATGCTGGCGCGTGAGGAATTCGGGATCGAAGCCCGGGTCCGGAGCGATTGCGCGCCCCTGAACTATCTCCTTCCCATCTGGGAAATGGGAGCGCTCTGGATGCGCGACATCACCAGGGGAGGGTTGGCCACCATCCTTTCCGAGCTGGCTGAAAAAATCCCCCATGCCCTGCTCATCGAGGAAGAAAAAATCCCCCTCTCGCCCGCCGTGCGGGGAGCCAGCGAACTGTTGGGTATCGACCCGCTCTATCTGGCCTGCGAAGGCCGGGCCGTGATCGTGGCACCCCGGAGGAAGGCCGCCGCGGTACTCAAAAAAATCCGGGAAAGCCCGCTGGGGAGGCGGGCGGCCATCATCGGGCAAGTGGATGACCGGACGGGAAGGCCGGGTGAACTCCTCCTCTCTACGATGACGGGAGGACTGCGCCTCTTGGAACCGCTGACGTCGGAGCTCCTGCCCCGGATCTGCTGATCAGAGCCATGGCCGAGAACACAAAGGGAAAAAATGCCGGTCTGGCGGTCTGCCTTTTCTTTTTTTGGCTTTTCTGGCCCGGCTGCTCATCGGACCGGAAGAGCCAAGACCGGGCCGCCGGCGACTACTCCGCTAGCATCAAAACCCCTATCGCCGGACTTCGGGCCTTTGAAGGCGGGACGGCCGAGGTCGAGCTGCTAATTAAGAATACGGGAAAAGAGGAATGGTCGTCTCAAACCCGGTACCCTTGTCTCCTCTCCTACCACCTCCTCGATGAAGCGGCGGGAACACTGAGGCATGATAACCTAAGGACCGTGCTTCCTAATAATGTTCGTCCGGGCGAGGAGGTCTCCCTCAGAGTCCTAGTCAAGGCGCCTTTGGAAAAAGGAGGCTACCGCCTCGAGTTCGACCTCCTGCGCGAGGGGCTGGCCTGGTTCAAGGACTCCGGCAGCCCGACCCTCATCATTCCGCTCCAAGTGGAAGAGAGGAACTGGGCCGGAGGAACGGAGATCGAGACGAGCGTCCCCGAGTTCAAGGAACTCCTGAAGCTCATCCGGCTCACGCTCGAAACCGACCTGGTCGAATTCCAGGGCAGGACCGGAAAAGTCAGCGCTTTCACGGCCGGCGCCGGCTATCCGCAAGTCTGGCTCCGCGACGCGGCCACGATCATCCCGGCCTCGCGCTTTTTCTATCCCGACAGCTACCTTTCATCCTGGCTGGAAGAGCACCTGGCCTTCCAAAAACCTGACGGCGGCCTGGAGGACTGGATCGACTCCAGGGGCCGCTCGGACAAGAACACGGTCGAGACGGACCAGGAAGCAAGCGCGGTCCAAGCGGCCTACCAGGTTTTCCTCCTCAAGGGCAAGGGATGGCTCGGGAAAAGGATCGGCGGCGAGGCCGTCGTCGACCGTCTCGAAAGGGCCGTCGAATTCCTGTTCCAGACCCGTTTCGACCGGGAGCGGGGGCTGATCACCGGAGCGCATACCGCGGACTGGGGCGACGTCGACCCGGAGGATGCCGATCAAAACGCCATCTACACGGATGAAAAGACCCGCTGGACGGCCGACATCTACGATCAAAGCATGGTCCACGAATCCTGCCGGGAGCTGGCGGCCATGTTTTCGGCTCTCGGGCTTGAGGAGAAGGCGGACCGCTGGCTCCGGAAAGCGGCTGCCATCCGCGAAGCCGCGGACCGGAATCTATGGCAGGAGGATAAGGGATTCTACCGGGTCCACATCCACCTCGACCCGTTTCCCCACGATTTCGATGAAAACAACATGTTCGCCATGGGAGGGAACGCCCAGGCGATTCTCTCGGAACTGGCCGGCCCTGCAAAAGCGGAACGAGTTTTCAGGACCGCCCTCGAACGTCAGGAAGAATTCCGGGTTTCCTCGATCTCCGGGTCGCTCCTTCCCCCCTACCCGGCCGGATTCTTCAAACATCCGGCGATGGATGAGCCCTACGAATACCAGAACGGCGGGCAGTGGGACTGGTTCGGCGGCCGGCTTCTCCTGGCCATGTTCGAGAACGGCTCGAGCGTCCAGGCCCGGGAAAAGCTGATCGAGATCGTCCGGAAGGACCTCCGGAACGGCGGGCTTTTTGAATGGGATACCCGGGAGGGAGCCGGCCGGGGAAGCGACTACTATGCCGGAAGCGCCGGCAGCCTGGCCCGGGCCCTGTTCGAAGGCTACTTCGGATTCAATCTCGGCGAAAAAAGCCTCCGCCTGGAGCCCAAGCTCGGAACGGACCAGGGCCGGATCGAGATCCGTCTCCCCGCCTCCGGGCTCGTCCTGTCCTACGATTACCGGCCCATCGCCAAAGAGAAAAAAACCGTGCTTTCTATAGAGAGCAACTATCGAGGTCCCGGTGAGGTCAAACTACTTGTCTCGTGGAAACTATTCGGGCTATCAGGGAACGAAGCAGACCGAACAAAGATTAGGGTATTGAACAACGGGGCGCCTGTATCATTCCGTTGGGAGAGCCGTGGTCAAGACGATTTCATTGTCGTAGAGACCGACCTCAAAAAGCGCACAATAGAAATCGGATTGTGATAGCAAGCATCTTCGGATGCATCTTTTTATGTGATAGGCAACTTGGGGATGGAGAAGCGACCTCGAATAGAAGCTATCTCCGGCCGATGGAGTAGTATTCAAACCCCATCTTCCGGAGCGACGTCGGCTCAAACACATTCCGGCCGTCGATAATGATCGGGTTGGCCAGCGTCGCTTTTATCTTGTCCAGGTCGAGGCCGGCGAACTCCGGCCACTCGGTCAAGAGCAGCAGGGCGTTCGCCCCCTCGGCGGCAAAGTAAGGCGAGGCGCAATATTCGAGGCGTTCCGGCTCTGAAGGGAAAAACACTTTCATATTCTCCGCCGCTTGAGGATCGTAGAGGCGCAGGCGCGCCCCCTCGCGGAGGAGTTCCCGGATGATGCCGATGCTGGGCGCCTCGCGGATATCATCGGTATCCGGCTTGAAGGCCAGCCCGAGCACGGCGATCCGCTTGTCCTTGAGGATCCAGAGCGCCTGCTTGATTTTCTCCATGACGATGCGGATGCGGTCCAGGTTGATCTCATCCGCTTCCTTGAGCAGGCTCATGTCGACCCCCAGGTCTTCCCCGATCTTGACCAGAGCCTTGATGTCCTTGGGAAAGCAGGAGCCGCCGTAGCCGATCCCCGCTTTCAAGAACCGGTTGCCGATGCGCGGGTCGAGCCCCATCCCTTCGGCCACCTGCTCCACATTGGCGTCGGTCTTTTCGCAGATGTTCGAAATGAGGTTGATGTAGGAGATCTTCAGGGCCAGGAACGAGTTGGAAGCATGCTTGATCAGTTCCGCCGTGTCGATATTGGTGACGACCAGGCGGTCCTTGAACTTGCTGTAGATGCCGCAGAGGATATCCCTGGCCCGGTCCGTCTCGACTCCCACTATAATGCGGTCGGGCTGGAGGAAATCCGAGACCGCCGAGCCCTCTCTCAAGAACTCGGGGTTGGAGGCGATATCGAAGGCCGTGTCTGTTTTCTTGTAAAGGCCGATGGTCCGCTTGATCCAGTAGGATGTCTTGACCGGGACGGTGCTTTTCTCGACCACAAGCTTGTAGCGGTTGAGGTTGTCGGCGATCAGGCGGGAGGCCTCCTCGATCTGCGACATGTCGGCGCTTCCGTCCTCATGCTGGGGTGTCCCCACACAGACAAAGATGACGTCCGCTTCCCGGCTGACCGCGTCGAGGTCGGAGCTGAAGGAAAGCCGTCCTTTCCGGAGATTGGCCGCCAGTAATTCGTCCAGGCCGGGCTCGTAGAACGGGACGCGGCCGGAGGCAATCCGGGTGATCTTGTCGGTATCCTTGTCCGCCCCGATAATCTCGTGGCCGAGCTCGGCCAGGCCGGCGGCCGTCACCAGGCCCACATAACCCGTTCCGATGACCGCGATCTTCATGCCCACTCTCCTCTCAGGCCTTGATGACGTTCTTCCTTTTTTTCTTGACGGCGTTCCGGGTGTCCACGACAAGCAGCGCGTGGCGGACGATCCAATCAAAGTCATAAACCGAGTGGTCGGTGACGATAATGACGGCCTCGCTGGCCCGGAGTTTACTGGCGGTCAGCGCCACGGAGCGCAGGTCGAGACCGGGGTATTCCCTGTGTCCGGCGCAGCGGGGGACATAAGGATCATTGTACGACACACGGGCGCCTTTTTCTTTAAACACGCTGATGATTTTCAGAGCCGGCGATTCGCGCGTATCGTCGATGTCTTTCTTATAAGCGAGCCCAAGGACGAGGACCCGGGCATTCCGGATGGACCTCCCCTGCCGGTTCAAGGCTTCGATGGTCTTGTTGACGACGTAGTACGGCATGCGCGTGTTGATCTCGCCGGCCAGTTCGATGAACTTGGTCGGATAGTCGACCTCCTTCGCCTTATAAGTGAGATAATAGGGGTCGACGGGGATGCAGTGCCCGCCGTACCCGGGTCCCGGGTAGAATGGCATATAGCCGAATGGCTTGGAGGAGGCGGCCCGGATGACCTCCCAGATGTCGATGTCCATACGCTCGAAGATGATCTTGAGCTCGTTGACCAGGGCGATGTTGACGGAGCGGAAGATATTCTCCAGGAGCTTGACGGCCTCGGCGACCCGGGTCGAGGAAACAGGAACTGTCCGGACGATGACCTGATCGTAAAGGAGCTTCGCCAGCTGCCGGCAGTCGGGGGTCAGCCCACCGACTACCTTGGGAATCGTCCCCGTGGAGTAGGACGCGTTACCGGGGTCTTCGCGCTCGGGAGAGAAAGCGAGGAAGAAATCCCGGCCCGGCCGTAGGCCGGTCTCGGCCAGGATTGGCAGCATCTCTTCGTCCGTCGTCCCGGGGTAGGTCGTACTTTCCAGGATGACGAGCTGGCCTTTCCTCAGATGCCGGGCAATGCCCCGTGTGGTATCGAGAACATAGGAGAGGTCGGGGTTCTTGTGGACATCCAGGGGCGTTGGGACACAGATGATGATGACGTCGACAAGGCGAAGTCCGGAGAAATCCGCGGTCGCCCGGAAGGCTTTTTTCCCAAGGAACTCTCGGAGCTCCCGGGTTGAGATATGGCGGATGTAGCTTCGTCCCTTATTCAGGGAGGCCACTTTCTTCGGGTCGATATCAAAACCGGTCACCCGGAAGCCCTTGGTGAGGAAAAGCTTGACCAGAGGGAGGCCCACATAGCCGAGCCCGATGACTCCGATGCGCGCCTGTTTGGCGCGGATCTTCCTCTCGAGAGCGATAAGCTCCTGGCTCATCCTATCTCCTTTCCCTGTACCATGCCGCCGTCTTCCTGAGACTCTGCTTAATGCTGAACATCGGCTCGTAGCCAAGCACTCTTCTGGCCTTCCCGATATCGGCGAAAGAATGGAGGATATCGCCCGGCCGCGGGTCGGTATAAATGGGAATCACGGAAATGCCCATAATATCGCTGATTTCATGCACCAGTGAGTTGACGGTGGTCCTCTCCCCGCCGGCGATGTTAAAGACATCGCCCAGGGCTTCGTCAGAAGCCTCGATTGCCCCCATATTTGCTTCGACGGCATCAGCCACAAAAATAAAATCCCTGGACTGCTCGCCGTCGCCATAGATTTGGGGCCGCTCTTCGGCCAATATTTTATTCACAAAAAGAGGGATGACCGTGGCGTACTCCGATAACGGATCTTGGCGAGGGCCAAAAACATTGAAATAGCGAAGGCATACTGTTTCCAATCCATAGAGCTGATAGAAAAGCCGGCAATATCTTTCCCCAACCAGCTTGCTGAGAGCATAAGGCGAAAGCGGGACTCCCTCGTTTTCCTCCCTTAGAGGGAGGGCCTGACTGTCCCCATAGACCGCAGCAGATGAGGCGAAGATGAATCTCTTGACCTTGGCCTCATGGGAGGCCAAAAGGAGATTGGCCGTCCCGTTGATATTAATTTCATGATTGAGGAGAGGATCGGAAACCGAACGCGGTACAGATGTAAGGGCGGCCTGGTGGAGGACAAAATCGACGCCCCGGAGGGCCCTCCGGCAGGTCTCCAGGTCGCGGATGTCTCCCTCCATGAGCTCGATGAAGTTCCGGAATGGGGCCAGATTTTCCCGCTTGCCGGTAATGAAATTATCCAGCACCCGGACTCTCTCTCCACGCCGGACCAACTCTTCGGCCAGGTGAGAGCCGATGAAACCCGCGCCCCCCGTAACAAGATAGGTCTTCATGGTCGGCCTGCCTAGGAAGAAATCAAAGGTATCCCAGTTCCTCCAATCTCCTTAGAACGATTCCGACGCTCTCCTCGAGCGTTTCCTTATCCGTCTCCAGGAGGATCTCGGGGCTTTCGGGCTCCTCGTAGGGGTCGGAGACACCGGTGAACTCCTTGATCTCCCCTTTTATGGCTTTCTTGTACATCCCCTTGACGTCCCGGCGCATGCATTCCTCGAGGGAGCACTTGGCATAGACCTCGATGAAATCGCCGATCTCCTGCCGGGAGCGGGCCCTGACCTCTCGGTAGGGTGAGATAAAAGAGGTCAGCACGGCGACGCCGTTCCGGGTCAGGAGCTTGGAGACAAATGTGACCCGCCGGATATTTTCGTCGCGGTCTTTCCGGGAGAAACCCAGGTCGCGGGTCAGGTCCTGCCGGACGATGTCCCCGTCCAGCCGTTCAACCCGCATCCCTTTCCCCTTCAGGATTTCGGCGACCTTATCCGCCACCGCCGATTTTCCCGAACAGGGCAGTCCCGTGAACCAAAGGGTGAATCCTTTCTGGGAACAGCATTTCTTCTCAACCATCTGCTCTTGTCTCCTCTCTCGTCTTGCTTTCTCCGGCTTTTACTCGTTAAAAGGGCTCTCAAACTGCATGATGACCTTGGCCACCTCGGGCCGCATCAACTCCGCGGGCGGAACCTCGCCCTTGACCAGGAGGTCCCGGATCTTGGTCCCGCTGAACTGGATCTGCTCGGACGGCGGATGGGGACAGATCTTCTCATTCACCACCGACTGGCATCTCCGGCAGAAGTAGAACGCCCGGAAAAAGAGAGGCGCGATCCCCAGGTCAGGGAACTCCTCGAAGATGTCCTGGGCGGCGTAGGGGTGGTAATAGGTCCCGACTCCCGCATGGTCCCGGCCGATGATGATATGGGTACAGCCGAAATTCTTCCGGACAATGGCGTGGTGAATGGCCTCCCGGGGACCGGCGTAGCGCATCTCCATCTGGAGGATGGCCATGACGGCCCTTTCCTTGAGGTAGTAGTGTTTGATCAGCTCATCGTAAGAAGCCAGGATGACCTCGTCCTTGAAATCGCCCTTTTTCTTCCGGCCGATGACCGGGTTGACGAAAATGCCGTCGGTGAAGGTCAGGGCCGTCTTCTGCACGTATTCGTGACCAATATGCGGAGTGTTCCTGGTCTGGAAGGCGACGATCGTTTTCCAGCCCTTTTCCCTGAACAGGATCCGCGTTTCCCTGGGGCTGAGCTTGTAGCGGTCAAAGGGCGTCGGCGAGACCTCGAGGAGGTCAAGCGGCCCGGCCAGGAGAGTATCCTTCATCCCCGCGACCTTGGCCACTCCGGGATGAGCCCGGTCCATGGTCAGAAAAACCTTCTCGGCCAGCTCGTCTTTGCTGTATTCGAATTTTTCCTCCAGGTGGAGGACGGCCACCGGCCGGCCGCTTTCGTTCACCAGAAGGACATCCTTTCCTTCCTTGAGCCCGGCGGCCTCCTCGGCGGCGGCATCCAGGACGATGGGGATCGTCCAAGGGAGGTCGCTCCGGAGGCGCATCTCATTGAGAACGTTCCGATAGTCAGCCTTGCCAATGAATCCCTCGAGGGGAGAGTAGACGCCGGTGGCGATATTCTCGACGTCGGAGACCGACTCGTCGTTAATCCTCAGCTTGGGCAGCGCCTGGGCCGCAGCCAGGATGTCTTTCCGGCATTCTTCGTCGAGGACCCTGTCAACCAGCTTCCCGCCATGGGGTGAGATCATCTGTACCTCCGGTTCAGCAGCTTGGGATATGGTAAAATCCGGGCTTCAATCGATATAGCCAAGGGCCTTCAGTCGTTCCTTGACCTTCTCCTCGTCCTCTTGGCTGAAGGACTCTCCCTTTTTCTCTTCCTGGGCAAGTTTTTCGCGCAGTGCTTTGGCGATATAGTCCGAAACGGAGGTATCGCCGGTTCCCTTGATCGTCTCCTCGATCTTCTTGTAAAGGGAAGCGGGGATGGATACGGTCATCGACTCTTTTTCCATGGTGTTTCCTCTTCAGGCGGGAGGGCCTTGGGCAATCCTCCCAGCCTCATGTATCAAGTATTTATATACGAAACAGGCCTTTTTTTCAACACCTGCTCCTCCCGATACCGGGAAAATGTCGAGCAGGCAGGGGTGGCACGACGCCAGTCCCCGCAACGCCCGGAGCGGAAGGGGTTCCCCACGGGGGGATGGGTGGAGCGAGGACGGACGGGGACGCGGAGTGACAGGACCCCTGCCTGCTTGACAATTTCCTCCTTTTAATGTCTATTATGAATAATATATGACCGAAAATTCATCCCCCGCCTCTTGAAATGGAAAAGATCACCCACCCCTATGTCCGGACAAGCGTCTTCTCCGGCGTGCTCGACCGGAACCTCCGCAAGCTGGAGGGCCGCCTTGGGGTGGACCTCTCCATCCGGGGCGACAGCCTGATCGTGGACGGCCCGCACAAGAAGGTCGAATTCGCCAAGCTCTATTTCGAGAAGATGAGCGAGATCGAGGGCCGGGGGGGTTCCCTCCGGGAGGAAGACTTTCTGATCGCCCTCGACCTCCTCGAAGGCGGTAACCCCCAGGCCCTGGAGTCCTACTTCCCGGCCGAGGCCATCTGCCTCTCCCGAAAATCAGTCAACCCCAAGAGCCTCAACCAGCAGGATTACATCCAAGCCATACGCGGTTTCGACCTGGTTTTCGGCATCGGCCCGGCCGGCACTGGCAAAACCTACCTGGCCATGGCCATGGCCCTGATCCTCCTCCAGGAGAAGCAGGTCAACCGCATCATCCTCACCCGGCCGGCCGTCGAAGCCGGCGAGAAGCTCGGCTTCCTGCCGGGCGACCTGTACCAGAAGATCAACCCTTACCTCCGCCCCCTCTACGACGCCCTCTTCGACCTCACCCAGACCGACCAGGCCAACCGCCTGATCGAGCGCGGCATCATCGAGATCGCGCCGCTCGCCTTCATGAGGGGACGGACCCTCAACGACTCCTTCATCATCCTCGACGAGGCCCAGAACACCACCAGGGAGCAGATGAAAATGCTGCTCACCCGGGCCGGCTTAGGCTCCAAGGTGGTGGTCACGGCCGACATCACCCAGATCGACCTCCCCCAGCCCAAGAAGTCGGGTGTTTTGGAGGCCCTCCGGATCCTCGACTCGATACCGGAGATCGCCTTCATCCACTTTAACGAGAAAGACGTGGTCCGCCATCCCCTGGTCCAGAAGATCATCAAGGCCTACGACCGGGCCGAACCGAAACCCGGCAAATAGAGATGAATTTCTTTTCGTTCCGGCGGCTGAAACTGTTCAAAGGACCCTCCTCGCGCCAGAAAAACGGCGAAGAGGAAGCTCCGGCCCGGAAGGAAAAAGGGCATTTCTGGCGGCGGTTTTTTCAGAGTCCGTTTTTTTTTCTGGCCGTCTTCGTCCTCGTGCTCTCTTATTTACTTTCCTATGTCCCCCCCCGCACCCTGCCCAAGATCGAGGAGGGCGAGATCGCCTCGACCGACATCATCTCTCCGATCGACCTCAGCATCGAGGATGCCGAAACGACGGCCGAAAGAAGGGCCGAGGCCGAGGAAGCCGTCCTTCCCGTCTACACTTTCGATGAGAACTTCTTCCTGAACGCCGAGGAGCGCATTCGTCAGCTCTTCGAGTTCGGCCGGGAGTGGCTGAAGAGCACCTCCGCTCCGGCCCGGACGGCCGCGCTCCAAGAGGCGATCGCAGAGAAATTCGACCTCGAGATACCTCCCCAGGAGCTGGATTCCCTGGTCAAATCAAATTTCTCCCCGGAGATCCAGGAGACCCTGATCAGCCTGATCGGGAAGGTCTCTTCCCAGGGCATCATCACCTCTAAAAACCTTTTTATCCGGAAGGAAACGGAGAGAGGCCTGATCCTGATGCGGGGCCCGGGGAGCGAACGGCCCATCCGGGTGGACGAGATACTCGATCTCGTGGAGGGCCGGCAACGGTTCGCCGCGGATGTCGGGAAGCTCGAGATCTCCTCCCGCAGCAGGCGGCTCCTCCTCAGCCTCGCCGAAATCCTGCTCCGGCCGAACGTCAGTTTCAACAGGGCGGAGACCGAGGCCAGGAAAATGCGCGCCCGGGCGCGGGTGGAAACAGCCTTCTTCCGGTTAAAGAAAGGCAAGGTCATCGTCCGCAAAGGGGATGAAGCGACGGCCGATGACCTCAAGTGGGTCTCGATCATCAACCAGAACCTCAGGGAGGCGCGCGACTGGCTCGTCCATCTCGCCGGAACGGTCCTGCTTTTCGCACTTTTCTTTCTCACGGCTTGGTATTACCTGAAATCCCTGCTCAAGCTCCGGGCGGCTCTGAATATCTATGTGATGATGGGCGTAATGCTCATATTAGGGCTTCTCGCTTACAAACTGTCTTCCCTATTGGCGACCCTCTTCAGCCAGTTTGCCCGGCAGCCCGTCCTGACCGATGTCGAAGTCTTCAGGTTCGCCTTCCCCTACCAGTTCGGCGTCATCATCTTCGCCTTCCTGACGAATAACACCGTCACCCTGATCTTCGCCATCCTCAACAGCCTGCTGGTCGGGTACATGTTCCAGGGCAATTTCCAGCTCATGCTCTTCTCCTTCGTCGGCGGGCTGGCCGCGGTCTACGGCATCCGGTACTACGGGAAACGAAGACGCACCTCGACGCTGCGCACCGGGCTTTTCGTCGTCGCCCCGATCAACGTCTTCTTGATCATCACGCTGGAACTTATCCGGGAGAAGATCGGCGGGCCGGGCGCGGTCGCCGCCGAAGCCAGCATGGGCCTGCTGGGCGGGGCCCTGAGCGCGGCCCTGGCTTTCGTTCTTCTTCCCATTTTCGAGAATGTCTTCGGGTTCATCACCCAGACCAAGCTTCTCGAGCTCACCAACTCGGACCTGCCCGTCTTCCGGCAGATGGCCGAGGAGGCGCCCGGGTCCTACCATCATTCGCTTGTCGTCGGCACCCTGGCGGAGAAGGCCGCCGAGGAATTAGGCCTGGACGCGATGCTGGTCAAGGCCGGAGCCCTCTACCACGATATCGGGAAGGTGAAGCGGCCCGAGTACTTTATCGAGAATATCAGCCGGAATCCCGACCTCCACAAGGACATGACCCCGAGCCTCAGCTCGCTCGTCATCATCAATCACGTCAAGGAAGGGGCCGAAGCCGCCAAGAAACTGAAGCTCCCCAAGAAGATCAGGGAGATCGTCGAGCAGCATCACGGGAGCTCGCTGGTCCGGTACTTCTACCACAAGGCAAAGGAAGTCTACAACCCGGAGATGCAGAAGATCGAGGAGGAGAATTACCGCTATCCGGGACCGCCGCCCCAGAGCAAGGAAGCCGCCCTGATCATGCTGGCTGACTCCGTGGAGGCCGCCTCCCGGAGCCTCAAGTCGCCCTCAAGAGAGAGCCTGAAGCGCCTGATCATGGAGATTTTCGAGAACTACCTCCAGGACGGCCAGCTCGACGACTGCGATTTTTCGCTGCGGGAGCTCCGGGCCATCGCCCTATCCTTCCACACGACCCTTTACGCCATCTACCATCCCCGGATTCAGTACCCGGGGTTTGACTTCGAGATAAAAAAAAAGAAAACGCCGGCCAACGGGAAAAAGACGAATGATCGAGGTCCTGAACCTCCAGCCTAGATACTGGATCGACCGGAGGAAGTTCGGCCGGCTGCTGGCCCGGCTGGCCGAGCAATACGGTCTCGATGATTCCGACGTTACCCTGGCCTTCGTGGAGACCCGGACGATCACCCGGCTCAACAGGAAGTTTATGAAGAGGAAAGGTCCGACCGACGTCCTCAGCTTCCCCGGCGGAGGCCAGGCCGCGGTTGGGAAACCTCATCTCGGCGACATCGTCATCTCGGTGCCGCAGGCCTTTAGACAGTGCTTCACCGAGGAACATGGGCTGGAGACGGAGCTCCTCGACTTGACCGTCCACGGGTTCCTGCACCTCGCCGGGTTCGATCACGGGAGAGGGATAGAAAAGGAGGAAGTCCGGATGCGGGAAGCCTTGGAGAAGGGAGTCTGAGAGGATGACGGCGGGTTTCTGGTCTTGGGCCGGCCTGGCCGTTCTCTTCCTCGTCGCCTTCCTGCTCTCGCTCTTTCACGCCTCCCTGAGCACTTTTTCCAAGATTTCGTTGAGCCGGTTCCTCGAGGACAATGACAAGGAATTCAGGGAAAGGACGCTCGACGTCTACGACGAGACGCGGATCGCCGTGGAGAGCCTGAGGGTCATCTTCATCATCGCCTTCCTGATCGACCTGTCGCGGCCCGTGCCCCGGATCGCGCACTGGCCGGTCTGGCTCTTTCTAGGGTCGCTGGCCGTCTTCTTCATCTTCTTCGATTACCTCCCGCGGCTCCTGAACTCACTCGACAAGAAGGGGGTCATCGGTTTTTTCCTTCCCTCCTTCAGGCTCGTCCACTGGATCGCCTCCCCCCTGATCCTCCTGCTCCGGAAGATCGAGGCGAAGCAGATTGAGGACGAGATCCATGAGGCCTCCGAGGAGGAGATCGAGACATTCATCGACGAGGCCACCGAGGAGGGCATCATCGAGGAGCACGAGGGAGCCCTCCTCAAGAGCGTTGTCGAGTTCGGCGATACGCTCGTTAAGGAGATCATGACCCCCCGGATGAACATGATCTGCATCAGCCGGGAAGCCACTTTTGGGGCGCTGCGGGATCTCATACAGGCAGAAAAATATTCGCGCATCCCCGTCTACAGGGAACGGATCGACAATATCGAGGGTGTGGTGATCGCCAAGGACATTCTCGCCTACTCGACGGACGCTCACCAGGACCAGCCCATCGAGCCGATCATCCGGGCGGCCTATTTCGTACCGGAATCGATGAAGGTCGCCCAACTCCTCAAGGAATTCAAGAAACGGATGCAGAAAATGGCCCTGGTCGTCGATGAGCACGGCGGCGTCGCCGGCCTCGTCACCATGGAGGACTTGGTCGAGGAGATCGTGGGTGAGATCCAGGATGAATATGACCAGGACGAGGAGGTCCCCATTACGGAAGTGGGGCCCTCGGAATACCTCTTCTCCGGCAACGTCAGTATCGATGAAATCGAGAAGAGGTTCGATAAGGACGTGGCCGCGGACAACTTCATGACCGTGAGCGGGCTCATCGGCCACCATCTCGGGAGGCTTCCCAAGCGCGGGGAGACCTTCGAGATCAAGGGTCTCTCGTTCGAGATCCTGGACGTCGACCAGAAGAGGATCAAGAAGGTAAAGGTCAGGGCGGCGGCCGGACCGGGGACCGGCGGGGAGAAAAGCAAGAAATGAAAGTCGGGTACGTGGCCCTCATCGGCCGGCCGAATGTCGGCAAATCGACGCTGCTCAATGCGCTTCTCGGACAAAAGATCGCCATCATCTCCGATAAGCCGCAGACGACGCGGATCAGCATCCTGGGGATTAAGACAACCGGGGCCGGGCAGATCGTTTTCATCGACAACCCCGGCATCCACAGGCCGCTCCACACGCTGAACAGGCGGATGATGCATTTCGTCAATTCGGCGCTGGAAACGGCCGACGTGCTCTGCCTGATCGTGGACGCCGGCGAGAGGTACGGACACGGAGACGAGTTCGTCATTGAGACGCTGCGCAAGGTCACCACTCCCCTTTTCCTCCTCATCAACAAGGTCGATATCGTGCGCAAGGACACGATCCTGCCGATCATCGATAAATACAAAGACCTGCTGCCCTTCAAGGAGATCAT
>CAYGXD010000081.1:0-16182 GCA_964353705.1 uncultured Eubacteriales bacterium | reverse complement strand
AATCAGCGTACTTCGAACTATCTACCCCGAGCCTTCCTTGACGCCGGGAAGAGGTTTGGGCTAAAATCAGTCCATCTCCGATGACCGACAAGAAAATCCTGATCGTGGACTATGACGCCGCCAGCCTGGAGTCCCTCGCCGCAATCTTCGAGCCCTATCGTTTCCAGATCATCCGGGCCTCCGACGGCCAGATAGCCTACGAAAAATTCAAGGAGGAAAAACCGGACGTCGTCGTTCTTGAAGCCATCCTGCCAAAAATCCACGGGTTCGACCTGACCAAGAGGATCTCCGAGGAGACGCACGGCCGGGTGCCGGTCATCATCGTCACCGGGCTTTACCGGGGGCCTCAGTACAGGATGGAGGCCCTGTCGTCGTTCGGCGCGGCCGATTATCTGGAGAAGCCCGTGGACAAGGAAAAATTGCTGCGCGCGGTCATGAACCTTCTCTCTGAAGAAGAGGAGATCGAGGAGGACCTGCCCAGTTCCGATCAGGTGATCGGGACTCTCTCCAAGCGTATCAAGACCCAGGTATTGGAGAAGGACAAGGGATAAGGTGCGGCCGTTAGGGGCCCCGTCCCGGGAAGATATCGACGGATCGAAATAAATGACTGAAAACCTGTGGACCCGCTGCAATAACTGCCAGCGCATTCTGTATAAGCAGGACATTCTGGAAAATATTTATGTCTGTCCCTCCTGCGGTTTCCATTTCCGTCTTTCCGCCGGGGAAAGGCTGGGGATTTTGTTCGATGAGGGGAAGTATGCGCTCCTCGACGAGGGGATCTTTCCCGTAGACGCGCTCCATTTCCAGGATACCCGGAAGTACTCCGATCGGCTTAAGGAGAGCCAAAAGAAGACCGGGCTGGCCGAAGCCGTGCTCAATACCCAGGGGAAAATCGGTGGGATTGAGACGATCGTTTCGGCCATGGAGTTCGCCTTCATGGGTGGAAGCATGGGTTCGGTCGTCGGCGAGAAGATCACCCGGGCCATCGAGCGGGCGACACGCGAAAAACTGCCCCTGATCATCATCTCAACTTCCGGGGGCGCCCGGATGCAGGAAGGAGCCCTGTCGCTGATGCAGCTGATGAAGACGAGCTCCGCCCTGGCGCGGTTAGGCCAAGCCCGCCTCCCCTTCATTTCCGTGATCGCCGACCCCACGACGGGAGGCACAACCGCGAGCTATGCTATGCTCGGCGACATCAACATCGGCGAGCCCAACGCCCTGATCGGGTTTGCCGGGCCGCGGGTCATCGAACAGACCATCAAGGAAAAGCTCCCCAAGGGCTTCCAGCGCTCGGAGTTTCTGCTCCAGCACGGCCTCCTGGACGATGTCGTCGAACGCAAGGCTCTCCGAAGCTATCTCATCCGGGCCCTCCGCCTCTTCCTCAACAGGCATCTATGAACTTTGGGGAGTGCCAGAGGTACCTCCAGGAGGTTCTCGAATCCGGAGTCAAGTTCGGCCTGCATAACGTCCGCACGGTCCTCGCAGCGCTCGACGATCCCCATCTCGCTTATCCGTCGGTCCTGGTAGCCGGGACGAATGGAAAGGGCTCGGTCTGTGCCATGCTGGCCGGCGTCCTCTCCCGGCACGGTTTCCGCACGGGCCTGTACACGTCGCCCCATTTGATCCGCATCGAGGAGAGATTCAGAATCGGCGATCAGCCCATTCCCCGCCGCCATTTTTGCCGCCTGCTCGGCCGCCTCAAGACACTGATCCTTGAGCTCATCGCCGCGGGAAAGCTGGAATCCCCGCCGACGTACTTCGAGATACTGACCATTCTTGCTCTTCTCTATTTTCGCGAAAAAAAAGTGGACATCGCCGTCCTCGAAGTGGGGATGGGAGGACGGCTGGACGCCACCAACGTAGTGACGCCTCTGGTTTCGGTGATTACGACCGTCGGCCTGGATCATCAAGAATTTCTTGGCCGGACGCTGGCCCAGATCGCCTTCGAGAAGGCCGGGATAATCAAACCGGGCGTTCCCTTGATCTGCGGATTGCCTCCGGGGGTTGCCCGAAGGGTAATAAGGCGGCGAACCAAGGAACTGGGAGCGCCGATGCACGCTGTTTTTGATGAACCCGGAGCCTTGCTGGCCCGGAGACAGAAAACCGGATTTCGATTTTCCTTCCGCTACGAAGGCGATCATTATGTCTTTAGTCCCAAATTGCCGGGGGAGCACCAGGGCCGGAATGCGGCCGTGGCCATTGCCGCCGCTCTCGAGATCAGCCGCGGCTGGAGGCGGCTTGAGAAGCGCCATATAATCCGGGGGATCAGGGAAGCTGATTGGGAGGGCCGGCTGGAAGACGTCGCCCGGCGTCCCCGCGTTGTTCTGGATGGAGCTCACAACGAGCCGGGAGCCCGGGTAGTCGCCGCTTATGCCCGCGATTTCCTGCCCCGGCCGATCACCCTTGTCTTCGGCATCATGAAGGACAAGAGCATCCGCCGGGTTACCGCGGCACTCTTTCCCCTGGCCGACAAGATCTTCCTCACGGCGACCCCTATGCCCCGGTCGGCCAGCCCGGAAATGGTCTATTCCCTGGCACCGGTCCGTCGAAAAGAGACCTTTCTGGAACCGGATCTGAAAAAGGCCGTTCAAAAAGCGATAAGGATGACTCCTCGCGGAGGTTCCGTCCTGATCACGGGCTCCTTGTATCTTGTAGGAGAGGTCAAGCGGCGTTTTCCCCGGGGCTTTTCTTGATTTATTGAGGGGAAAATGGTAAATTTTGCCATTCCGTTGATCGGCTGAGTCGCAATAAAATGCTCTCTTTAGATGGCAACGTCATCATCGTCTTCCTGATAGTCTGGGTCCTTCTTTTCGCCCTCACCAAGCTTTTTTTCAACCCCGTCCGCCGGGTCCGGGACGCCCGGGAAAAAGTCATTCGCGAAAATAAAGAGGCTTTTGAGAAGGCCATCGAAGCTTATGAGGAGAGCGCCCGGCAGGTCGATCAGGCGCTCAAGGAGGCCAGGATCGCGGCCGAGAACGTCCGGACCTCGCTCGCAGCGGACGCTCAGACAGAAAGAAGCCGCCTGATCGCTGATGTGAATGCCGAGTGTCGCCTCCAAGTTGAGCAGGCCAGGGCTGACCTCCAGGAGAGCGTCCAAGAGCTCAACCGTGAGCTCGAGTCCCAGACGGCGGCGCTGGCCGGCCGGATCGAGAAAAAGCTGGTGAATTGATGCCCCATCTAAAAAGGCCCGCCGCTCTCCTCCTTTTGCTCCTGCCTTTTTGGCTGGGCTTTTCTTCGGCTGACGAATCCCACGTCTCGCCGCTCACCGGTCTCCTGGGAAAAACCGTCAACTTCGTCATTCTCTTCGGAGGCCTGGGCTTTCTGCTGGCCAAACCGCTCCGGAAATTCCTGGCCGAGATCGGCCTCTCCGTGGAAATGACTATCAAGGAAACCGTGAAGGCCAAAACGGACGCAGAAGAAAGGCTTGAATCGCTCCAGGAACGGATGGAGACACTGGAGCAGGAGGTCCGGAAAATAAAGAGCGACGGCGAAGAAGCGGGGAGGTGGGAGAAAGAGCGAACCCTGGCTCTGGCCCGGCAGGAATCGGAGAAGATCAGGTCGTTCGCGGCCCAGGAGATCCAGGCCCTTGCCCAATCCGCCAGGGCTGAGCTCAGGGAGCGGGCGGCCGAGACGGCGGTCTCCCTGGCCAGGGTGAACATTGAACGGCGCCTGACGCCGGAGCTCCATTCCCGTCTTATCGACGAATCCATCCGCAGTCTGGAAACCCTGTATGAAGAACCGCATTCTCGTTAAACGATACACCCAGGGATTGGTGGGTGCGCTCAGGGATGAATCCGAGTACGCCGCCGTCAGCCGTGAACTGGCCGAGTTCCGGGAGCTCGTCTCCGCCCACAGCGTCCTCAAAGCGACTCTGGACAACCCCTTTGTGGACGCGCGGACAAAGGCGCAGATCATCAGGGACGTCCTGACGAAGTCGGGCTTCACCGGCAAGACCTCGCGTTTCATCCTCCTCCTCGTCGACCACAAGCGGCTTGACCTCCTGGGAGACGTGCTGGACTCGCTCCCGGTCGTCTGGAACGAGCGCCACAGCGTGACCACGTTCGAGGTCAGTTCCGTTGTGGCCCTCGCCGACGCCCAAAGGAAAAAGCTGAAGGCTGAGTTAGAGCGATTGGAGGGCCGGCCGGTCGATCTGCGTTACTCGATCGACCCCGGGCTCGTGGCCGGGTTTTCATTGCAGAAAGGGAACATCATCTACGATGCCTCCCTGAGGGGGCATCTGGAGAGGATTAAGCAGAAAATTTCAGAAGGGTAGGATGCGCCATGGACATCAAGGCCGATGAAATCACCAGGATCATTCAACAGCAGATCGAAGGCTATGAGACAGAGATCGACATCCGCGAGGTCGGAACCGTTACTTCGGTGGGCGACGGGATTGCCCGCATCCACGGTCTCGACCGGGTCATGTACAACGAGCTGCTCGAGTTTCCGCGCGAAGTCGTCGGTCTTGCCCTGAACCTCGAGGAGGAGAGCGTCGGCGCCGTCCTCCTCGGGGAGAGTCATCTGGTCAAGGAGGGTGATCTCGTCCGCCGGACCCACCGCATCATGCAGGTACCGGCCGGGCCCGCCCTTGTCGGCCGAGTCCTCAATCCGCTGGGCCTGCCCCTGGACGGCAAAGGGCCGGTCCGGACTGATACGCATATGTACGTCGAATGCCTGGCCCCGGGAGTCGTGGATCGTCTTCCTGTCCGGGAGCCGCTGCAGACAGGGATCAAGGCCATCGATGCCATGATCCCGATCGGCCGCGGCCAGCGGGAGCTTATCATCGGCGACCGCCAAACCGGCAAGACCGCTATCGCCATCGACACCATCCTCAACCAAAAGGATACCGGCGTCACCTGCATCTATGTGGCTATCGGACAGAAGAATTCGACCGTCGCTTATATCGTCAAGATCCTGGAGGATTACGGAGCCATGGACTACACGATCGTGGTCGCGGCTTCCGCCAGTGATCCCTCACCGCTCCAATACCTGGCTCCTTACAGCGGCTGCGCCATGGGGGAGTATTTCCGCGACAAGGGACAGCACGCTCTGCTGGTCTACGACGACCTGTCAAAACATGCCGCGGCCTATCGCGAGATTTCACTTCTCCTGCGCCGGCCGCCGGGACGCGAGGCCTTCCCGGGAGACGTCTTCTACCTTCACTCCCGGCTCCTCGAGCGGGCGGCCAAACTCAACGATGAGCATGGAGGCGGGAGCCTGACGGCTCTGCCGATCATCGAGACCCAGGCCGGCGATGTTTCGGGATATATCCCGACCAACGTCATCTCCATAACCGACGGTCAGATCTACCTCGAGCAGGAGCTGTTCAACGCAGGCATCCGTCCGGCCATCAACGTCGGCATCTCGGTTTCTCGGGTCGGGGGCAACGCCCAGGTCAAGGCCATGAAGCAGGTGGCCGGGAAGCTGCGGCTCGATCTGGCCCAGTACCGGGACCTGGTGACTTTCGCCCAGTTCGGCACCGAGCTTGACCGGGCCAGCCAAGCCCAACTGGAAAGAGGGCAGCGGCTGACAGAGGTGTTAAAACAGGATCAATATGTCCCTTTTCCCGTTGAGAAGCAGATCCTGATTATCTATGCGGGGCACCGGGGATTCCTGGACGAACTCCCGGTCAAGCGGATAAGGCAGTACGAGAGCGAGCTTTACTCTTTCATGGAAAGGGAGCGGCCGGACGTCCTCCGCCAGATCGCCGAGAAAAAGACCATCGATGCGGCCTTGGACGGAGCGATCGCCGCAGCCCTGCAGGAGTTTAACGCCCGGTTCATAAAAGAAGAATAATATGCCGGCCCTTATCGACCTCCGACGCCGCATCAAGAGCGTCCAGAACACCCAGCAGATCACCCAGGCGATGAAGACCGTATCGACGGCCAAATTCAAGAAGGCCCAGCGCACGGTCCTGGAGGGGCGGCCGCAGTGGCACGACCTGCCTGACCTGTTGGAAAAAATCGCTTCCTGGGCCGGCCGTCAGGCGTCGCCTCTGCTCGACCGGAGGGAAGAAAAAAAGATCGAGGTCCTGATAATCAGTTCCGACAAGGGGCTCTGTGGGGCGTTCAACTCCAACCTGCTGGCCAGAGCCCACGCCTTTCTCCAGGATAAATCGTCTCACTGCGATCCCGGGCTGGTCCTCGTGGGCAAGAAGGCGGTCAATTCCTTCAAGAAGCAGCGGTTCGCCGTCCACCGGGCTTACGCCGGAAAGGTGGATAAGCTCGGCCTCCGGGAGCTGAAGGATATGGCCTATTTTTTGATCCGGCAGTACACCTTTTTCCGGGCGGACGCCGTCTACTTGATCTACAATGAGTTCAAATCGATCCTCTCACCGCGCTTGACCATCACGCGCCTGCTCCCGATCTCCGAAACGGAAAGCGAGGCTGCCCAAGTCTCCTATCCTCCGGATTGGGAGCCGGACCCGGAGCGGCTGCTGCGGTCGCTCCTGCCGCTCTACGTAGAGACGCAGGTGTACCATTGCTTCTTTGAATCCCTGGCCGCCGAGCAGGCGGCCCGGATGATGGCCATGGAGAATGCCACCAAGAACGCCGAGGAGCTGATCAACGATTTAATCCTTGTCCTCAACAAGATCCGGCAGGCCTCCATCACCAAGGAACTGCTGGAAATCATGACGGCGGTGGAAGCCCTGGCCAAATAGGAGAAAATGCCATGACCAACGAGAGCAAGGGCCGTCGAATCGGCCGGGTCGTCGAAATCATCGGGCCCGTGGTGGACGTCGAGTTCAAGGACATGGAGCTGCCGGAAATCTACAATGCCCTCCGGATCACCAGCGAAGGGTTTGAGACGCCCATCCCCGTGGATATCATCGTGGAGGTGGAGCAACACATCGGTGAGGACAAGGTGCGTTGCGTATCCATGCATCCGACCGACGGCCTGGCTCGCGGCATGACCGCTATCGACCGGGAAGGCCCGATCGACGTGCCGGTGGGGGAGGGGACGCTCGGCCGCGTGCTCAATGTCATCGGCGAGCCCGTGGACCATAAGGGCCCCATCAAGGCGACGAAGAGATATCCCATCCATCGGTTGCCTCCGTCTCTCGAGGAGCAGAGCACGAAGATGGAGATGTTCGAGACCGGAATCAAGGTCATCGACCTTATCCAGCCGTTCCTCAAAGGCGGGAAGATAGGCCTTTTTGGGGGGGCGGGTGTGGGCAAGACGGTCATCATCCAGGAGTTGATCCACAACGTGGCCAAGAAGCACGGCGGCTACTCCGTCTTCGCCGGAGTGGGGGAAAGGACGCGGGAAGGCAACGACCTCTGGCTGGAGATGAAGCAGTCGGGGGTCATCGACAAAACCTCACTGATCTATGGGCAAATGACCGAGCCTCCCGGGGCCAGGCTCCGCGTCGCTCTGGCGGCGCTCTCCGTGGCCGAGTATTTCCGCGACGAGATGAACCAGGATATCCTCCTGTTCATCGACAACATCTTCCGCTTCACCCAGGCGGGCTCCGAGGTCTCGGCTCTCCTCGGCCGGATGCCCTCGGCGGTCGGATACCAGCCCAACCTGGCGACTGAGCTCGGCGAGCTGGAAGAGCGGATCACCTCCACAAAGAAGGGGTCCATCACCTCCGTCCAGGCCATCTACGTCCCGGCCGATGATTTCACCGACCCGGCGCCGGCGACGACGTTTTCCCATCTCGATGCCTCCACCAACCTCTCTCGCGCTCTGACCGATATCGGCATTTATCCGGCCGTCGATCCGCTGAATTCGTTTTCCCGGATCCTGGACCCTCGCATCATCGGAGAAGCCCATTACACTGTGGCCAAGCGGGTCAAGGAGGTCCTGCAGAGATACAAGGACCTCCAGGACATCATCGCCATCCTCGGCATCGAGGAGCTTTCGGACGAGGACAAGCTTGTCGTCGCCCGGGCCCGCAAGATCCAGCGTTTCCTCTCCCAGCCTTTCCATGTCGCGGTCGAATTCACCGGCCGGCCGGGCAAATATGTGTCCATAGAAGAAACAGTTCGCGGATTTAAAGAGATTGTCGACGGTTTGCACGACGACAAGCCCGAGCAGGCCTTCTATATGGCGGGGCCAATCGAGGAAGTGGTTCAGCGGGCAGAGGAGTTGCAGGCCTCATGAACCGGGACCTCCCCTCCTCGCTCCGGCTCAGGGTCATCACTTCTCGGAGCCTCCTGGCCGACTTGGAGGTCGATGAAGTGAGCATCCCGGGCCTCGAGGGATACCTGGGGATCCTTCCGGGACATCGGGAGCTCTTCACGGCGCTGGGCCCGGGCCTGGTGACCTACAGGGCGGGACAGACGGCGGAATCATTCCCGGTCCGGGGCGGATACGCAGAAGTCGGCCCAGGGCTCGTGGTCGTGTTTGCCGAGCTGAGCCAAGATGAAGAGGAGTGAGCCCTCGCCCGGCGAGGATGAAACCCTCGATTCGTTCTACCACGGCCGCGTCCTCCTCCTTCAAAAGAAGCGGGGATACCGCTTTTCCGTAGACGCTCCCCTTCTGGCCGATTTCATCCGCACCCGGCCGGGCGACAGGCTGCTCGAACTGGGCGCAGGCAACGGCATTATCTCGCTTCTTCTCAGCCGGAAGCCTTTCCGGCGGATCGTCTGCCTGGAGGTCCAGCCCGGCCTGGCCGACCTGGCCCGCCGCAATGTCGCCCTCAATCGACTTAAGGAAAGAATCCTGGTGCTGGAGCAGGATTTCAGGGCTTTTGAGCCCAAGGAGAGGTTCGACCTCGTCTTTTCCAACCCTCCGTATATCAAGGGCAGGGGGGGGCATCTCAGCTGCTCCGAGGAAAGATCCATCGCCAAGCATGAGATTAAAGGGGATATTTTTGATATAATGCGGACCGCCGGAAGGGTCCTGGAAAGGGATGGCCGGGCCTGTTTCATCTTCCCGGTCAAGAGGAGAGGAGATTTCGATATGGCGCTGGAGAAGGCCGGATTGAAGATGAAAACCCTGCGCCTTGTCCATTCGCGACGAGGGGAACCGGCGCGCTGGTTCCTGTCCGAGTGCCGTTTCGAAACGCCTTCTCAAAGGGTCCTTCCGCCGCTCTGGCTCTATGAAGATAACGGGGAATACTCGCCGGAAGTGAAAGCGATCTTTGCTGGAGAGGACCGTGGCCCGGATTATTAGGAACCTGAAGGAGCTTTACAAGTACCGCGTGCTTGTCCAGAACCTGGTCGTCCGGGAGCTCAAGGCGCGTTACCGGGGGACCGTGCTAGGGTTCCTCTGGTCCTTTTTCAACCCCCTCCTGCTCATGATCGTCTATACGGCCGTTTTCGGACTGATCATCAACCCCCGCGACCCGGCCTTCGAGTCCAACCCCATGGTCTACGCTCTCTATCTTTTCTGCGGCATCCTGCCCTGGCACTGGTTCTCTTCGTCGATGCTGGAATCGGCCAATGTCCTGATGATCAACGGGAACCTGCTCAAGAAGATCCTCTTCCCGGCCGAGGTCCTCCCCGTGGTTACCGTGACCAGCAATATGATCCATTTCTTCTTCGGGCTGCCCATCCTCTTTCTTTTCATCCTGGTCATGGGGAGACCGCTCACCCCCTACGCCCTGTTCCTGCCCGTCGTTGTCTTTGTCCAGTACGTTTTCACCCTCGGGTTCAGCTTGATCATCTCGTCCCTGACCGTTCATTTCCGGGACATCAAGGACATCCTGTCCAACCTGCTGACTTTCTGGTTTTTCGCCTCCCCCATCATCTACGCGATGAGTTTCCCCAGCATCCAGAAATCGAGCGCCCTTCGCCTCATGCTCAACCTCAACCCGATGACCCATATTATCCAGGGGTACCAATACAGCCTGTACTACGGCAGCCTGCTTCCCTGGAAGCGCCTCGGCGTGACCTTCATCGTTTCCCTGGTCCTTTTCGTCATCGGCTATATGATCTTCGACCGGTTGCGCGATTCCTTCCCCGAGGAGGTCTGAGTGCACCCCATCGAGGTCGACCACGTCTCCCGGATGTACCAGAAATACTCCGCCCGGCATCGCTTCCAGACGTTCAAGAGCGCCCTGGTCAAAGGCGATCTCTTCGGGTCCCTCCGGCCGGATGAACTCGTGACCGCTCTCGACGACGTCACTCTTTCGGTGGAGAAGGGCCAGACCTTCGGAGTCATCGGCGAGAACGGATCGGGAAAAAGCACCTTGCTCAAGCTCATCGCCGGCATCGCCAAGCCCACCCGGGGCGAGGTCCGGACTCAAGGGAAGATCTCCGCCCTGATCGAGCTCGGGGCCGGGTTCCACCCGGAGATCACGGGCCGGGAGAATGTCTTCATCAACGGCATCATGCTGGGGCTCTCGAAAAAGGAGATCAGCGCCAAATTCGATGATATCGTCGCCTTCGCCGAACTCGAGGAGTTCATCGACGCCCCGGTCAAGACGTATTCGTCCGGCATGTACATGAGGCTCGGTTTTGCCATCGCCATCAACGTCAACCCGGAGATCCTGCTCATCGACGAGGTCCTGGCCGTCGGCGACGCCGCTTTCGTGCCCAAGTGCCTTGACCGCATCGACGACTTCCGGCGCCGCCAGAAGACCATCCTGTTCGTCAGCCACGACCTGAACACCGTCGGTAAGATCTGCGACCGGGTGGCCTGGCTCAAGAACGGCCGGGTTCAGCAGATCGGGGACCCGGTGCGGATCGTCGACGCCTATCTCCAGGACGTCGCGGAGAAGCAGGAGCGGAGTTTCGAGCGCCGGCAGCAGGAGGCGCCCGCGGGGCAGACGGACCAGGACGAACGGCGGGAGAACCGCTGGGGAAAGCGGGAGATCGAGATCGCCCGCGTCGTCCTGAAAAATATCCGGGGGGAAGAGAAGCACGTCTTTTCTCCTGAAGAAAGCCTGGCCATCGAGATGGATGTTATCGCCCATGAGCCGGCCGATGATTTCGTCTTCGGCATCGGGGTTTTCAACTCCCAGGGCATCTGCTGTTACGGAACCAACACCCACATCGAAGATTACGAGCCGGTCTCCCTGCGGGGTGAGGGGAGGGTGGTCTGCCGGATCGAAAAGCTGAGCTTGATCAACGGCACTTACTATCTGGATGTCGCCGTCCACAAGAGGGACGGTTATCCGTACGACTATCACCGGAACCTTTACTCTTTCCTGGTCTCTTCGACCTGCCAGGACGTTGGTATCGGAAGGCTCGCCCACGGCTGGAGTTTTTCGCCGGGGATAGGCATCAAGCCGCGGGGACGGGTGGGATGAGAAGAGAAATGGGAAAGGCTTTCGCCCTCGACAAACTCGTGGCCGTCCGGGCCCGACTCAGGCGGCAGGGCAAGAAAGTCGTCTTCACCAACGGCTGTTTCGACCTCCTTCACGGCGGGCATGTGCGGCTTTTCCACGAAGCCAGGAAGAAGGGGGACATTCTCATTGTCGCCCTCAACAGTGACGCCTCGGTCCGCCGTCTCAAGGGGCCGACACGGCCCATCTTCCCTTTGAGGGAGAGGTTCGAGATCCTGGCCGCGGTCGCCGACATCGATTATCTGACTTCGTTCGGCGAACCGACACCGCAGAAGATAATCGCGGCGCTGCTGCCCGATGTCCTGGTCAAGGGCGGCGATTGGGGACCGAACGAGATCGTCGGCCGGGCCGAGGTCGAGGCGGCCGGCGGCCGGGTCGCCCGCATCCGCTACTATGCGGGGCACTCCAGCTCGTCGATCATCCGCCGGATCGCCCGCTCCCAAACATAAGAAACCCGTCGGGCTCCCTGCCCAGCCTCAAGGAGAAGCCGGATTCACTCAATAAATTCTTCTTGACAGAGAAACTGCTTTTCTCAATAATGTGATTAATAATCACACATAAATGGAAAAAGTGTGTGATTAGGAAATTTTCATGGACAAACAAGATCTCAAGCGCATCATTATCGAACAAAGCGAAGAGGTCGAGCATCTTTTTCGAAGTGAGCGGATTGTCCGACGCGAACTGGACATAGAACAGGCCCTGCGACATCCCAATGCCGTCGTGATCATGGGCCCCCGCCGGGCCGGCAAATCAACGCTCGCGCTGTCGGCGGTCAAGGAAAGAAAGTCCGGCTACCTCAACTTCGATGATGAACGCCTCAGCCTGACCGGTCCGGACCTCAATCTGGTCCTGGAAACGCTTTACGAAATCCACGGCGAATTGGATACCTTCGTCCTGGATGAGATTCAAAATATCCCCGGTTGGGAGCTTTTTGTCGGTAGGTTGCGTCGGACGAAGCGGGTGATCGTTACCGGGTCGAACGCGAGGCTCCTGGCGGGTGAGTTGGCCAGCCGGCTCACCGGGAGACATCTCGACTTCACCTTGCTTCCGTTCTCTTTTCGGGAATTCCTCGACCGGCGCGGCGGGCCGCCGCCGGCCGCAATCCTGACGACCGCACAGGAGGCCGCGCTCCGCCGGGACTTGGACGCGTACCGGCGCGACGGCGGCTTTCCGGAGGTCTTCAAGTTCGGCCGGGCGATCCTGAAGACGCTTTATGAGGACATCCTTCACAAGGATATCATTCTGCGGTTCAAACTCCGCAAGTCGGTGGCCTTTCGCGAAATCGCCAGGCTTCTCTCTGCTCAATACAGCCGGGAGTTTTCCTATTCGCGGCTCAAGGCGGCCGTCCAGATCAAAGATGTCCATACTGTCAAGAAATTCGTCGATTATCTCCTGGCCGGTTACCTGTTTTTCACCGTCGAGCGTTTCTCCTTCAAGTTGAAACAGCAGCTGATTTCGCCCCGGAAGATCTACGGCATTGACCCTGGGTTGGTTGCGGCAACGGCCTTCCGGATCTCGGAAGACCAGGGGCATCTCGATGAGAACCTGGTGGCGGTGGAGCTCCTGCGCCGCAAGGCGTATTGGGGCGAGGGAGATATTTACTATTGGCGGGATCCCTGCGGGGCGGAGGTCGATTTCTGTATCAAGACGGGACCGAGGATAACAGAGCTCATCCAGGTCTGTCGTTCCTTCGCCGAAATGGGTAAAAAAGAGCGGGAGCTCGGCGCCCTGATTAAGGCGTCCGAGGAACTCCGCTGCCGCCGGCTTCTGGTCTTGACCGACGACCTGGAAGGGGAGGACACGTTCAAGAAAGCCAAGGTCCAGTTGCTGCCGCTCTGGAAGTGGCTCCTCCAGGCACCCGGCGGGGCATACGCCGCCCGACGGGATACCGCCGGACGAAAATAGCGCGGATTTCCTAAAGCCGTCCCCATGACCTGCCTGCTTAGGGAAACGACTCGCTCAGTCCAGAGTGGCAGCACAAAAAAAGCCCGTCCTTTTCACTATTGCCCGGGGAAAAAGACGGGCTTTGAATTCTAAAGAGCCTTTTTAGATCCTGCTCAGGATCCGCGTTGGCAGCCGCTCTTGCAGTGGCTGACGCGGGGAACCATGTATTTCTTCATCAGAGGCTCCTTTCCAAATATATCTTAGTAATCTTATAATATATATAGGGATTAGTCAACCCGGGACAGCGGATCTTGACACTCGGATTAAAAATGGGCATAATGATTCCAAAACGAGTCGCAAATTGGAAATTATAAGTCGATTTTTGCCGAGAATTGAAGGCAGTTTTTTCCTCTTCGGTCCTCGCGGGACGGGGAAATCAACCTGGATCTCCCTCGTCTTTCCCGAAGCGCTGGTTGTCAATCTTCTGGAGCCTGATGCATTCAGGCGCTTTGCCGCCCGCCCGGAAGCATTGATCGACCTGGTGAGAGGTCAGCCAGGAGCGAGGACGATTGTCATCGACGAAGTCCAGAAGATCCCCGGGCTTCTTGACGCCGTCCATCAACTCATGGAAGAAAGACGCGGACATCAATTCGTATTGACGGGATCGAGCGCCCGGAAGCTAAAAAGGACAGGGACCGACCTTTTAGCCGGCCGCGCCGCTTTGAAGACGATGCATCCGTTCATGGCCGCTGAGCTCGGTCCGAAGTTCAGCCTGGAGAGCGCCCTCAAAACGGGCACCCTTCCCGTCATCTTCAGCTCAACGGACCCGGAGGAAGCCCTCAAGAGCTATGTCGCTCTTTATCTGAAAGAGGAAGTCCAGCAGGAAGGCTTTGTCCGGAAGATCGGTGACTTCGCCCGCTTCTTAGAGATAGCCAGTTTCTCTCATGCCTCCCGCCTGAATGTCAGCAACATATCCCGCGAATGCGAGATCGAGCGCAAGACCGTGGAAGGATATATCGGCATACTGGAAGACTTGTTGCTTGCGACGAAGGTCCCCATCTTTAAGAAACGGGCTAAAAGGCAGGTGAGCGAACATCCCAAGTTTTATCTTTTTGACACGGGAGTCTTCCAGGCCTTGCGGCCGCGCGGTCCGCTCGATCGAATCCAGGACATCGAAGGACAGGCTCTTGAGGGGCTCGTCGCCCAACACCTTCGTGCTTGGATGGCCTATGGAAAGAAGGCTTATGACCTGTTTTATTGGCGGACGCGTTCCGGCGTCGAGGTCGATTTTGTCGTCTACGGCGAAGACGGTTTCTGGGCCATTGAGGTAAAAAACGCCCGTAGGGTCTGGCCCGATGACTTGCGCTCTCTCCGTGCTTTCGGCGAGGATTTTCCCGAATGCCGTCGCATCCTTCTTTATAGAGGAGGAGAACGCCTATCGCTGGATGGAGTGATGTGTTTGCCATGCCAGGAATTTCTGGGGCTTCTTCAACCCGATAAGCCGCTTTTTGCATAGCGGTTAACAAGGTCAGTATTTAATATCCGTCTCGACGGTGAAAAACTTGTAGTCCCTGTAAATGACCGATGTCCGGGACCTGACAAATTTTCTCCCGTCCGGTTTGATGTAGGCTTCTTCGGAGTAATCGCGGTTGGGGAAGCGGATGCCGTTCTTTTCGAAACCGTACTCCGTGACCAGCGCAATGGAGAGCTCGCTTCCGTATTTTTTCGCCCGGTCCACCAATTCCTCGTAGCCGGAGATGGACTCGGGCTTCCATTCAATTTTGAGGACGGCGCCGTCGTTCTCCCGGACCCAGACCCGCCCATAGCCGTGGGTTCCGGTGAGCGTTTTTTTGGGAGTGACATCGATGACGGCGGCTTTTTCGCCCTGGATGTCCTCCTCGGCGACCCACTGATAATCGTGATATCCTTGTCCATTTTCGCTGAGCAGGCCGAGAGGGCCGAAAAGGACGTTGCGAACCTGAACGACGGAAGTCTCGAGCTGGGCGTCCTTTTGTTTGACCGGTTTTCCGTTTTTCTCGAGGAGATTACGATTTTCTTTCTTAAGCTCGCCTTTGCGGGTGAATTGGAAGTCGTAGAGATACGTGTTGTCCTGTTTTCGTTTGGCGATCTTGATCTGGGTGCGGATCCCGGCCCCCATCGGCACATAGACTTCGTCTTCCTTGTCCCTCGAAAGGTCGATTCTTTCGGAGATTTCCTCCAGACAGACAAAATCCAAGGCCACATTTTCCAGCCTTCGGCAGTACCGGAGGGCCCTGTTCAGGATCGCCGACCGCACTTCCCCGGTCTCCGCCGACGGTAAGGCCTGGGGAGTCGCCTTCTCCTGGCCGGGAAAAAATCGTGGAGGGAGGAGCAGGAGGGCAAAAGCAGAGCCCAGGACGCAGCCGGCGAGCCGGCACCGCCCCGCCCTGACGGAAAGGGCTTCCCCTGCGAATTTCCCTTTTCCCGGCAAGAGATCTTTCCGTCCTGACATTTTATTGAATAACCAGCTTCTGGACCGACTCGGCCTCGGACTTCGTTGTCGCCTCCTTGACCGCGACTTTGAATATGTGCTCCCCGGGCGTCAGGCTCGGAAATTCGAGGCGGGAAAAAAGCGCCAGCCAGCTCTTCTCGCCGTCTTCCCTGGAATAGGGACGCGCCGAGAGGAGAGAATGGGAAATCGGGATCTCCTCGCCCAAAGGGCCCTCTTTCAGAGTGAAGGACAGCTCCAGGTCCGGCTCCGAGACATCCCCGAGACGGCAGACCACCAGGGCATAAACCTTGGGCCGACCAGCCGGAAGCTCGCTCGTCCAGGGCGAGAATTCTTCTGGATCAAACGGATAAACGGCCGTCAGGGACGGAGTGTTTGCGGCCTCTTCCGTTTCTCCCTTTCTCTGGACCCCGAAATAATAGGTGTCCCGCCCCGGCCGGAGAAGGAGCGGCGGGAGGAGGGTGAGCGGAGCGTCGGCCCCCCCGGGGATGCTGGTCGACTCCTTAGCGACCGCCGTCCGGCCGGTCTCGAGGTTGCGGATGACGACGCGGCAATCATAATCGCCCGGAGGCAG
>CAYGXD010000080.1:0-16204 GCA_964353705.1 uncultured Eubacteriales bacterium | reverse complement strand
AAAGTACGTGAGCGGAGCGGATATCTCTGACCAGGAGATCAAGAGGGCCATCCGCAAGGGGACGGTCTCGCTCCAGTTCGTTCCCGTCCTGATGGGGGCGTCTTTCCGGAACAAGGGAGTCCACCCCCTGCTCGATGCCATTGTCGACTTCCTGCCTTCTCCCCTGGACATCCCGCCCCTGGTCGGCCATCACCCCCGCACTCTGGAGCCGGAGACCAGGAAAGCGTCGGATGCCGAACCCTTCTCAGCCCTGGTCTTCAAGATCATGACCGACCCCTTTATCGGCTCGCTGGCCTATTTCCGGGTCTATTCCGGCAAGGCCAGGATCGGATCGGTGCTTTACAACTCCAATAAGGATGAGGAGGAGCGGGTATCCCGGCTCCTGGAAATGCACGCCAACAAGCGCAAGGAGCTCAAAGAAGTCTATGCGGGTGATATCGCCGCCCTGGCCTCGATGAAAAACCTGTCCACTGGCGATACGCTCTGCTTGCGCAGCCGGCCCATCGTCCTGGAATCGATCCAGTTCCCCGATCCTGTCATATCGGCCACGATCGAGCCGCGCTCCAAGGTGGAGCACGCCAAGCTGGCCGCCTCCCTGAAGAAGGTGACCCGGGAAGACCCGACATTCAAAGTCGCTCCGGACCCTCAGACCGGTCAGACTTTGGTCTATGGGATGGGGGAATTGCACCTCGAGATCATCATGGACCGCCTGGGGCGGGAATTCGGCGTCCAGGCCCACCTCGGGAAACCCCAGGTGGCCTACAAAGAGACGTTGCTCAAGCCGGCCGAGGGCGAAGGCCAATATATCCGTCAATCCGGAGGCCGCGGACAGTATGGACATTGCCGGATCAACGTTCAGCCTCTGGAGCGAGGGAAGGGGTTCGTCTTCAGCGATGAAACGAGAGGCGGGGCGATACCGCGGGAATTCATCCCCAGCGTCCGGGACGGGGTTCGCGAGGCGATGGAGGTCGGGGTGCTGGCCGGATTCCCGGTCGTCGATGTCAGAGTGACTCTCGTCGATGGATCCTGGCATGAGGTGGATTCCACTCCCCTGGCCTTCAAGATCGCGGGATCACTGGCCTTCCGCGACGCCGCCGCCAAGGCCAAACCCGTTCTCCTCGAGCCGCTCATGCAGCTCGAGATCGTCACCCCGGAGGATTATCTCGGCGGCATCGTCGGCGACCTCAACTCTCGCCGGGGGAAGATCGAGGGCCTGGAAATGAGGGGCGGATCCCGGGTGATCAGAGGATTGGTCCCCATGTCCGAGATGTTCGGCTATGCGACGGTTCTCCGGACCCTCACCCAGGGCCGGGGTGTTTTTTCCATGGAGTTTTTCCGCTACGAGGTCGCCCCCGCTCAGGTCTCCGAGGAAATTATCGCGCGCATCGAGGGAAGAATCCCGGTTCATCGTTAGGAGGACAGAAATGGCGAAGGCAAAGTTTGAGAGGACGAAGCCGCATTTAAACGTTGGGACGATCGGGCACGTTGACCACGGGAAGACGACGTTGACGTCGGCGATCACTAGGGTATTGCACCAGCTGAATCCGAAGATAGAGGTGAAGGCGTACGATCAGATAGACAACGCTCCGGAGGAGAAGGAGCGGGGGATGACGATCCAGATAGCGCACATTGAGTACGAGACGGCGAACCGTCATTATGCGCACATCGACTGTCCTGGGCATGCGGACTACATCAAGAACATGATCACAGGGGCGGCGCAGATGGACGGGGCGATATTGGTGGTGGCGGCGGATGACGGGCCGATGCCGCAGACGCGGGAGCACATATTATTGGCGCGGCAGGTGAACGTGCCGGCGATCGTGGTATTCATGAACAAGGTGGACTTGGTGGACGACCCGGAGATATTGGATTTAGTGGAGTTGGAGGTGAGGGAGCTTCTGACGAAGAACGAGTTTCCGGGGGACAAGATACCGATCGTGCGGGGGTCGGCGTTGAAGTCGATGGAGTCGGACGGGGACCCGAAGCTGGAGTGGAACAAGAGGATAGTGGAGTTGATGGAGGCGGTGGACAAGCACATACCGCAGCCGGTGAGGCTGGTGGACCAGCCGTTTTTGATGCCGATCGAGGACATCTTTACGATATCGGGGCGTGGGACGGTGGTGACCGGACGGGTGGACCGGGGGAAGGTGAGGGTAGGGGAAGAGGTGGAGATAGTTGGATTTGGGGAGACGCGGAAGCGGGTGGTGACGGGGGTGGAGATGTTCCGGAAGTTGTTGGACGAGGGGATGGCCGGGGACAACATTGGGGTGTTGTTGAGGGGGACGGAGAAGACGGAGGTGGAGCGGGGGATGGTGTTGGCGAAGACTGGGTCGATCACACCGCACCGTCGGTTCAAGGCCTCGATCTACGCGTTGAAGAAGGAGGAGGGGGGGCGGCACACGCCGTTTTTCACTGGGTATAGGCCGCAGTTTTATTTTCGGACGACGGACGTGACGGGGTCGGTGAAGCTTCAGGCGGGGGTGGAGATGGTGATGCCCGGGGACAACGTGAACCTGGAGATCGGGTTGATCACGGACGTGGCGATGGAGAAGGGGCTGCGGTTTGCGATCCGGGAGGGGGGACGGACGGTGGGAGCGGGAACAGTCACCGATATCCTGGAATAGCCCGAGACCAGAATGAGAGAATTGATCACCTTGCAGTGTTCGGAGTGCAAGCGGCGGAATTATACGTCCACGCGGAACAAGAAGACCCAGACGGAACGTCTGGAGACGAACAAATACTGCAAGTTTTGCCGGAAACATACGCTTCACAAAGAAGTGAAATGATCCGAGGCCGGACTGCAGATTTCGATTATGAGAGGAAAGAACGTCAGGAAGGTGAGTAGCTCAACTGGCTAGAGCAGCGGTCTCCAAAACCGCAGGTTGCGGGTTCGAGTCCTGCCTCACCTGCCCTTGCTTTTGCTGAGAAGAGAGCGGAAGGAACGCACTCACTCCCGCAGGCTGAAGGAGGAATGAGCTCAGGAAGGATCGTTTTATTGGAGCAAAATTGCCCATGGAACAAAAAGTCAGATGGTACAAGCGCTTCTTCAATTTCTTAAAAGATGTCCGGGCCGAGGTCAAGAAGGTTTCCTGGCCGACCCGGAATGAAGTCTACAACACGACCCTGGTCGTCATTATCGCCATGGTCTTCTTCGGCATCTACCTTTATTTTATGGATGTCTTTTTTTCCTGGGTCCTCCTGAAGATCAAGGCGTTCTTCGGCTGAACAGGTTGGCAAAATGGCTAAGAATTGGTATGTCGTTCACACCTATTCCGGTTTCGAAAAATTCGTGGCGGAGTCGATTCGCCAACGGGCGATTGAGTTGAGCCTGGAGGACCAGTTCGGTCAGATCATCATCCCGACCGAGGATGTCATTGAAATCAAGGCCGGACGGAAGGTCGTCTCCACGAAGAGGTCCTATCCGGGCTATATCCTGGTCGAGATGGAAATGAACGATGAGAACTGGCACCTTGTCCGGGAGACCCCCAAGGTGACGGGTTTTGTCGGGCCGGGCAAGAAGCCCTCTCCACTCAACCGGGACGAAGTCGGGCAGATCGTTGAGCACATGGAAACCACCTCCGAAAAGCCCAAGCCGAAGCACTCCTTTGAAAAGGGGGAAGCCGTCCGGATCATCGACGGTCCGTTCTTTAATTTCAACGGGATCGTCGAAGAGGTGAACCACGAGAAGAGCACCCTCAAGGTACTCGTCACCATCTTCGGCCGCTCGACCCCCGTGGAGCTGGAGTTCCTGCAGGTGGAGAAGATCTAGGAGGAAAATATGTCCAAGGAAGTTGTGGCTCGGATCAAACTGCAGATCGCGGCGGGCCAGGCCAGTCCGGCCCCCCCGGTCGGGCCGGCCCTGGGCCAGCATAGCGTCAACATCATGGATTTCGTCCGTCAGTTCAACGAGAAGACCCGGGGAATGGAGGAAGGGTCGATCATCCCGGTCCTGATCACAGTTTACAAGGATAAGAGCTTCGTCTTTGAGCTCAAGACCCCTCCGGCTTCTTACCTGCTGAAGAAGGCCGCAGGAATCGCCAAGGGCTCCGGGGCGCCGAACAAGGAAAAGGTCGGCAAGGTCACTCGGAAGCAGATCGAGGATATCGCCCGGGTGAAGCTCCCCGACCTCAACGCCGACGACCTGGAAGCGGCCAAGAGGATCATCGAAGGGACGGCCAGGAACATGGGATTGGAGGTCGTCAGTGAGTAAACGAGGAAAGAAATACGCCAAAGCCAGAGAGCTGGCGGCACAGCCCGAGTATACTCTCGAGGAAGCCGTGAGCCTCCTCAAGAAGGCGGGCTTCGCCAAGTTTGACGAGTCGGTGGACATCGCCATGCGTCTGGGGGTCAACCCCAAGCATTCCGACCAGATGGTCAGGGGGACGATCATTCTTCCTCACGGAACCGGCAAATCAAAGAAGATCTGTGTCATCGCCTCGGGCGAAAAGATCAGGGAGGCCGAAGAGGCGGGCGCGGATTTCGCCGGCGGCGAAGAGCTGGTCGAGAAGATCACCGGCGGCTGGATGGATTTCGACGTCGTCATCGCGACGCCCGACGTCATGAGAAGTGTCGGAAAGCTAGGCCGGATCCTCGGCACCAAGGGATTGATGCCCAACCCCAAGTCCGGGACAGTGACGTTTGATATCAAGAAGGCCGTCGACGAGACGAAGGCCGGCAAGGTCGAATTCCGCGTCGACAAGACCGCCATCCTTCATTCCACGGTCGGGAAGATCTCTTTCCCGGAGGAGAAGCTGGTGGACAATCTCCGGACCTACATCCAGGCCGTCGTCCATGCCAAGCCCGCGGCCGCGAAGGGGAAATATATCCGCAGCATGTCCATCTCGTCGACGATGGGGCCCAGCTTCAGGATCTCTGAGGCCATTCTGGAGAAATAGGAGAGCGACGGTGAAGCGAGACGCCAAAGCCCGATTGATCAAGAGCCTGGATGAGGATTTCGGACGCCAGAAAACCATCTATCTCCTGGACTACACCGGCATGAAGGTCGCCCAGGCCGTGGCGCTGAGAAAGCTCTTGAAGAAGAGTTCCTACGAATTCAAGGTTGTCAAGAACCGGTTGGCCCTGCGCGCCCTGAAAGAGGAAGTGCCCGCCGAGCTGCGGTCCTTTTTCCAGAAGCCGACGGCCATCGCCCTGGCCGCAGAGGAACCGGTGAAGCTGGCCCGGATGCTCAAGGATTTCTCCGTTCAGAACAAGGTGATGGCCTTCAAGGGCGGGCTGTTCGAAGGCCACCTCCTGCCCGCTGAACGGTTCGACGAGGTCTGCAAGCTGGCGTCCCGGCAGGAGCTGCTCGGGAAGGTCGGCTATCTTATGGCCTTTCCCCTGATGCAGCTGCTAAGGACCTGGCAGGCCCCCCTCTCTCAGATGGGGCGGCTGTTAAGTCAATTCAAAGAAAAAAAATAGGTCGGAGGTAAAAATGACCAAAGCTAAAGAAGAGGCAACTCAACTCACTAAGGACCAGTTTTTCGCTCACCTGGACAGTCTGACTGTGCTGGAACTGGCCGACTACATCAAGGAGTTCGAAACCCGCTACGGCATCAGCGCCGCTTCGGCCGTTCCCATGGCGATCCCGGGAGCCGCTGCCGCGCCCGGAGCCGAAGCCAAGGCAGAGGAAGTGAAGACAGAGTTCACGGTCGTGCTCAAGAGCGTCGGCGATAAGAAGATCAACGTCATCAAGATCGTCCGCGAAATCACCAGCCTCGGCCTGAAAGAGGCCAAGGACCTGGTGGATTCCGCTCCCAAGCCGGTCAAGGAAAATGTGAGCAAAGAAGAGGCGGAGTCAATCAAGGCCAAGTTCGAGGAGATGGGAGCGACCGTCGAGTTGCAGTGAGCCGTCTCCCCAGAGGAGTCCCTTCTTTAAGGCGAGGGACGATGAAAAGATTCTTGTCCGAGAGGGAAAATGTCCAAGGAATCTGAATTTTTAAACCACCGCGTCGAGCGGACCGACTTCTCCAAGATCGGGACGCAGTTCCCGATGCCCGACCTTCTGGCGATCCAGAGGGAGTCTTATGCCGACTTCCTGCAGATGGACCTTCTGCCCGAGGAGCGGAAGGACACGGGCCTGCAAGCTGCCTTCAAGGATGTCTTCCCCATCTCCGACTTCAAGGAGACCACGGCGCTCGATTTCATTAGCTATTCGATCGGGAACTGGGAATGCAAGTGCGGCCGGCTGAAGGGGGTGGATAACTCCCGGGCCCGGTGCAAGTCCTGCGACACGCTTTTGACCGCCGAGCTGGAGCTGACCGAAAAAGAGATCTGCCCCTACTGCAGCGCGATGAGAAAGATCGAGACCCCCACTTGCGAGCACTGCGGGGACAGGGTCAGGCTGAAGCTCAAGTACAGCCCCATCGAGTGCATCCAGAAAGGCTACACCTTCTCCGTCCCACTGCGGCTGAAGGTCCGTCTGATCTCTTGGGAAAAGGATGCCAACACCAAGTCCAAAAGGCTCAAACACATCAAGGAGCAGGAGGTCTATTTCGGAGACATCCCCTTGATGACCGACAAGGGGACGTTCATATTCAACGGCATCGAACGGGTCGTGGTCAGTCAGCTCCAGCGGTCGCCGGGGGTCTTTTTCCGCCCCGGGGAGACCAAGGGCTTTTTTATCGGCAAGATCATCCCTTATCGGGGGGCTTGGGTCGAGTTCGAGTTCGACGCCAAAAATACCCTCTTCGTCCGCTTGGACAGGAAGAAGAAATTCCTGGCCTCAGTCTTCCTGCGGGCTCTAGGCTTTGGGTCGGACGAGGAGATCATCCGCCTGTTTTACGACGTCTTTAAGATAATCCCCGAGGACGGGCATCTCTATTGGGAGCTTGGAGATCATCTGGTCGGGAAGATCGTCGATGAAGACATCTGTGCCCCTCACTCAAAAAAAGTGCTCGCCCCCGCCCGGGCGAAGCTGACGGCTGAGATCATCAAGGAACTAAGAGATAAAGGAGTCGGCCGTGTTCCCCTTGTCAAGAAGGATCTCCAGGGAGCCTATTCCCTGAGCTCGATCAAAGGCAAGGTCAAGGCCAACGAGGATATGGGCGACGTCCAGCTTGACCTTCTGATCGGGCGCGGTGAGCCATTCGAGATCTTCTTCCCCGAGCTCGACAGAACCGGGATGATCATCAGCAATACGCTGAAAAAGGACACCCGGAAGGATACCAGCCAGGCGCTGGCCGAGATCTACCGGAAGCTAAGGCCAGGCGAGCCCCACACAATGGAAAGCGCCCACAACCTCTTCCGCAACCTGTTCTTCAACCCCCAGAAGTACAATTTCTCGCGCATCGGACGGCTGAAGTTCAACATCAAGCTCGGCAAGGAGACCTCGCTCGAAGAGAAAGTCCTCCAGCCCCTGGACTATGTCGAAGTTATCAAATATCTGCTGCGGCTCCGTCAAGGAGAAGGCACGGTCGACGATATCGACCACCTCGGCAACCGCCGGGTCCGCTCGGTTGGCGAGCTGGTGGAAAATGCCTTCCGGATCGGCCTGACCCGCATGGAGCGGACGATCAAGGAAAAAATGACCATCAGCTCCGACCTGACTTCGGCCATGCCCCAGGACCTGATCAATTCCAAGCCGGTCATCGCCGCCCTGAAGGAGTTTTTCGGAAGCTCCCAGCTCTCCCAATTCATGGACCAGATCAACAGCTTGGCCGAGATCACCCACAAGCGGCGCCTGAGCGCCCTGGGACCGGGAGGCCTGAGCCGGGAGAGGGCCGGGTTCGAGGTCCGCGACATCCAGACCTCTCACTACGGCCGGATCTGCCCCGTGGAAACGCCTGAAGGCCCGAACATCGGGCTGATCTCCTCGTTGAGCAGTTACGCCCGGGTCAACGACTACGGGTTTGTCGAGACTCCCTACCGGAAGGTCCGCAATGGCGGGATCGTCGACTATGTCAAGATCGTCCACCCCGGCGACAGTTCCTATAAGATAAGCGAGGTCGTGGAGAAAGAGGCCGTTCTCAAAACGGTCGATCAGCTCAAGCGGGGAAAAGTCAGGCAGCTTCCCGTGGTCGAGCCCTACTGCTTTTACCTGACGGCCTGGGAAGAGGAAAAATACATCATCGCCCAGGCGAATGCTCCGGTCAGCGAAGAGGGCCGGTTCATCGGCGAATACGTCAGTGCCCGGCAGGCCGGCAATTTCAAGGACGTGCCCAAGGACCAGGTCGATTATATTGACGTTTCTCCCAAGCAGCTGGTCTCCCTCTCTGCTGCGCTGATCCCTTTCCTGGAGCATGATGACGCCAACCGAGCTCTGATGGGATCGAACATGCAGCGGCAGGCCGTTCCCCTTCTTCGTCCCGAAGCCCCCCGCGTCGGGACGGGCATCGAATACCTTGTCGCCTGGGGCTCGGGTGATGTCATCGTCTGCCGGCGTCCGGGGGTGGTCGAGTTCGTCGACGCCGAACGGATCCTCGTCCGTGTCGACGAGAAAGAAAAGGCCAAGGAGCACGATGTCGGTACCGACCTTTACCTCCTGATCAAGTTCTTGCGGACCAACCAGAACACCTGCATCAACCACCAACCGATCGTCCGCAAGGGTGACCGCGTGGAAAAGGGGCAGATCCTAGCCGACGGTTCCTGTACCGACAAGGGGGAGCTGGCGCTCGGGAGGAATGTCCTCTGCGCCTTCATGCCCTGGCGCGGCTACAACTTCGAGGACGCGATCATCGTCAGCGAGAAGCTGATCAAGGGAGACGTCTTTTCCTCGATCCATATAGTCGAGGAAACGATCGAGGCCCGGGATACCAAACTTGGCCCCGAGGAAATCACCCGGGATATTCCTAATGTCCCCGAGAACCTCCTGCGCAACCTGGATGAAAATGGCATTGTCCGGATCGGCGCCTATGTGAAATCGGGCGATATCCTTGTCGGGAAGGTCGCCCCCAAGGGAGAAACTCAGCTCTCTCCCGAGGAGAAGCTGCTCAAAGCGATCTTTGGAGAGAAAGCCCTGGACGTGAAGGACGCTTCACTCTACTGCTCTCCGGGTGTTGAGGGGACCGTCATCGACGTCCGGATCTTTTCCCGCCGCGGCAGCGAGAAGGGCCCTCGGGCCAAGGTCATCGAGAAAGAAGAGATCGCCAAGATGAAACGGAACCTCGATGATGAAATCACCATCCTCGAGGGAGAGAAGGCCCGCCGGGTCAAAGCTTACCTCAAGGGAGAGGCGCTCGACAGAGACCAGAAAGTCTCCGGAATCCCGCTCGCCAAGGGAACCAAGCTCTCGGAGAAAGTCCTCGACACCATCGATCCCGATGACTACTCCAAGCTGAAGCTCGAGGCTAATGAGGAGCGCGATGCCAAGATCAAGGACATCGAAAAAAAAGTGCGGCGTCAGACGGACGCCCTCAAAGCCGAGTTCAAGGAGAAAGTGGACGCCCTGAAAAAGGGCGACGAGCTCAGCCCCGGCGTCATCCAGGCGATCAAAGTCTATATCGCCATGAAGCGGAAACTCTCGGTCGGCGACAAGATCTCCGGACGCCACGGCAACAAGGGCATCGTGGCCAAAATCGTGCCCGAGGAAGATATGCCACGCCTCCCCGATGGGACACCCGTAGAGATGGTCCTTAATCCGCTGGGCGTTCCCTCGCGCATGAACGTGGGCCAGATCCTTGAAACTCACCTCGGGTGGGCGGCCGACAAGCTTAATCTCTGGGTAGACACGCCCGTCTTTGACGGGATCAACGAGAAGGAGATCAAGGCGCTCTTGAAGAAGGCCGGGCTTCCCGAATCCGGCAAGACCCCGCTCTTCGACGGGATGACGGGAGAGCTCTTGGCCCAGGAAGTGACCGTCGGTTTCATCTATATGATGAAGCTCTACCATCTCGTTGACGACAAAATCCATGCCCGCTCGACCGGGCCCTACAGCCTGATCACCCAGCAGCCCCTGGGCGGCAAGGCCCAGTTCGGCGGGCAGCGCTTCGGGGAGATGGAGGTCTGGGCGCTCGAAGCCTACGGCGCGGCCTTCACGCTCCAAGAGCTCATGACCGTCAAGTCCGACGATGTCGAGGGCCGGGCCAAGATTTATGAGGCCATCGTCAAGGGCGACCTGGACTTCCAGCCGGGCCTGCCCGAATCTGTCAATGTCCTCATCCGCGAGCTTCAGAGCCTCTGTCTGAACGTGGAGCTGGAAAAGGCCGAGAGGGAAGAAATCCTGCCCTGGGGCATTGAGGTCCCGGCTCTCAAAGGAGAAAGGTGATGGAAGTCAGACCGACCGTGTCGGGGAAATCCCGGATCGATTTCGACCGGGTCCGGATAAGCATTGCCTCTCCGGATAAGATCAAGGGCTGGTCCTGGGGTGAAGTGACCAAGCCGGAGACGATCAACTACAGGACCTTCAAGCCGGAAAAGGATGGACTCTTCTGCGCCAAGATTTTCGGACCGATCACCGACTTTGAGTGCCTCTGCGGCAAGTATAAGCGGATGAAATATCGGGGCATCATCTGCGAGCGCTGCGGGGTCGAGGTCACCAAGTCCAAGGTGAGGCGGGAGCGAATGGGCCATATCCAGCTCGCCTCTCCGGTGGCCCACATCTGGTTTTTTAAGAGCCCGCCGAGCCGGATAGGGCTTATTCTCGACCTGTCCATCAAGGACTTGGAGAAGGTCCTCTATTTCGAGTCCTATATCGTCACCGACCCCGGCGATACGCCCCTCAAGGATATACAGCTCCTCAACGAAGAGGAGTTTAAGGAAGCCCAGGAAAAATACGGCAACAAATTCGAGGTCGGGATCGGTGCCGAGGCCATCAACGGCCTCCTCACTCGGATCGACACTGCCAAGGAGACCGAGCGCCTGCGCCGGCTGATGAAGAAAGACGCTTCCCAACAAAGGAAGCTCCGCTACGCCAAGCGGCTCCGGGTTTTCAAGGCGCTCAAGAAATCCGGCAACCGTCCGGATTGGATGATCCTCAAGGTCATTCCCGTCATCCCGCCCGACCTCCGGCCCCTGGTCAGGCTCGACGGCGGCCGGTTCGCCACTTCGGACCTCAACGATCTCTATCGCCGGGTGATCAACCGGAACAACCGTCTCAAAAAGCTGATCGAGCTCAAGGCGCCAGAGCTCATCATCCGCAACGAGAAGCGGATGCTCCAGGAGGCTGTGGATGCCCTGTTCGACAACGGCAAGAGAGGCCGCGTCCATCTCGGCGCCAACCGGCGGCCGCTCAAGTCCCTGAGCGAAGCCCTGCGCGGCAAACAGGGGCGGTTCCGTCAGAACCTTTTGGGCAAGCGCGTCGATTATTCCGGCCGGTCCGTCATCGTCGTCGGGCCGGAGCTCAAGCTCAATCAGTGCGGTCTGCCCAAGAAAATGGCCCTGGAGCTTTTCAAACCGTTCATCTTTCATAAGCTGGAAAAAGAAGGCTTGGTTCCGAGCGTCAAGATCGCCCGCGAGTGGCACGAGGCCGAGCGGCCGGAGGTCTGGGATTACTTGGAAGAGGTAGTCCGGGAGCATCCCATCCTCCTCAACCGCGCTCCCACTCTTCATCGGCTCGGCATCCAGGCTTTTGAGCCCATCCTCATCGAAGGCAAAGCGATCCAGATACATCCTCTCGTCTGTGCCGCATTCAACGCCGACTTCGACGGCGACCAGATGGCCGTTCACATCCCGCTCTCCGTCGAGGCCCAGATCGAGGCGCAGACGCTGATGCTCTCGACCAAAAACATCCTCTCGCCGGCCAACGGGAGGCCGCTGACTATCCCCAGCCAGGACATGGTCTTAGGCTGCTATTATCTCACTCTCGAAAAGAAAGGCCTTTCGGGAGAGGGGCGGATCTTCTGTTCCCCCGAAGAGGTCCTGCTGGCCCTGGAAAACAAAGAGATCGCCTTCCAGGCCAGGATCAAGTTGCGGTTCAAGGGGCCGTTCATGAACCTGGCCACCTATTATGACGATCAGGCGGTCATGACTTGTCCGGTGACTAACATCCAGAACGCTCTCGTGGACACGACCCCGGGCCGGATCATCTTCAACGCCGTACTGCCCAAGGATATCCCTTTTATCAACGGCATGCTGCGGAAGAAGGGTCTGGAGAGCCTGGTCACTCTCACTTATCTCAAGGTGGGGCTCGATCCGACCATCGGGATGCTGGACAAGATGAAAGAGGCGGGGTTCCTCTACGCCACCATGGCCGGTTTCTCCTTGGGTATCGACGATTTTGTCATTCCCAAAGAAAAGAAAGCCCTGGTCGACAAAGCTCATAAGGAAGTCCAGGAGATAGAGCGCCTCTATCGCGACGGAACCATCTCTGCCGGCGAACGATTCAACCGGGTTGTCGAGATCTGGGGCGCCGTCACGGACAAAGTCTCCAACGCCATGATCGAGGAAATGCGCAAGATCAGCTTGGAGGGCGCCGAGCTCAACCCGCTGTTCGTCATGGCCGATTCCGGCTCCCGCGGCAATAAGCAGCAGATCCGGCAGCTGGCCGGCATGCGCGGCCTGATGTCCAAGCCCAGCGGGGAGATCCTCGAGACGCCGATCACTTCCAACCTGCGCGAAGGCCTGAATGTGCTCCAGTACTTTATCTCGACACACGGCGCCAGGAAGGGCTTGGCGGACACCGCCTTGAAGACGGCCAATTCCGGCTACCTGACCCGCAAGCTGGTCGATGTGGCCCAGGAGGCGATCATCGATGAGCGCGATTGCGGGACGCTCAAGGGCGTCAATATCACGGCCATCGTCGAGAACGGCGAGATCATCGAGCCGTTCCTCGACCGCATCGTGGGCCGGATCGCCATGGAGAAGATCGTCCATCCCGACACCGGCGAGGTCATCGTTGTCCCCAACCAGGAGATCACTGAAGAAGTCGCCCATCAGCTCCAAATCCTGGGCATCGAGAGGATCCGGATCCGTTCCATACTGACCTGTGAGGCGAAAAGGGGTGTATGTCAGCTCTGCTACGGCCGCAACTTGTCCACGGGTGCCCTGGCTGAGCTTGGAGAAGCCGTTGGGATCATAGCCGCCCAGTCAATCGGCGAACCCGGGACGCAGTTGACGATGAGAACCTTCCATGTCGGCGGTATCGCCATGCGCGGCGCGGAGAGGTCCAAACTCGAGGCCAAGAACGACGGGGTCGTCCGGTTCAACAACTTGAAGGGTGTCCTGGACAAGGAGGGCGTTCTGGTCGTGGTCAACCGAAACGCCAACATCGCCATCCTGGATCACCGTTCCCGGGAGATCGAGCACTATCAGGTGCCCTACGGGGCCCGCGTCTTTGTCAAGGCAGGGGAGGCGATCAAGGCGCGGCAGCCTTTCGCCGAGTGGGATCCTTTCAACACCTATATTCTGACTGAGGAAGGCGGCACGACCGTTTTCCATGACATCGTCCTCGGGGTGACCATGGAGGAGGTCCAGGACGAATTCACCGGGTTGAAGACCAATGTCATCGTTGAACCCAAGGACGAGAAGATGCAGCCTCGGGTGGAAGTCGTCCATTCCACCAAGAAAGAAAAGGGCAAAGACGGCAAGGAAAAACCCGTCTTGTTGCGTCGGTATTATCTGCCATCGGGGGCCAACCTGGAGATCAGGGACGGCGATAAGATTTTCGCCGGCGACGTCCTGGCCAAAATACCGCGAGAGGTCGCCAGGACCAAGGACATCACGGGCGGATTGCCCCGGGCGGAAGAGCTCTTCGAGGCCCGGCGGCCCAAGTTCTCCGCCGTCATATCCGAGATTGACGGCTCGGTCCAATTCGGCGGGCTGATCAGGGGCTACCGAAAGCTCTCTGTCACCAGCGAGAAAGGCGGAGAGAAAGAATACCTTATCCCGAAGGGCGCTCACCTGTCGGTCGGCGAGGGAGAGCGGGTTCGGGCGGGGACTCCGCTGATGGACGGGCCGGTCAACCCCCATGACATCCTGCGTGTCCTGGGAGAGAAGGAATTGGCCGAATACTTGCTCCGGGAGGTCCAGGAGGTCTACCGGCTTCAGGGCGTCGCCATCAACGACAAGCACATCGAGGTCATCATCCGGCAGATGCTCCGCTGGGTCAAAGTCGAGGAGATCGGTGACACCGAGTTCCTGGTCGATGAGCAGGTAGACAAGTTTGTCTTCCAAGAGGAGAACGAGAGGGTCATGAAGCAGGGCGGCCGGCCGGCCAAAGCCCGGCCCCTCCTCCTCGGGATCACGAAGAGCGCCCTGAGCACAGACAGCTTCATCGCCGCCGCCTCCTTCCAGGAGACAACCCGCGTCCTGACCGAGGCCAGCCTCTACGGGAAAGTCGACTACTTGAGGAGGCTGAAAGAGAACATCATAATGGGCCGGCTTATCCCCGCGGGGACGGGTTATAAATATTATCGCGATGTCGAGTTGAAGGAGTCTACCGGGGCGGAAGAGGGGCCGGAGATCGAGGTTCCGGCCCAGGGCTGAAAACCCGGCTAAATTCCTCAAAATCCTTGACATAGAACGGCGTTTTTGGTAATATCGCCATAATTCGTCTCGGGATTATTTCCTTTCGGGATGAAGCCAATCTATTTTTTTATGTAGGAGTGGAATTTTTGCCAACTTTTAACCAGTTAGTCAGAAAGGGCAGAACCAAGAGACACGACAAGAGCAAGTCTCCGGCCCTGGACAATTGCCCTCAGAGGAGGGGTGTGTGCACGCGGGTATTCACGACGACGCCCAAGAAGCCGAATTCCGCCCTCCGCAAGGTGGCCCGAGTCCGCCTGACGAATAATATCGAGGTCACGGGCTATATCCCGGGGGTAGGGCACAACCTCCAAGAGCATTCGATCGTCCTGGTAAGGGGAGGCCGGGTCAAGGATCTTCCGGGTGTGCGCTACCACCTCATCCGGGGGACCCTGGATGCCGAAGGCGTGCAGAATAGGTTCAAGGCGAGGTCGCGGTACGGAGCCAAGAAGCCGAAAGAGAAGAGATCCGCCAGCTAAGGAAAGAAGGAGAGGCTCAGATGCCGAGAAGAGGAATAATCAAGAAGAGGAAGACCCAGCCCGACTCGTTTTTCAACAGCACGACCATCCAGAAGTTCATCAACCTCTCCTTGAAGGAAGGAAAAAAGACGACGGCGGAAAGAGTCATCTATAACGCCATGGAGATCATCAAGGCGAAGACGAAGGAAGACCCTCTCAAGGCCGTCGAGAAGGCCGTTGAGAACGCCCGGCCCGTTCTGGAGACGAAATCGCGCCGGGTCGGCGGCGCCACCTATCAGGTTCCGATCGAAGTCCCCATCGAACGTTCGACTTCGGTCGCCGTGAGGTGGCTGCTCGGTTTTGCCAGGGCGCGGAGCGGAAAAAGCATGGAGGAGAAACTGGCCGCCGAGATCATGGATGCCATGGGCAACCGGGGCGGGGCCATCAAGAAGAAAGAGGACACGCACAAGATGGCGGAGGCCAACCGGGCCTTCGCTCATTATAGATGGTAGTCTCCATTAAAAAGACGAATTTGATCACAGTGAGAAATGGAGTACAGAGGTCATGCGGTCGTGCCCGATCGAGCGAGTCAGGAACATCGGTATCATGGCTCACATCGATGCCGGCAAGACGACCACGACCGAACGTATCCTGTTTTACACCGGGATCACGTACAAGATGGGTGAGGTCGACGAGGGTACGGCGGTCATGGATTGGATGGTCCAGGAGCAAGAGCGCGGGATAACGATCACTTCCGCGGCTACGACCTGCCACTGGAACGACCACCGGATCAACATCATCGACACACCCGGACACGTTGACTTTACCGCCGAGGTCGAGAGGTCCCTACGAGTTCTCGACGGGGCGATTATAATTCTCTGCGGAGTCGGCTGCGTTGAGTCCCAGACGGAGACCGTCTGGAGACAGGCCGACCGGTACCGCGTTCCGAGACTCGTCTACATCAACAAGATGGACAGGGTCGGCGCGGACCCAGAGACTGCCGTCCAACATATTAGAGCACGGCTGAATGCCAGGCCCCTGGTTATCCAGATCCCCCTCGGTCGGGAAGAGAGTTACCGCGGGGTCGTTGACCTCGTGGGGATGAAGGAGATCGACTGGGGCAGCGACCTCCTGGGGACGGAATACGAGGTCCGGGAGATCTCGAGTGAGTACCAGGAGGAAGCGAGGGCCAGAAGGAACGAGATGATCGAGGTTTTAAGCGACGTGGATGACGCCCTGATGGAAAAGTACGTGAGCGGAGCGGATATCTCTGACCAGGAGATCAAGAGGGCCATCCGGAAGGGGATGGTCTCGCTCCAGTTCGTTTCCGTCCTGATTGGGGGGTCTGT
>CAYGXD010000079.1:0-16314 GCA_964353705.1 uncultured Eubacteriales bacterium | reverse complement strand
AAATGGCGGTCGAAATATTCGGCGAAGTCGTCCCTTGACAGCTCCCCCGCTGCCGGGTACTCGGGGGTGTTCTCGCCGAACGGGTTGACGAATTCGTTCTGGGGATGACCGGCCGGAAGAATGACGACTTTTTGGGGGGTGTTGAGAGTCAGGAATTTCTCCAGCGCGCCTTCGGCGACGCCGGCATCCATCCACCCCGCCCGGGTGTTGGTATTCACCTGGGCCTTTTCGATCGCATCCCCGTACTCATAGACGCTGACGTCTTCAAACCCGACTCCGCCCTCTTGAGTCAGGCTGGAATCCTTGAATTCCATGAACCGGACGATGTCTTCCACTTTGGGCGTGGACTTGTGATCCTCGATCGCCTGCTCGAAGATGGCCCGGTCTTTTCCTTTGGGGCGGTACAAGCCTCTGACCAGGGACCGGAGATAAAACGCCTTGAAAAAGGACGGCTTCTCGCCCGAATCCATGGTCATGACCGTGGCGAAGTCGTCATTGTCCATGGCCCTGACCAGCGCGCCCCAAACGCGGACAAACTCCGAGGACCCGAGTCCTCCCGGCTTGACGGTCTGTCGGTAGTCGTCGAAATCGGGCGCCCTGGGATAAACGGCCTTGAGCAGCGGCCTCAGTGTGGCGCAGGCCATGTCTGAAGTCGTGCCGGAATAGGACGCTCCGAAGGCGCCGACCCTCTGGTTCGACCAGGGCTGTCCGCCGATCCAGTCGAGGGCCAGGCCGATGGCGTCCACTTCATTGGGCGGATATTCCCCGAGCCTCGGGCCGCTGGATTGGCAAGAACCGGGGGACTGGATCCAGACAAAGGCATACCCCTGGTCGATGAAGCGGCGGGCGCTCTGGTAGTTGGTGTTCTGGCTCAGGGAATAGGTTTCGAGCACTTTGCCCAGCCAGCCCGGCTCCAGTTGTTGGCCATACCTCGACGTCGTGATCAGTGTCGGGATCTTTTCATCCGCCTTCAATCTGGGTGGCAGCCAGACGCTTATCCAGACGTTGGTCTTTTCGTTGAGCGGCAGGTAATGCGTGCTGTTGATCGGGAATCCGGCCGGCGTCTTTTTCTCCGAATAATCGGGCGCAAAGACAATGCCGATAACGATTAGAATGATGACGAGCGCGATCAAGCCGCCAAAAACCCGGCCGATCGCTTTCAGGAGAGGTCTTTTTTTCTTGGGCGACATGGTGCGCTTACTCCCGGAAATGAATTTTGATTCATCCATTTAATCCCGAATCGTCTCTCATTTCAAGGACATATTGCCGCCTATATGTAATCCCTCTTCGGCGGATGCTTAATGGGGACGGTCGCGCTTGACAGGGGTTCGTCGGGAGTGATAAGAGCGGAATGATAAGTTCATGGCGGATGAAAACAGAGCCCAGGACCTGCAGAAAGGGTTTCCGCTCGTCAAGGAACGAGATGCCGGCGCGCTGGAGACCGAACGCGCCTATCTCCGCGAGGTCGACGATCGGCCAAGCTTGATCGGCCGCTGGCGGGGCTACTGGAAGCTGACCGGACCCGGCTGGCTCCAGAGCGCCATTACGCTCGGAGCCGGGACGGCAGGATCGACCATCCTCGCGGGCGCGGCTTTCGGTTATAAGCTTCTCTGGGTCAACCCTCTGGCCATGTTCTTGGGTATTGTGGTCTTTGCCGCGATCGGCCGGCAGACGCTCCTCACCCACGCCCGTCCCTACGACGTTTTCCGGAAGCGGCTCCACCCCGCCTTGGCGCTTTTCTGGGGCCTGGCGGTCTTTGTGTCATCTATTGTCTGGCAATTCCCGCAGTATTCGCTCAGCACGGAGGTCATGAAGGATATCCTCTCCGTCGCCGGCCTCTCGGTCCCCAGGCTTCCCATCGTTCTCGTCCTGCTCGCCGCCTCTACGACGGTCTGCTGGAGCTACGGCCGCGGCAGCCGTAGGGCCTTACGAACCTTCGAACGGATACTTAAATATATGCTTTTTTTCATGGTCGGCGCCTTCTTCCTGGTCGTCGTCAAGACCGGCATCGACTTTAAAGCTCTACTCGGCGGCCTTTTCAGATTTCACATCCCGGGCAGCAAAGAAGGAGTCACCCTCGTCCTCGGCCAGCTCGGCGCCGCCGTCGGCGTCAACATGACCTTCCTCTTCCCCTACACCTTGCTGGCCCGGGGTTGGGGACGGGAGCACCTCCGCCTCAAGAACTTCGACCTCGGAGTCTCCATGTTCCTGCCCTTCATCTTGGCCACGAGTTTCGTCACCATCGCCTGCGCCAATACACTTTATGCGCGGGGAATCCAGGTCCGCGGGGCCGTCGACGCCGCCCATTCCCTCGAGCCGCTCATCGGGCTCACCCTGTCGCGAATCGTCTTTTCACTGGGCATCCTGAGCATGTGCTTTACGACAATGGTCCTGGAGATGCTGATCTGCGGGCTCGTTCTCTCCGAGATCCTCGGCTTCGAGCTTCACGGCCGGGGCTACAAGGCATCGACGATGGTCGCCAATATCGGCGTGCTGGGCGCCTTTGCCTCCCTCCCCTTCTGGGTTCCCGTCGTCACATCCTCGCTCAACCTGATCATGATCCCGGCCGCCTACCTGGGCTTTTTCCTCCTCCACAACATGAAAAACTATTTAGGGGAGGATGTCGTCCGGGGTCCGAAAGCGGCGCTCTGGAACGCTTTACTTATCCTGGCTATCCTGGTGGTGGCCGTGGGGGCGGCGATTAAGATAGTGTCCTTTTTCTAAGTGTTTTGTTCGCCTGACGTAGAGAAAAGCCTCTGTTTCGGGGCCTGGTTAGACAACAGCCGGTAACTGTGCAGTTCCCTTTCAGTTGAGCTGTTTAGCCCAGGGTATTGGCATATTTCGTTTTGGCCTCTTCAACCTTGTCTGGAGCAAGCGTAGCCAGGGCTACATATAGACCTTCCGAAGTCCTAGCTCGACGCAAGGCATCGGCCTTCCCCTCAGCGCCTGCTTGCACGCCGAAGAAAGTGCCAATTAGAGTGCCGAGAACGCCGGTGAGTATCCCAACGATAGAAGTAATGTCAGTTGTAGTATAGGATTCCGCAAAGAACACAAGCAGCAAGATCAATCCCGCGACCAGGAAAATTCCCACTAGGATGAGCCGATATCCCAGCGTCAGGCGATACTTTTCGCAGTCGTCCTTTCCCATCTTTGCCTCCTGTTTTTTGGGCGTTGAAATGACAAAGGTATTTTAGGATTGTCCATAAAGAATGGCAATCTGTGTATCCGATGAACCAAAACCCTCGATTTATCTTAGGCCAAGGGACAGAATGGATTATCTTTGGCGTCCCGCATTTTTTCCGGATAAGGACTTGGAGAAGAAATCCAGCAGGCTTGCCAGGTCGACTTCGTGCTCCCCCCGGTGCACGGCCAGGCCGAATTTGACACCCGGGCTGTGAGTTGATATTCTTCAGGCAAACGGGACCGTAAGGCAAAGCGGATGATCGGCAAAAGCATCTCTCAGTATCAGATCCTCGAAAAACTCGGGGAAGGCGGGATGGGAGTTGTCTATAAAGCCGAGGATACAAAGCTCAACCGGACCGTGGCCCTGAAGTTCCTGCCGCCGGAAATGACCCGTGATCCACAGGCCAAAAAGCGGTTTCTTCAGGAAGCCCAGGCAGCGGCGGCGCTCGATCATCCAAACATCTGCACGATCCATGAGATCAACGAAGCCGAAGGTCAGACCTACATCGCCATGGCCTATGTCGAGGGGAAAAGCCTGAAGGAGAAGCTGGCAGCGGGGCCATTGGAAGTGTCCGAAGTTCTCGACATTGCGGCTCAGGTCGCTGAGGGACTCAAACGGGCCCACGGCAAAGGGATCATCCACCGGGACATCAAGCCCGCGAACATCATGCTGACGGAGGAGGACCGGGCCAAGATCATGGATTTCGGGCTGGCTAAACTCACCTCGGGACCCGATGTCACCAAGACCCTCACGGTCATGGGGACAATCGCCTACATGTCGCCCGAGCAGGCCAGGGGTGAAGCCGTTGACCAGCGCACCGACATCTGGTCCTTCGGGGCGATGCTCTATGAGATGCTGACGGGGCAAACGCCATTCGGGAGGAGGCAAGATCAAGCAGCGCTTGACTCGATTTTGCCAGAAGTGCCGGCCCTGCTTCATTCGATATTGTATGACCCCATTGATCCTCCAAGCCTTTTACGTAAAGACCTTCCCCGGCCGGTCGAGCAGATCATCCTGAAGGCGCTCGATAAGGACAGAAACCGACGCTACCAGAGGATGGACGAGCTCTTGAAGGACCTGAAGACGGCCCGGTCTCCAGAACTTATATTTCCCAAGCCGGAGAAATCGATCATCGTCTTGCCGTTTGAAAACATCAGCCCGGACCCGGAACAGGAATATTTCTGCAACGGGATGACCGAAGAGATCATCGCGGACCTATCCAAGATCCATTCGCTCCGGGTCATCTCCCGGACCTCGGCCATGATGCTCAAGGGCACCAAGAAAGACGTCCAGACTATCGCCCGAGAGCTCAGCGTCCAGTATGTCCTCGAGGGTAGCGTCCGCAAGGCCGGGAACAACCTCCGCATCACGGCCCAACTCATTGACGGCCTCAATGACGCTCATCTCTGGGCCGAGAAATATTCCGGAACACTGGATGATATTTTCGACATCCAGGAGAAAGTTTCTTATTCGATCGCTAAGACTCTTAAGGTGACGTTGGGTTCAGATGAGGAGAAAAAAATCTCGGAGAGACCTATCGATAACATTCAGGCATACGATCTTTATCTAAAAGCAATACACGAATTAGGCCACTTTACAGGCGAAGGCGCAAAACGAGCACTCAAACTCCTAGAGGGAGCCCTAGGCTTATTTGAAAGCAATGTCTACATATATGCGGCAATGGCAGAGGCCTATTTTGTACTTTCGCATACTTTCCATCATGACTTTGTCAAACATATGAACAAAGTTGAGGAATATGCGAAAAAGATTCTTGAGCTGGATCCTCATTCTGCCCACGGCTATTGTTACTTAGCCCTGTCGCTGTGGAAAGAGCCAAAGATTCTGGATAGCCTGAAGCATTTTAAAAGAGCATTTGATATTGATCCCAACAACATTACCAATCTTAGATGGCTGAGTTTCTGTGCATCTGAAATTGGCCAGCCCTTGCTTGCAGAACCGTGTCTTAAGAAACTATTAGAAATTGATCCTCTTGATGCCTTTAGCCAGTTTAGTCTTGGATGGTATCACTTGATGGCGGGACGTCCGGAGTCAGCGCTGCCTTCTTTAAAAAAAGCCTATGAAATGGCACCAGATAGCCCCATCTGGGGCTTCAAGTATGCCCGCTCGTTGGCGCTTAATCATCAGTTAGATGAAGCATGCTCACTTTTCGACCGCATAGCCAAAGAATCACCCCGGGAGGTCTTTGGCAAATTCAGTCTTTTTTATAAATATGCATTGCTTGGCGAAAGAGCAAAGGCGCTCGAGTATCTAACAAAAGAACTCGCCGAAGCGATTCGAATGGATGAGACGCTTTCATTTTATATGGCAGAAGCTTATGCGCTAATTAACATAAAATACGAAGCGGTTAATTGGCTAGAACATGCGGTTTGGCGAGGAGTTATCAATTTCCCATATCTGAGCCAATACGACCCCTTCCTTGAAAACATCCGCGGCGAGGAGCGGTTCCAGAAGCTCATGGAGCGGGTGAAGAAAGCGTGGGAAGAGTTCGAGGTTTAGCGGGGGGATTAGGATTCAGGGTTCGCGGACTTCCTTTTCAATCGCCCGCTGGACGAGCTGGTTCAGCGAGATCCCGAGGAGCACGGATTTGCGGGCCGCCTTTTGGTGGAGCTCGGCCGGCATCCTCACGTTGAAGCTTCCCTTGCAGGACCTTTGAAGTGGTTTTCCTGCCTCCCGGCAGAGCTCGACATAGTCTTCGACGGCCTCCCGGAAGGAGCGCTTTAGCTCGTCGACATCGCGGCCCTCGAAGCTCACTAAATCATCGATGCCCTCAATTTTTCCGAAGAAGCAGTCGTCATCGGCGCTGAAATGAACGGAGCCGATGAAGTCCTTGAACCTGAGAACGTCTTTCATTGAATCAATCCTTTCGTTCTCAACGCTTCCTCGATGAGGTCCATTTGGTATCGTTTCAGGACATGGCCTGGGTGTGGCCTGTGGAGGCGGATCAAGTGGCCGGATGTTCTGTTGATGAATGCAGCCCGGGAGCCCGCTGTCTTGCCGGTCCTTACCTTTTCGTAGCCGAAGCTTTTTAATAATGTGCTCATTTCCTCAAACGTGAAATCCGCCGGTTTGGCCAAGAATCGTCTGATAAGCTTGTCTATCCGGCTCATAATTAGTCTAGCATATTTTATTGGATATTGCAACTAAACTATAGTTGCAAGCGGCCAAGTTTTGCGAATGCCTAAAACTGAAGCTTTTGGCTTGGCACTCCTTTATTAATGGACGGTCGGGCGGGAGTGGCTTACTCAACGGCTGATGGCCCGGTTTGTCTGGATCAACCGAAGGCCACCAGGACCCGTCCCTCGCCAGCCTGCGCGGCGAGGAGCGGTTCAAGATGCTCGTGGACCTCGTGAAAAGACGAGTGGGAGCAATTTGAGGTCAAGACGTACAGACAAGTCCTCCCCGGCTCGCTGGGTTTATTGAAAATTATCTTTTGGCCAGGGAAGTGCAGAAAAATTCCAGCAGGCTCGGCAGGTCGACTTCGTGCTCCCCCCGGTGCACGGCCAGGCTGACGTTATCAGGCTTTCCCATATCCGCATAGATCAGACGGATTTCCTTCATAGCCTGGCGCGCCAGGGGGACAACGAACATGAACGGCGCTTCGGCCAGCCCGTTCTGACACTGGAGCGGGCGCGGCGCGACGAGCGAATAGATATCGGCAAAATCGACGAGTTCCCTCAAGCCGGCGAACTTCCAGCACATACAGTGGTCGTGTTCCATCTGGTCCATGACGGTCAAGAAGCCCGAGCTGACGCAGGCGTCGATCCGCTCGTCCATGGCCGCCAGCCACATGGCCATCTCGCCGCCCAGGGAGAGGCCGGCGCAGCCGATGGCGGCTTTGTTGACCTCGGGCATCGATTCCAGATAATCGACGCATCTCCGGACATCCCAGAGCCGTTCGCCCATGAGCGTGCGTCCGTTTTCATAGACTTCATGCTGGCCCACGTCCACGGCGATGGTCACGAAGCCCCTCTCGGCGAGGGCGGCGGCAAAGCCTTTGTAGACGTTGGACTTGTCGTAGACGACATAGCGAGAGCCGCCATGGCCGTGGATACAGACGACCGCGGGATACGGGGGAGTGCCCGAGCCGGGGAGAGTCACGACCGCCTTGATCCGGCGGCCCGGTGTGGAATTGAATTCGATTTCCTGGAAGACATATCCCGGCCGCTCAGCGGAAGAGAGAAGTCTAGGAGCCAGGGGGGTTTTCGCCATGAGCAGATCGTCCAGCTTGAGCAAACCAAAGAATTTCCGGCGGAGTTCCTTCTGCCAGGCCGCAGCTTTCTGAGGGGTCCTGGACGTATATCTCATGGTGCGGAGCTGCGGCGCGGCGGGGTCCCGATAGAGCTGCACCGTAAGCCGCAGCGGCTGCCCGGCTTTGAGCGTCACCGGGAATTGATAGAGCTCTACTCCCTCGACAATCCGCGCCGGCTCCTCCCCCACCCTGACCTCGTATTTTTGGGTGGCGCTAACGGTAGACCACTCGGGGAACTGGTTGATCCGGGGGTAGTCGAGCGGCAAATACATCGGGCTGCGGTGCCGCGGCCGGTCAAAGCGCAGCTTCCCTGACCAGGGCCACTCGGCCGCAAGAAAAACCTGGACAGTACCGTCCTCGCCGTGGACGGCGCCCATTTTCAAATCATCACGCCAGGGAGAAGCAGTGACGCCTTGAGTTTTTTCGAGGGCCCACAGGAGCGCTGTCCGGGCCGAGTTGCCGTCGCCGTGCCAGCCCTCGAGAATTCCGTCCGTCCTCTGCTTGCTGAAGATATATTCCATGGACTGGTCCGCCCAGTCGAGGGCGGTCTCGGACGGGATGCGGCTGAGGAGGTTCAGGGCGCTTTCGATCGAGTCGGCAGACCCGTCGGCGCTGCCGTTTTCCCAGTCATAGTCCTTATACTTGTGGATATTGGAGAGGGCGCGCGCCGCGGCCTCCCGGTAACGGATCTCATTGTCGATCGATGCAATGGTGAGGTAGGCGTTATAGACATAGCCCCAAGTATCCGCCAACCCGTTGTTGAGGACCTGGCCTGTTCTGGGATTGACGCTGTTGAAGAGCAGCCCATCCGGGTTCGGCCCGACCTCCAGGATGCGGTCTAAGACGGCCCGGATCCGGGGACGATATTTTTGCCAGCGCTCCGGGTCATCGTAAAAGGCGAGCACGCATGCTTCCGAAAGCCCCCCGATTATCTCCGAGCCGTGATCGCGCAGCCCGATTTTGTCCCGGTCCAGCAGGCTCGAATTGAGGAGATACTGGTCAGCCAAACGGAAAGCCCAATCCTTATAATCCTGGTCGCCGGTCATCCAGTAGAGACGGCAGGTCACCTGGAGAAGATCGCCGCTGACCTCGACATCGAGAGATGGGATTTTTCCGGCGGGAGTTTCGTAGGCCGCATGCCGGAAAACATCCCGGGTGAGGCGTTTCATCCTCTCGAGCCAGGGCGACGGGCCCAGCCATTCGGAGACGGGCAGGAGACCGTCTTTGGCGTATTCAGCGGCTCCGAAGATGATGTCGTCCAGGTTCGGCTTTTCGGTCCGGAAGTTCTGGGTGGCGAACAGGAAATCGTCCGGAAGCGAATCCAAGCGGCTGGTCAGCTTTTGTTCCTGGACCAGGATTTTCTCGACGATCTCTTTAAGGTAGTGGTCATCTGTGATATGCGCCGTCAGGACCATGAAAGGATAGTTGTCGGCCGCCGCATCCTTGGCGTTCCAATAGGCGTCCCCCGTCAAGTTTTTCGGGAGCAACCCCGAGCTTGGGTCGGCATGAGCCAGCCAGCCGTGGACATAGCGCCGGCAGAACTGGATGGCCCTCTGGCTCTGGGCTGCATTCTTCTCAGCCCTCGGCCAGGACTCATCGGGAGCCCCGGCGGCCATTATGGGAAGAAATGCGGCTGACAAAAAAACGAGGAATGCGGCTTTTCTCATGATCGCTCGCCTCACTCAATTCGGGGACAGCATATCAATTTCCCAATTTTTGGGCAAAGCCATCGCGATAAATTGGGTAAATGATATGCCTTCCCCAATTTAGCACCGTTGACAGCCTCCGCGCCATAGTGATACGTTGAGCCCAAGGAGCGAACCATGCCTCGGACAATCCCCCCAGCCGGAATGAAACGCCGCGATTTCCTTAAAGCCGCCGGAGTATCGCTTATGGCGCCCGCTATCTTGCCGCGCCGACTGTTCGCCCAGACGCCGCCGAGCGACACGATGCTCCTGGGAGTCATCGGAACGGGCCGGCAGGGTCAGGGTGACATGCAGGAGCTCATCTACCGCGGCCTCGAGAGCGGCGCCCGAGTCGCCGCCGTCTGCGACATCGACAGCCACCGGCTCGAGGATGCCCAATGGCTGGCCGAAAAGATCTATGCCGCCGAACTGGGCAAGGGGAGCTACAAGGGAATCGACGCCTACCGCGACTTCCGCGAGCTCCTGGCCCGGCCGGATATCGACGGCGTTCTGATCGTCAGCCCGGACTTCTGGCATGCCCTCCACGGGATCGCCGCGGCCAAGGCCGGCAAAGACATCTACCTCGAAAAACCGCTCACCTATTCGATCGCCGAGGGACGAAAGCTGGTTGAGGCCGTACGTCAGAACAACCGCATCCTCCAGGTCGGCTCACAGCAGCGCTCCTCCGTTTATTTCCGGCTGGCCTGCGAGCTGACTCGTAACCAGCGCATCGGCAAACTGAAATCGATGCGTGTCTGGCTGCCGGAGGACCAGGGGACGGGTGATGCGACGGAAATGCCCATACCAAGGAACCTCGACTACGATTCCTGGCTGGGGCCGGCCCCACTGGCGCCCTTCAGCCAGGACCGGGTGCATCCCCAGATGAGCTATGAACGGCCGGGCTGGCTCCAGATCGGGCAGTACTGTCACGGCATGATCACCGGCTGGGGCTCCCACATGAACGACATCGCCCAGTGGGGAAACGGAAGCGACGACACCGGGCCAGTCGAGATCGAGGGAAAAGCCGAATACCCCGACCGCGGGCTGTTCGATGTCCACACGACTTTTCACGCTGAAGCGCTCTATGCCAACGGGGTCCGGTTGATCATGGAGACCGGTGATCCGCCCGGCGTCCGCTTCGAAGGCGACAAGGGCTGGATCTTCGTCACGCGGGAAGAGATCACGGCTTCCGACCCGGCGATCTTGCGGCAGGAGGCCGATGAAGGCAAGATCCGGCTCTACGAGAGCGGCAACCACATGAAGAATTTTTTGGAATGCCTGCGCACCCGCAAAGAACCCGTGGCTCCGGTCGAGGCCGGGCACCGCTCGAACACGATTTGCCTCCTCGCCCATGTCGCCATGAAGCTCCAACGCGAGCTGCGCTGGGATCCTCAGGCCGAGCGCTTCCTGGATGACGACGAGGCCAACAGCCGCCTGGACTACCCGCACCGGCAGCCATGGACTATTTGAAGGATCGGAGGTCGACGATGAGGCTACCGCTTTTTATAGCCTTGATGATGAGCTTTCTCGCGTCGGTTGGCTCCGCTCAAATGTTCTTTGTCGAGGATCCGGCCAAAGGCACGTTGACCATCCGGGACGGAAAGGTTGGTGTACTGACCTACTGCTACGGCGACCAGCTTAAAACTGGGGTTGATCCCAAGTATACGCAATCCAGCTATATTCATCCGCTTTTCTCGCTCGACGGCCAAACCCTGACGGACGATTCTCCGGCCGACCATCTCCACCATCACGGCCTGTTCTGGACCTGGCCGGTCGTCAGAGGGCGCGGTCTGACTACGGCAACATGGGAACCCAAACTCCCCCGCCTGCGCCAATTTTTCGTCCGTTGGCTGAAGCGGGAGGCAGCGAAAGACATGTTTCAGCTTAGCGTTGAAAACGCCTGGAAGCTCGACGGCAAGGAGATGGTAGCCAAGGAATACACCACCCTGCGTGTCCATTCCGCCGACAAACTAGGCCGTATGATCGACCTCGAGCTTACGATCGAGGCCGTCGGAGGACCTCTCGAGCTCCAGGGCACGCTCGATCAGAACAAAGGCTATGGCGGACTTTGCATCCGCGGAGCTCCGGTGTTCACGGGCGCGGCCTTGACAACGGATAAAGGCCCGCTCAAAGAGGACGTCGTGCACACGCCCTTCCGCTGGGCGGACATTTCCACCCGGGAGCTCGGGATCTCGATCTTTGTCTCCCCCGGCCATCCCGGTTTCCCGACAAAGTGGATGATCCGCAACAGCTATGCCGGCTTGGTCAATGTTTCCTGGCCGGGGCTTACACCGGTCGTCCTGAAGCCCGGCGAGCCCGTAAACCTGCGCTATCGAATTTATGTTCACCGCGGCGACACCGCCGCTGCGGGCGTCGAAGCCGCCTACGTTGCGTACACAAAGGGACTCCCACAATGAGTATCTGCGTATTCTGCGAAATCGTCGCCGGGACAAGGCCCGCGGAAATTGTCTATGAAGACGACAAGTTCATCGCCTTTCTAGACATCCGGCCGCGCGCCTCTGGGCACACTCTCGTCGTTCCCAAGAAACATGAACGGTGGGTTTGGGACGTGGAGCCGCAGGCCGAATATTGGCTCTTATCCCGCCGCATCGCCCGCGCCCAGAAACAGGCCTTCGCCGCCGAGGCCGTCTGGTGCAATGTGATCGGTGATGAAGTCCCCCATGCTCATATCTGGATTTATCCGCATCCCCAGACAAAAGGCGACCGGGGAGACCTTCCGGGGAATGCCCTGAGATTGCGCCAGGCTCTAGAATCTTTCGGCAGCCAGCCTTAAGCCGGTTACCACTTGCGGAATTTCCATAAGGCCAGGAATCCCGCCATCGCAACCCCCGCCAATCCCATGATCGCCCAGAAGGCAAAGGGAAGGTGGGCCAGGGGGATTTTGACGTTCATGGAAAAGACCGAAACGACCAGCGTCGGCACCATGATGCAGATCGTAATGATGTTGAGCGTCTTCATAAGTACGTTGAGGTTGTTGCTGACGATCGAGGCCCGGGCGTCCATCAGGCTGGCCAGGATATTGGTATAGACTTCGGCCTGCCGGAGGCACTGGTTGTTTTCGATGACGATGTCTTCGAGGAGCTCCAACTCCTCGGCGGTGAACCCGATCCGGGCCGAGTTATGCCGGACCTTCTCGATGAGGGCACCGTTCGAATTGATGGCATTCTGATAATAGACCAGGCTTTTCTGGAGAGTGAACAGGTTGATCAGAAAGCGGTTTTCCATGGCCCGGTTGATCTTCTGTTCGACTTCGTCCGAGAGGAGGTTGATGATCTTGAGGTGCTCGAGGAAATGGAAGATCGACCGGTAGATGAGCTTGAGCAGCACTTCCCGGGGCGAGCCCACCTTGGAGAACGGCTTTCCTTCAAAGAGGTTCGTGTCTTCGCTCAGCACGATAATAATGAATTCGCCGAAAAAGAAGACGCCCACCGTCGTCGCCTTGAAGAGGAGCTGGTCTTCCGCGGAATAGTTTTTGGGGCGCTTGAAGACAATGGCGATGTGGTTGGGCTCGCACTCAAGGCGGGCGGGCTCATCGGGGTCGAGGGCCGAGTTGAGGGTGTGTTCGTCCAGGCTATAAGTATCGATCAGGAACCGTTTCTCCTTCTCGTCGGGGTTGACGGACATCAGGATGGGGCTTTTCTCGTCGGCTGTCTCCTCAAGCTTGTTGTTGACGATCTCGTAGTGTCTCAGCATGGCTGACCTCCGGTCCGCGCTGGGAGGGCCTTCTCCTGGACCTATTCTTTATCAAGAAACCGCTCAAATCAAGCCGTTGCGGCGATTTTTTTTGATGTTATCGAAACAATGAGGCGGGGAAATTAACCTGGAGAGACCGAGTTTGAGAGAAGCTTAGCGCTCAGATGCCGGAGGTGGGGCCTTCGCCGGAGGAGCTTTCGCCCGAGGCCGGCTCGACGCCAGGTTCCGTCTCCGGCTGAATCTTGCCCTGACGGCGGAGCCGTTTCGCCTCCTGCTTGCGCAGGCGGTCCAACTCCTTGCTACGCTTAGCGCTCTTATAGGCCCGACTGCTCTTTGCCAATATTCCTCCTTACAATTCCGGCCTCATCATAGCATATCCCGGGAAAGAATCAACAGGACCTTCAGGAAAAATCCCGGTTGATCTCGACATAACGGAAGCAGTGGACCAGGTGGTCGTTGACCAGGCCCGTCGCCTGCATATGGGCATAAATTACCGTCGAACCGACAAATTGAAAACCCCGCGCCTTGAGGTCGGCGCTGACCCGGTCGGACAGGGGAGTGCGCGCGGGCATCTCCTTGAAGGACCGGAGGCGGTTACGGACCGGCTTGCCGGCGACGAACTCCCAAATATAGCGGTTGAACGTCCCGAACTCCTTTTGCACCTCGAGGAAGCGCCGGGCATTGTTGACGGCGGCCTTGATTTTCAGCCGGTTCCGGATGATCCCCGCGTCGGCCAGCAGCCGCTTCAGGTCCCGCTCGCCATACCGCGCTACCCGGATCGCGTCGAAGCCATGGAAGGCCTTACGGAAGTTCTCCCTCTTATAGAGGATCGTCCGCCAGCTCAGCCCCGCCTGCATTCCTTCGAGGACCAGAAACTCGAAGATCTTGGCATCGTCGTGGAGCGGCACCCCCCACTCCAGGTCGTGGTAGGCGGCCATCAGCTCATCGCCGTCGCCCCAGCATCTCTTTCCTTCTCCAGATTTCATGTCCAAGCTCCCTCCGGTTCGCGCTCTCCTTAAACCTTGAGGGCCCTGAGGTCGATCCGCGAAAGGTCATCGGTACCGAGGCCTTTGGCGGCGCAGGCGGCCACGTGAGTGGAGATCGAACGGACCGATTCAAGGCCCTGTTCTTTCCGCTTCTCCTCCAGGATGTCGAGACCGATCCTGTCCAGGGCCACGGGATCCCGGCTGAAGAAAATCCGGTTGTCATAGGCGATCTGGGCCCCGGCGACGCTGACGGTCGAGATCTTGGCCGCCTCGCCGATGTGGAGAACCATCTTGTTCTTCAGGCACGGCATCGCCAGTATGTCCGGGATGGCCCGGGTGCAATAATCGATGTGGAAACGGACCTTGTTGGTGGTCACGCCCAAGGCGATGTTCTTGGCCGCCCAGGTCACACCGCTGTCCTCGTTGTGCTTGAGGACGGCGATATTGACGAGCTTGGTGATGTCCTTGGTCACGAGGTCGGCGAGGAAGGACTTCTCTTCGTCTTCGATGGTCACATCGATGAACTGGTCAGCGACCTCCTCGGCGATCCGCTTGATGCCATCGCGGTCTTCGTAATCCATATAGAGCCGGCTTATTTCCGACTCGTATTTCTTGGCCTTCTCGTTCCCCTGACGGCACAGGGTCCACAACCAGGTCACAGAGTTGAAGATATCGCGGTGCGTCCCCTCCTTGGTGAAACCCTGCTGGATGAGCTCGCGGAATTTCTTGAGGGTGCCGTCTTCGTAAGAAACATAGATGTTCCGGTCGAAACCCTCGACCCAGGGCAGGATCGACTCCCCGCCGGGGGAGATCCCCATGACGCGCACGCCCGAGGGACCTTTGTTGACCGCCAGTCCCGTCTTCTGAAACTCCCGGTCGACGCGGTCCCAGATGATGATATTGTTTTCTTTAACGCCGGCGCTCTTTAAGCCGGAGATCGTCGCGTTGATGGAAGGCAGGGAGGAGGAGATCCTCGGGGCGCCGATGCAGTTGATCTTTATGCCGACGACATCAGCGGCGCTGAAAAGTGAGCTCCAGGCACTCGCTGCCGACTTCTCCCCCGTCAGCTCTTTCATCCCCGCCTCGAAAGCGCGGTTAACGGCTGCCGGATTGTACTTGGTCTCGACAAGCATGTCCGAGGCCGCGACCGAAACAACGCGGCTCTCCGGCGGCAACATTATGGGGACGCGTGGCCAACCGGCACGTCCCAAAAGTATTGTTCCTCCGGCCAAGGCCGCGGAATGCTGCAAAAATTCCCGTCTTGTCGTCTTCATAAAACGCCCTCCTTGTCAGGCTCTTAAAAGATCCCAGGCATAGGGACGCAGGATTTCCCAGACATTATATCAATACTTCCTGGCAAGAATAAACCGGCATTTTCGCCGGGTTCCTAGGGACGGGGAAAATCTCAATAGTCGGTCGGCCAAAAGGCGCCCGTAAAATGATGGCTGCGTTTCCGCCTAATCTTCTACCTGGGGCTATTCCTTCTTCTCTTTCGTCTCTTCGCGGATGCAGTCGGCGAGTTTTTGAACTAGGTCGTGGGGTGCCCCCTTCTCAAAGGGGCCGTTGACCTTCAACGTGATGAGCCCCGATTCTTCCTCGAACGAAGGCTCGAGAGTGAAGCTTTCGGGCAGGTCCTTTTTTACTCTGGCCACGATCCTGTCATAGGCTTCGCGGCCCTTCCCGCCGGCGGCCGCTTCGCAGTAAATCGAGAACGATCCCTTTTTGTCGGCGATAACCTTGATCTTGTTCATATGGGCATGTTTTTCTATATCCACTCCAATATCCGGCTTGATCTCCGCCGCGGCTTCCTGATCGCCCTTTTTGGTTACAACGGTGAACGCTTCCGGCTTCTCCATGTGTTTGAGCGCGACCCAGGAGGATTCCTGGCTCATCTTTTCCAGTTCCTTTTCGAGTTCGGCCAGCGCTTCGTCCACTTCCCGGAGTTCCAGCTTCTTCTCCTCGACCTCTTTCAGCTTCTCCCGGATGTCGCGGAGCTTCTCTCGAAGCTCGTTCTCTAGGTGTTCATCAACCCAAGTTACATGGGGCATCGCGATCTCCCCGACCGGGACGGTCACAGGGACATCTTTGATGGCGTCCTCGACGACCTGGCTGATATCGATATCCGGCTCAACGACTTTGACATTCACGGGGATTTTAAGGGCAATCTTGACAGCCTCGTTGATATCGATGTCCGGTTCTCCAATTATATAGACGACCTCGCCGTCCTTGCCAACCTTGAGGATCTTGCCTTCTTTTACGAACTCGAGTTTATCGCCTCTGATCTCCAGGTGCGCCCGGTCACCTTCTACCGCCATGAGCTCTTTGCCGTCCGGAGTGATGATGAACACTTTGCCGTCTGGGCCTTCTTTGATGATGATGGGCTTATCGAGTAAGATCGTCTTGACCTTGTCGCCCTCTCTGATGATTATCTTGTGCCCGTGCTTCCCGCCTTCCTTGATAGTCACGACGACGGAC
>CAYGXD010000078.1:0-16356 GCA_964353705.1 uncultured Eubacteriales bacterium | reverse complement strand
CAGCGGTGAGGCCAGTTGGGTTTTGAGTTTTCGGGAGCAGCCAATCGGCAAATCCCCCTCTCCTTCATCCTAATCCGCTTTCATATCCTCCTCCCCCACGGTGGGAGGAGGTCAGGTGGAGGGGGCGGGTTGTTTTTTGCACAGGCCCATGTCAAAAGATTTCGAAGAGGGCGTGAGCGTGGTTCAAAGGAGGTTGCGATGAGGGCGATTCAAAAACCCTTCTTGTTCTGTTTTATCCTTGTCGTTATCTTTTCTTTCGGAGGGACATCCCTTTTGGCCGAAACTCATGAACTCTACTCGCCCGATAAGAAAATCAAAATCATCATCCAGGTCGACCGGGCGATCTCCTACTCGGTTTTTTGCGATGGGCAAGAGATCCTGAGCCCGTCCCCGGTTTCTTTGACCATAGAAGGTATCGGCGTCCTGGGAAGAGAGCCGCGGCTTTCCGGCGTCAAATCGAGGACGGTCAGCGATAAGATAATCCCCCCTGTCAAGGAGAAGCGGGCGGTCATCACCGATCGTTTTAACGAGGTTGTGCTCACCTTCAAAGGCGGCTACGGGCTTGTCTTCCGGGCCTATGACGACGGCGCTGCCTATCGGTTTTTCACGAGGCTCAAAGGCCGGCTGAAGGTGGTTTCGGAGGAGGTCCGCTTCTGCTTTGATCGTGACCACTCCGTCTATTTCCCCGTCACCGACAGCTTTCTCAGTTCGTTTGAGCGCAATTATTCTTACCTTGAGCTGAGCCGGATCACGGCGGAGAAAATGGCCTTCCTGCCCGTCCTCGTCGATCTCCCGGACGGACCCAAGATCGCCATCACCGAGGCCGACCTGGACGACTACCCGGGGCTCTACCTCACCGGATCCGCCGACGGGTCGCCGGTCCTTGAAGGAAAATTCCCCGCATATCCCCTCAAGGAAGAGCAAAAAAGGGACCGGACGCTGGCTGTCATCGAGCGGGTGGGATACATCGCCGATACCGTGGGCGCCAGAGAATTTCCCTGGCGCGTGCTGGCCATCGCCCGGCGCGACGGCGAACTCATCGAGAACGACATCGTCTACCGGCTGGCCAAACCTCCGGCGCTCGCGGACACGTCCTGGATCCGGCCCGGCAAGGTGGCCTGGGACTGGTGGAACGACCTCAACCTCTTCGGGGTGGATTTTGAAGCGGGGGTCAACACTAAAACCTATATGTATTACATCGATTTCGCCGCCCGGCATGGGATCGAATATATCATCCTTGACGAGGGCTGGTCGGACCCGGCGGACCTCCTCAAGACGAATCCCGCCGTCGACATGCCGGGGCTACTTGCCTACGCGAGTCAAAGAAAGGTCGGCCTTGTCCTCTGGTGCGTCTGGCTGACGCTTGACCGCCAGCTCCAGCAAGCTCTGGATCTTTTCGCCGGCTGGGGCGTCCGGGGGATCAAGGTCGATTTTATGGACCGGGACGACCAGAAGATAGTCAATTTCTACAGGAAGGTCGTCTCGGAGGCCGCCAAAAGGAAGCTCATCGTCGATTTCCACGGCGCCTTCAAGCCGACCGGTCTGCGGCGCGAATATCCGAACCTCCTGACCCGGGAGGGCGTCCTGGGCCTCGAGTACAGCAAGTGGAGCAAGCAGGTGACGCCCGAGCACGACCTGCTCATTCCGTTTATCCGGATGCTGGCCGGGCCGATGGATTTCACTCCTGGAGCGATGCGCAACGCGACCGAGAAAGCGTTCCAGCCCGTCTTTTCCGAACCGATGAGCCAGGGGACGCGCTGCCATCAACTGGCGATGTTCGTTGTCTATGAGAGCCCATTCCAGATGCTCTGCGACTCCCCGTCAGCCTACGAGCACGAGCCGGAAATCATGGGCTTTCTGGCTAAAGTCCCGACGGTCTGGGACGAGACCAGAGCGCTCGACGCCAAGGTCGGGGATTTCATCGCGGTGGCGCGCCGGAGCGGGGAGGAGTGGTATGTGGGCGCGATGACCGACTGGACCCCGCGGGAGCTCGAGATCGATTTCAGCTTCCTTGGCGGCGGAGAGTATCGAGCGGAGATCTATGCCGATGGTGTGAATGCTTTCCGGTATGCCAGCGATTACGCGAAGGCGAGCCGGGCTATCACGACGGGGGAGCGTCTCAAGATCAAGTTGGCCCCCGGGGGCGGCTGGGCCGCCCGGATCCATAAATAGGATTAAAATCAGGGTGGACGCCTTTATAATGGACGCTCAGATCACCGGGCACTCTGCGAAGAAGTAGTAGACGGGGCCAGTTCCCGAGACGGTAAGGGGAAGGAAGCGGAAGTCTAGCCCACGGGCCAAACCGCTGCGGAATATCTCTTAAAATTTCTCTTGACAAAGAAAAAAGCCAGCCTAATATAGTGTTCTTAATATAAGAACGATGTTATGATTATCGTAATGACGGCCAAGGGCTTTTAGGACATGAAAGCTCCCTCGCGTCCGTATTTTTCCGAGCCGTTCGCCAAGGGTCTCAGGATTATCAGTCTCTTCGGCCCCGAGCGCAAAACCTTGAGTCTTAAGGAGATCGCTGAATCCCTGGGCGCCAACAAGAGCTCTGTCTACCGCTTTACCAACACATTGGTCGCACTCAATTACCTGGAGAAGAATCCCCAGACCAAGCTTCTGTCGCTCGGCCAGAGAGCCTATCTTTTAGGATTGAGCCTGGTCAACAGCTTCAGCCTTCTTGATGTCGTCAAGCCCTTCATCGATGAAGTTCGGGAAAGGCTCAATATCAGCGTCGATTCCTGCGTCTTGGAGGGCCAGTTTCTCCTCCAGCTTTATTTCCGTGCCGCCAAGGACGCCCCGACCTACCAAGCCCACATAATTAATCCGACGGTCCATTGTTCGGGCTTGGGAAAAGCCATCCTGGCCTTTCTTCCGGATGATGAGCGGACGGCCTTCCTGGGGAATCTGAGCCTTGTCGCCAGAACGGACAAGTCCATCACGGACAAGTGCGAACTCCTCGCTGATCTGGAGAGGACGCGCGAGCGAGGCTATGCCATTAACAACGAGGAGTATATCAAGGGATTGATCACCATCGCGACGCCGTTCTTCAACCAGGAGACGGGCAAGCCTGCGGGTGCCGTGTCCTTCGATTTCCTAATCAGCCAAGCATCTCTGGCCGAAGTAGAAAAGAGATACGTCAAGGATTTGCTGAAATTGGGAAAGGATATCTCGAGCGTAATCAAATGAGGAGACCGATCGTCCCGCCATCCTGTTCCCGTCTTGCCGGCGGGGATTCGGTTGCTCTCATAAATCCATTTTTTAGGAGGGTATAAGATGGTACGTTTGAAGTGGTCTTGGGCAATGGGTTTGCTGATCCTCGCCCTGGCCGCTGCGTTCCTTTCTGCTCAGACCAGGGAATCGGCGGCGATCCAGGGCACGGTCAGCGATGACACGGGAGCCTCCCTCCCCGGGGTTACCGTCACGGCGACTTCCCCGAGCATCATGGGGAAGCCTACCGCCGTAACTGACAAGGACGGGCGCTATCGTATCCCGGCCCTTCTCACGGGGGTGTATGAGGTCGAAGCGGCCTTGAGCGGGTTCGCCCCCGCCAAGATCGTCGGCGTTTCCATTCACGTCGGCATGACCGCGACGGTCGACGTCGTTCTGTCTCCGGCCAAGCTGGAGACAGAGGTCACGGTCGTCGGCGCCGCGCCGATCGTCGACGTCACCGACGCATCGTTGGCGAACACCTACATCACCAAGGACCTCCTGACGAAACTCCCGACGGCGCAGAACACGCACGCCATCCTCAATCTCGCCCCCGGCACCACCCAACTCAGTAGCTACGGCGGCGGCGACCAGTCCGGCAACTCCTGGACCATCGACGGCGCCGAGGTCAGCAGCTCCTGGTTCGGCGGCGGCCAGTATTCGACGCCCCTCGACTACAACGTCGTCGAGGAGCAGCAGATCATCGCCTTGGGCGCGCCGGCCGAATACAGCGGGTTCTCGGGTTCGGCCATCAACATCGTCACCAAGTCGGGCGGCAACGAGTTCCACGGAGACGCCCAATTCCTCTACCGGGGCGATAGCTGGCAAAGCTCAAACATCGAGGAAGGTGACCCGGAGTGGAGACTCCTGGGCGAGACGCCGGCCACCGAATACCTCAGCGGCAGCTTCCACCTGGGCGGCCCCATCCTGAAGGACAAGCTCTGGTTCTTCGGCGGCCTCGAATACGCCAAGCAGACGATCATGCTGGAGTCCACCAGCAAGGACAGCCCGAGAACGCTTCCGAAGTTCTATGGGAAGCTGACCTTCCAGCCCACCCAGAAGGACCGCCTCCAGGCGTCCTACGAGACCCACACATACACGGCCCTCAGGACCCAGATGGACAACCTTGTCACCCCCGACGGCAACTGGGACGACAAGTGGGACTCGAATCTCGTCAACGCCTCCTACATCCACACTTTCTCGGGCAATTCCATTTTCGAGCTCAAGTTCGGAGCCAACTGGGGGAGCTGGGCCCGCTATCCGTCCCACCAAGACCGTAGCAAATCCGGGTTCTGGGACTATGTCAACGGTACCCACGCCTGCTACTGGTGGTCCTATCAGCCCGACCACAAGTACACACTGCGGGGGGCTTATACCCAAAGGGTCGACAATCTCGCCGGCTCCCACGATTTCAAGGGGGGCGTGGAGGTCGAGCGGAGCGGCGGCTACTGGGATATGACCTACCCCGGCGGCGTTGCCTACTTTACCCTGAACAACGAACCGTACATTGGCCAGAACTGGCACGGCTACCAGGGGTTCGACAACTGGTTGACCTCCTTCTACGTCCAGGACGACTGGCGCATCACCGACACGCTGGTCATCAACCCCGGCCTCCGCTACAACATCGCCCGGGGCACGGTTCCGAATATCGACGAGACCGTCTGGAAGCCCCACATGGGTCTCGAGCCCAGGCTCGGCCTCGCCTGGGACATCAGCGGGAAGCAGACGACCGTCCTCAAGGCGCATGTCGGCAAGTACTACGAAGGGACGCGGTCCTACAATTTCTGGTCCATGACGCCCCAGGAGGATGCTATCTGGTACCAGACCCCCGAGTTCGGGGTCCTCAATTATTGGTACACGGTCTACGGCGAGGACCTTTATTCTGTCGACCCCAATGTCAAGAACCCCTCGATGAACCAGGCCGTCCTCGGCCTCGAGCAGGTCCTCGGCAAGCACATGTCGGCAAGCGTGTCCTTGATCTATAAGGAATGGCTCGATTTCGTCGACGCGGTCGATCTCAACGCGACGTTCGAGCCGGTGTCCTACACCAATTCGACCACGGGCGAGACCTACACCGTCTATAACCAGACCAACGTCGGGACGCAGCCCCGCTATTTGATCACCAACCCCAAGGTCGGAGAGGACATCGGCGCCGCCTATCCGGGCATCGTCATGGTCGATCCGTCCCGGAAGTACACCGGCATCCAGTTCACCTTCGACAAGCGATTCGCCGACCGGTGGCAGCTGTCCGCTTCCTACACCTACAGCAAAGAGGAGGGCAGCTATTCCAACGCCCATACGGCGACCGGATCCTACGGCACGGGCGCGACCGGGAACTACTACGACCCGAACCTCCAGGTCAACCTCTACGGCCGGTCATCGATCAGCCCCCCGCACATCTTCAAGATCATGGCCTCCTACATCCTTCCGTGGGACGTCAACGTCAGCGCGGTCTACATCTACAACTCGGGCCGAACCTGGACCAAGACGACCACCCTCACCCAGCTTGATCAAGCCACAAAGCCCTATCTGCTGCTCGAACCCATGGGGGATAGCCGAATGGATGCCAATAACCAGCTCGACTTCCGGCTGGAGAAAACCTTTGCCTACCGGACGATGCGCTTCTCGGTCATGTTCGACGTGTTCAACGTGTTGAACCAGGCCATCCCCTGGGGCCAATACGGCACCTACGTCTATGTGTTCGAAGGCCCCGATCAGGGGCTCCCCTTGTATGTCTGCGATCCCCGAGTCTTCCGGCTAGGCCTGAAGTTCACGTTCTGATCGAAACGGATTTAATGATTTTCGGGAAAAAGGGCTCACCTTCCGGTGAGCCTTTTTTCCTTGTCGGCGGAAGGTAAACGGGCTGTCGGGCCCGATAGACTGCCCGCTTTTTGGGCAGTCCGGGCCGGATGGATTCTCTTTGTCCGGGAAGGAGGTCCCATGGTTGCCTGTCGTGTTCTCCGGTTTTCTCGGATCCTCGCCTTTCTGACGATCGCCTTCTCCGTTTCTCTTTTCGCCGCCCCGGACCAGCTGGTCATTCGCGCCCGGAAAATCTACACGGCCGCAGCAGGAACGATCGAGAACGGCGTCATCGTCATCGAGAACGGTAAGATAGCCCGGCTGGGGAAGGACGTGCCTGTCCCCAAGGGAGCTAGAGAAATCAGCGCCGATATCGTCGTCCCCGGTTTTATCGATATCCACAGTCACATCGGCGTCTACGGCATCCCGGCCGTTGAAGAAAACTATGACGGGAATGAGGCCACGAACCCGGTCACTCCCCAGGTCCGGGCATTTGAAGGGTTCAACTTCGATGACCTGTCCATCCCCGCCGCCCGGGCGGCCGGAGTGACCACGGCTGTGTCGCGGCCGGGCAGTCTCAACGTCATCGGGGGAACCAGCGTGGCTGTCAAGCTCAAAAACGCCTCCCCCGAGGAAATGGTCCTCCGTGAGGATTGTGATCTCAAGATGGCTATCGAGGGCAATCCCTCGGGATACTACGCCAATCTGCATCAAATGCCCTCGACGGTCATGGCCGTTTATTTCGTCGCCCGAAAAGCCTTTGTCGAAGCCCAGGAATACCGGAAGAGCTGGGAGAAATACGAAGTAGACAAAAAGACGGACGAGGACACCGTCCCGCCTAAGAGAGATTTCGGAAAAGACGTCCTTGTTCGGGCCCTGAAACGGGAGATCCCCGTCCACATCCATGTCTATACCCCGTCCGAGATCATGAGCGCCATCCGTCTGGCCGACGAATTCAAGCTCAGGCTGAGCCTGGGGCACTGTGACAAGTCCTATCTTGTTGTGGATGAACTGGCAAAACGCAAGGACGTTTATTTGAATGTCGGACCGGCCGTATTCGACACCTACTACCAGAACTCCCTGGATTTCGCCAACGTGCCGGCGATCCTGGCCCGGGCCGGTCTCAAAGTGTCTCTTCAGACCGACAGCAGCGCCGAGCAGCAGAACCTGCGCGAGTTCGCCTCTCTCTGCGTCCGCTACGGGATGACCGAAGAAGACGCGCTCAAGTCCATCACGATCAACGCCGCCGAAGCCGTGGATCTCGGCGACAGGATCGGAAGCCTCGAACCGGGAAAGGACGCTGACCTTGTCCTCCTGGACGGCGAGCCTTTCGAGTTCCTCACAGCCGTGGATAAAGTCATCATCGACGGCCGAGTTGAATACGAAAAAAAACCGGGGGATGGGCCTGCCCCCAAGACATTCCCGCCGCAAGCTTCCCGTACCCTGCTCGTTCCCCAGGAGGTGGCCACCGCCGACAGGTTCGCACTCAAAGGGGGCACGATCTATACTATGGCCGGGGCACCCCTTAAAAACGGCGTTCTCTTGATCAAGGACGGGAAGATTGAGAAGGCCGGGATAGACGTCCCGATTCCTCAGGATTATCCGGTCGTCGAGGCCGGCGATTTCGTCGTCATGCCCGGTCTCGTCCTGGCCCGGACGCATGCCGGCCTGACGTCGAACTGGCGGATGCACAGCTCGACCGATGAGCTCTCCAAACCCGTGGTTCCTGAGATCGAAGTCAAGCATGCCGTCGAACCCCAATCCCCGCATTTCTATCTGCTTCCTGAGCTCGGGATCACCTCTGCCCTTGTCACGCCAGGGGATATGAATGTCATCGGGGGGCAGGGGATCGTGCTCAAGACCAAAGGAGATGTGGTGGACCGGATGGTGGTCAAGGACAGGGCCGTCATGGTCTTTGGACTCGGAACGCGAGCCAAGAGAAAACAGCAAATGCCATCGACCAGGATGGGCATCGCCGCCCTGATCCGGGAGACACTGAACAAGGTCCGGGAATATCGGGATTCCTGGGAAAAGTATGAAAAAAATAAAAAGGGGACGGCTCCTCAAAGGGATCTCTCCCTGGAGGCTCTGGTCCCCGTGCTCAGCGGGGAGATGCCGGTTATCATCCACTGCGAAAGGAAGGACGATATTCTGACCGCCCTAAGGTTGGCCGACGAGCATAAGCTGAAGGTCATCCTGGACGGGGCGACGGAAGCTTATGCGCTTGTCGATGAAATCAAGAAAAGAAATATCCCTGTCATCCTCGAAAATATCCTGAGAGGAGTCGGGAATATCGAGGACGCCGGCTTTAGCAACTCCAACCCGGCCGTTCTGGCCAAGGCGGGGATCCCGGTGGCTTTCCGCGCCAAGGAAGGTCTGTGGGAATGGCCCGCCGCGGGGATGACGGGCGGCGACCTCTTGGAAATCGCGACCTTCGCCTGCCGCTACGGGATGCCCGAGGACGCCGCGCTTCGGGCCGTGACCATCGATGCCGCCAGGATCGCTGGAATAGATGCCCGAGTGGGAAGCCTGGAGCCGGGAAAAGACGCCGATATCCTCATTCTTCGGGGGCATCCTTTCAAGACCGCATCTGTAGCCGAAGCCGTTTTCCTGGAAGGGAAGATGATCTTCAAGAGAAAACCCGGCGCCCACCTGGGAGGCACCGAGTAGCCCGGTCCGGAGAAACGACCTGATCGCCCTGATGATGAGAATTTTAAGAGGCGAATGAGGAAAGGAGACAGCTCTATGAAATCAGGAAACAGGACGACAAGAAAAAAAGTGGCCGGGCCTGAACATCCTTGGGTCAAGGAGTTCCCGGGCACGGTCAGCGTTTGCGACGCAAACGGCGTGATCATCGATCTGAATGACGCAGCCATACGGCAGTTCGCTGAGAAAGGCGGAGCCAAGCTCATCGGCTCGTGCATTTTCGATTGCCACCCTGAGCCGGCGAGGTCCAAGTTCAAGGAGCTGATGCAGAGCCGCCGGCAGAATATCTACACCATCCAGAAAGACGGCCGGAGGAAACTTGTTTTTCAAACCCCCTGGTATCTCGATGGGGAATACGCCGGATATCTGGACATGACCGTCGAAATCCCTTGGGAGATGCCCCATTTCAACCGCGACCAGAAATAACAGGCGGCTGCTGACCGCGAGGAGGATGAAATGAGAGCCGGCAAAGGCGCTATCTTTATTTTCACTTGTTCTCTTGTCATGATGAATTGTGTAAGATCAGGAGACAAAATGGCTGATTTAATCTTGGTCAATGGAACGGTCTGGACCGCCCACTCAGCCCAACCCTGGGCGGAAGCAGTGGCCATCGACGGAGACCGGATCCTGAGGGTAGGCCGGACTGCCGAAGTCAAGAAGCTGATGGGAAGAAGGACTCGGGTTATAAATATGAAGGGAGCGCTGGTCCTCCCCGGCTTCACCGATAGCCACACCCATTTTCTCAAGGGCGGTTTTGCGCTCTCCAGCATCCAACTCAGGGATGTGACCAGCCGGGAGCAGTTCGTCAAGAGATTCGAAGCCAAGTCCCGGGAGCTCGAAAAAGGGGAGTGGATCCTCGAGGGCAACTGGGACCACGAACAATGGAGCCCTCCCGAGCTTCCGCGGAAAGAGTGGATCGATGCCGTTTCCCCGCGGAATCCCGTTTGCGTCAGCCGCTATGACCTGCACATAGTCCTGGCCAACAGCCTGGCCCTTGAGATCGGGGGGATCACCAAGGCGACAAAATCTCCGGAGGGCGGAGAAATCCAGAAAGATCCAGAGACGGGCGAACCGACCGGGATCTTGAGGGATGCCGCCATCGACCTGGTCATGCGGCACATCCCGGAGCCCTCGATGAAGACGAGGCTGAAAGCGGCTGAAGCGGCTTTGAATCACGCCCGAGAGCTCGGCGTGACCTCCGTCCATGATATGGCCGATGCCTCGACTTACGGGGCCAGCTTTGAGGTCTACCAGGAACTTCTCAAACAAGATAAACTCACGTCCAGAATCTATTTCTATATCCCCATCGACGAAATAGACATCGTGGACAGGCTGAGGCTGAAAACACCCTTCGGCAACGGCTGGCTGGCCATCGCCGGCCTGAAGGGATTTGCCGACGGCGGCCTGGGAGCGAGCACGGCCTATTTCTTCGAACCCTATAATGACAACCCCGGCACCTCGGGTCTGCTGGCTCCCCAGATGTTCCCGGAAGGCATCATGGAGAAGAGGGTAGAACAGGCAGATAAGGACGGACTTCAGGTGGCGCTTCATGCGATCGGCGACAAGGCGAATTTCATCATCCTCAATATCCTCGAAAAAGTTGCGGCCCGGAATGGCCAGCGGGATAGACGCTGGCGGATCGAACACGCCCAGCACCTGCGTCCCGAGGACATCAAACGTTTCGCCGGGCTGGGCGTCATCGCCTCGGTCCAGCCTTTTCATGCCATCGACGACGGCCGGTGGGCAGAAACCAAAATAGGGAAAGAGCGTTGCCGGACAACCTATGCCTTCAAATCACTCCTGGATGCCGGGGCGACATTAGCCCTTGGCTCCGATTGGCCGGTGGCCCCGCTTAATCCTCTGGTCGGTATATACGCAGCCGTTACTCGTCAAACAACGGATGGAAAGAACCCGGATGGCTGGTTCCCTGAACAGAAGATTCCCCTGGAAGAAGCTATCAAGGGTTTCACGCTGAACGGAGCCAGGGCCGAATTCTCGGAAGGAGCCAAAGGCTCGCTCGAGGAAGGGAAGCTGGCCGACCTCGTCGTCCTGGACCAGAATCTCTTCCAGATCGCTCCCGAAAAGATCAAGGACGCTCGGGTCACCCTGACCATCGTCGGAGGCAAGATCGTCTACGACCGGTCGGAGAGGGCGGGCCGATAGCTCCTGCCCGGGCTGCGAATCTGCGATCTCCGGATCAAGCGGAGAGGTGCAAAGGCGGGGAGATATCGACGTTCCTGAGAAATTCCGCGCACTGTTCCGGGAAAGTGACGTTGATAAAGATGCCCGTGCCGATCTCGAACCCGGCGGGAGTGGTGAGTTTTGGGATGATCAGCATATACCAGTGGAAATATTTGGCGTTTTCGTCCCCTACCGGCGCCGACCGGATGATGAAGTTGTAGTCGGGGTTGTTGAGCCCTTTGTAGAGCCTGGCCAGTATGCTCTTGACGATGCGGGCGAAATCGACGATTTCCTTGCCCACGATATCGGCGAACGAGGGCTGATGTTTTTTCGGCATGATGCGGACCTCGAACGGCGTCCGGGAAGCATAGGGAGCATAGGCGATAAAAAAATCCGTCTCAGCGACCAGCCGCTCCTGTCGCCGGATTTCCTCGTGGAGCATATCGCAATAGATGCACTGGCCGTGAGTATCATAGTATCGCACGGCCTGCTCGATGGGGTTCCGGACGTGCGGCGGGATGACCGGGGTGGCGATCAGCTGAGAATGCGGATGTTCCAAGGATGTCCCGGCGCGGACCCCATGATTCCGGAATATATTGATAAAGCAGATCTGCTTTTCCTGAGCGACACTCAAATAACGCGATTTGTAGACCTTGATGACGTCTTCGACCGACTTGGCATCCATTGTGGCCAAAGTCAAATTATGCCGCGGTGTTTCAATAATGACCTCGGCAATGCCGTATCCGGTCGCTTTCAAGAACCGGCCTACCCGCTTGGGTTGAAAAGAAATGTCATTTTGAAGAGCGGCGAATTTGTTCGGGACGGCGCGGACCGCCCATTTTCCATCTCTTTTGATCGTCTGCGTGGCCGCCGGGGTCTGGGCTTCATGGCCGGGGCAAAAGGGGCAGGAGAGACTGAATTCGGGCAGGGGCGGCCTTCCCGCGTCCTTGATCTTGAAATCCTGGGGCCTTTTCGCGCGTTCGCTGGCGATGATCACCCATTCATTGGTCAGCATGTTTTGTCTGAATTCCGGCATGGCCCGCTTCTCCTGGTCCTTAATTCAGGTCTTTATCGTTGCCCATTGCGTTTAATGTAAGGGGCGTGTTGTCTTCTCTAGAGATTCATGATAATTGAATAGAAGGGAGAAAGCCATACCCAGGCGAATAGGAGTCATCCTCATCACGAGCCGAAGGAGAGTCCCCTGACCAGCCGGGAACGGGTGCTCGCCGCCATCGCCCATCGGGAGCCGGACAAAGTGCCCATCGACCTGGGGGCGATGAGGTCGACGGGGATCACGGCCGTCGCCTACGGCAACCTCAAAAGATACTTGGGTCTCACCGGCGGGACAACAGACGTATACGACGTCGTCCAGCAGCTGGCCCAACCTGAGGATCCGATCCTGGACTACTTCGAGGCCGACGTCATCGACCTCGGCCGGGCGTTCCTGACGGCGGACCAAGATTGGAAGGACTTCACGCTGCCGGACGGCTCGGCCGCGAGAATTCCCGCCTATGCTGAGTTTGAACCGGATGGAGAGGGGGGATGGGTTGTCCGGAGTCCCGACGGAACACCGCTTGGTTCCATGCCCAAAGGGGCCTATTACCTCAGCCAGATCCACTTTCCGCTCCTGGACTGGGATGGACAGGACCTTACGGTCCTGGACAGGCTCGCGGACTCGATGGCTCGAGTCACCTGGGCCGCCCTGCCCACGGCTCCTTGGCACAAGCCCCTCACGAAAGAACATCTGTCGTATATCCGGAGACAGGCCAAGTGGCTCTCCGAGACCACCGATTTCGCCATCATGGCGGGCTTCGGCGGGAACTTGCTCGAATGGGGCCAGTACCTGTGCCGGAATGACCAGTTCCTCATTGACCTCATTGAGAGCCCGCGGAAAGTCGAGGCCCTGCTCGACCGGCTCACCGGGATGCATCTCGAGAACCTGGAGCTCTTTCTCGACGCGGTCGAGGGCTATGTCCAGATCATCCAGATGGGAGACGACCTGGGGACTCAGCTTGCGCCCCAGATATCACCGTCCATGTACCGCCGGTTTTTTAAGCCCAGGCATAAGCTGATCTTCGAGAGAGTGCGGAGGCGGTCCGGACTTCACCTCTTCTTTCATTCCTGCGGCGCCATCGCCCCGCTTCTCCCCGATCTCATCGAGATCGGCGTTGAGATCATCAACCCTGTCCAGACGAGCGCCCGGGGAATGGAACCGGAGCGGCTGAAGCGCGAGTTCGGGAAGGATCTGACATTCTGGGGCGGAGGATGCGACACCCAGCGGGTCCTGCCGCACGGAACGGAGCGGGAGATCGATGAACACGTCCGGAAGCGCTTTGAGATACTGGCTGCGGGCGGCGGCTTCGTCTTCACCCAGGTCCACAACATCATGCCCAACGTGCCTCCCGAGAACATCGTGGCTATGATCGAAGCGGCTAAAACCTACCGGAGGCACTACGGAAGCTGAGCTCAGAAGAGGAACCGATGAGAAACGGCAGAAAATCCCCGGTCGGCAGAAGCGTTTCCCGGATTGGAAAAATCCTTCTTATTCTCGCCCCCTTGGGCTTCCGGCTCTCGGCGCTGCCCGCGCCTCAAGGTTTGCAGCCCCAAGCATTTCCTGAACCGAAAAATTCTTTTTCGCCGCCCTACCATATCTGTTATCGCGCGCCCCAGCCTATGACGGTCGACGGCCGGCTGGACGAGCCGGCCTGGAGGAAGGCCGGTTGGACCGACGAGTTCGTGGATATCGAGGGCTCTCTCAAACCGCGGCCGCGGTTTAAGACTCGGGCCAAAATGCTCTGGGACGACGAATATTTCTATATCGGCGCCGAGCTCGAGGAGCCGGATATCTGGGCAACTCTTACGGAACGCGATTCGATCATTTACTATGATAACGACTTTGAAGTCTTCATCGACCCGTCCGGGAGCACGCACCTCTACTACGAGCTCGAGATGAACGCCTTAGGCACGGAGTGGGATCTCCTCCTCGTCAAGCCTTACCGCGATGACGGGGGGCCGGCCGTTCCCGGCTGGGATATCCGGGGATTAAAAACTGGGGTTTTCGCCGACGGGACCGTCAACCGGCCGGGAGACAGAGACAAAGGCTGGACGATCGAGATTGCGATGCCGTGGAAGATCTTGAAAGAATGTGCGCCTGGGAAAAAGCCGCCCTCGGCCGGGGACCAATGGCGGATGAATTTCTCCCGGGTCGAGTATAATGTTGAGGTCAGGGACGGGCGATATGCCAAGGTCACGGACGCTGCGACGGGGAAGCCCCGGCCCGAGGATAACTGGGTTTGGGCGCCCACCGGCCTGATCAACATCCACTATCCCGAAATGTGGGGATATGTCCAATTTTCAAGCCAGGTTGTGGGAGGACCGAAAGACCTGATCGTACGTCTTCCGGAGGAGGCGGCAAAGTGGGCCCTCCGGCAGGTCTATTACAAACAGAAAACCTATTTCTTGATCCACGGCAGGTATGCCGGCAGTCTGACGGATCTGGGTCTCGGCGAGAGCAAAGTCGAAGGTTATATATGGCCGCCCCAGATTCGGACAACCTGGAACCAGTGGGAAGCCGTCCTCAATCAAGAAGACGGCCGCGGCAGGGTTGTTATATTCTCAGACGGCCGTGTCGAATGCCGCTAGTGGTGCGTCTCACAAATAACTTGGCTTAGTGACAATCATCGGAAGACGCGCCACCGCGGGGGAGTTTGAGGGGGACGGCGTCGTTCCCCTCAGGGGGTCAGCGGAGCAAAGTGAAGCGCCGAGGGGGGAGCTTGACTCTCCCCTGGAAGTGTCCCGCCTATGCAAAGGACTTAAGCAAGGGATTTACGAGACGGGACACTAGCCCCAACGGCGAACAGAATACACTGCATTATATAGCGCAATAAATCTTTTTAAGGTAACCGCTTGCTTTTAGAGGGCCAACCCGCCCTTCTGCGGCCACCTTCTTGCGATTACCTATCCACGACCGATCTTCCATTCATGTAGATAACGAGCGGAAGGCTTTCTGTCAACCCAAATCGGCCGATGTCCGATTATGCCCGATTATAGAACATTTCCCCTTCCCCGGTTTCGGCCCCAAAATCCCTCTCAGGGCCTTTTTTTGCCCCATTTTTGACTAAGCCGGACGGATTTTATATGATATTGATAATACAGTTATGCCTAATCAGGATAGGGTGACGGGCGACAGCAACCTCCTGGCCTCCTGGAAAGAGATTTCCGCGTATCTCGGCCGCGATATACGGACATGCCTCAGGTGGGAAAAAAACTTCGGCCTCCCGATCCACCGGCTCGACCCGTTATCCGAGAAGTCCAGGGTCTTTGCCTACCGGGATGAGCTGGATGAGTGGCTGCACCACAGCAAAACGAGGCGGGAGAGCTCGCGCGATGCTTGGAATCGGACCTGGCACCGGCTGGCTCTACTTAACGTCATTCTGCTCTTTGTCGGCGGCGCCGCGGTGGCTCTGTTTTTGCTGTTGAGGGATGATCTGTTTCCCAGGGAGCCGGCCGATTTCCAGGTCAAAAGCTCAGTGCTCAGCATCCTCGACGAAGAAGGCAAAACGCTTTGGCGCCATGACACCGGACTGGAAAACCTGGCGGGGGAGGCAACCTATCGATCGCATTTTCAGTTCAAAAGAAACGAGCGCTCGGCCCAATTGCCGTATCTGCTGATCAAGGACCTCAATGACGACGGCCGCCGCGAGGTTCTCTTCAGTGCCCAGACACTGGACGAGACCAAGGAGGGGGACGTTATCTGCTTCGACCGGAAGGGCCGGGTCTTATGGCGTTTCAAAGCCGGGCGTCAGTTGACTTGTGGCGGAAAACCCTACTCCGGAGACTACAGGATTAACGGGCTCATCGCCGAAGACCTGGATGGGGATGGCCCGCTGGAAATCCTCGTCGTTTCGGTCCATCGTCCGAGCTGGCCATGCCAGCTCGCTCTCCTCGACTCTCAGGGGAACCTGAAAGGCGAATTCTGGAACACGGGCTATTTCAACGATGTTGCCTGTGCTGACATCAATGGAGACGGGGTCAAGGAGATCATCGCCGGGGGAAACAACAACGAATACGGCAGAGGCTGCCTGGTCGTGCTCGAAGCCAGGTCGCTGTCCGGAGGATCCCCTCATAGCAGTCCGGATTTCCTGTGTCCTGAGCTCCAGCCGGGCGCGGAGCTTATCTATGTCCTTTTGCCCCGCACCGACGTTGACCTGATTGAAAATTATCCCGTGGACGCCGTTGTGACCGTGGACATCCTGGAGAATCGGAGAATCCAGGCCAAGACCAGCCTGACGGATATCTACTATCAGTTCAGCCTGGATTTCTACGACAAGGAAGTCATCTTGAGCCACGGCTTCATCCAGGCTCATGAGAAGGCCCGCCTGGAGGGAAAAATCCAGAGCGTTCTGAACAGCGAGTACGAGGATAATCTGATCAATGGGATACGCTACTGGGACGGCG
>CAYGXD010000077.1:14700-16483 GCA_964353705.1 uncultured Eubacteriales bacterium | reverse complement strand
ATTAGGAATACACAGAAGGAGGGCCGGCCGACATGAGCAGCAAAGTTACGACCATGGCCGAGGCCGTCCGCGAACACGTCCGGGACGGCGACACGGTCGTCATCGAGGGATTCACCCATCTCATCTGTTTTGCGGCCGGACACGAGATCATCCGGCAGGGGAAGCGCGACCTCGTCGCCTGCCGCCTGACACCGGACCTCATCTATGACCAGATGGTCGCGGCGGGATGCGTCCGGAAGCTCGTCTTCAGCTGGGCCGGGAACCCCGGGGTAGGTTCGCTCTTCGGGCTGCGGCGGGCGGTGGAAGAAGGGATTCCGAGGAAAGTCGAGATCGAGGAGTACAGCCATTTCGGGATGGTGGCTAGATTCATGGCCGGAGCGTCTCATCTGCCGTTCATGCACCTCAAGACCTTCGAGGGGAGCGACCTGCCCAGGAAGAACAAGAATATCAAGTTCATCCGCTGCCCCTATACGGGAAAACGGTTCGCGACGGTCCCGGCTCTCAACCCTGACGTTGCCATCATCCATGTGCAGCGGGCCGATGAGGAGGGGAACGGCCAGATCTGGGGGCTGATGGGAGTCCAGAGAGAGGCGGCTTTCGCCTCGAAGAAGGTCGTCATCGTCGCCGAGGAGCTCGTGCCGGGAGATGTCATCCGGGCCGACCCCAACCGGACTCTCATCCCGGGCCTGATCGTCGCGGCCGTGGTCATTGAGCCTTTCGCCGCCCATCCGAGTTATGCCTTGGGCTATTATGACCGGGATAACGATTTTTATGTCGAATGGGCGAAAATATCCAAGGACAAGGCGGGGATGGACAAGTATCTGGAGGAGTGGGTTTGCGGTTTGCCGGGGCGCAAGGAATACCGAGCAAAGCTCGGGGCCGAGTATCTGAAAAAGCTCGAAGCGGACAACCGTCCCTCGGGCTCCGTGAATTATGGATTTTAGGGAGAGCGGGAGAGAAGCATGGCCGACTATACGCCTTCGGAAATGATGGTGGTCCGGGCCGCCCGGGAGCTCAAGAACGGCGAGGTCGTCTTTGTCGGGATCGGCCTTCCGAACGTCGCCTGCAACCTGGCCCGCCGGCTCCAGGCGCCCGGGCTCGTCCTGATCTACGAATCGGGGGCCGTCGGGTGCGTGCCCGCCCGCCTGCCCCTTTCGATCGGCGATCCCTGCCTGGCCACGGACTCGATTTCGGTGTGCTCGATGGTCGAAGTCTTCAACTATTATCTTCAGGGCGGATTGATCGATGTCGGGTTTCTGGGCGGGGCCCAGGTGGACCGGTTCGGGAACATCAATTCGACGGTCATCGGTGACTACGTCCGGCCCAAGGTGAGGCTTCCCGGGAGCGGGGGCGCCTGTGAGATCGCCATCCACGCCAAGAAGGTCATCATGGTGCTCAAGCAGTCCGCGAAATCATTCCCCGAAAAGATCGATTTCGTCACGAGCCCGGGGTTCATCGATGAGGTGAATTCGCGCAGGAATTTCGGATTTCCTGGCAAGGGGCCCTCGCTTGTCATCACCGATTTCGGAGTCTACGGCTTTAACAAGAACACGTATGAGATGATCCTTCAGGAGATGCATCCCGGTGTTACCGTGAAAGACGTCAAGGCGAATATCGGCTGGGACGTCAAGGTCTGCCGGCCCCCAAAGACCACGGTTCCGCCTACCGGCGAGGAGCTCCGGATCATTCGCCAGGACCTCGACCCCACCCGGATTCACCTTCGTTGATCCTCACGAGGGGCGCCCGAGTCTGCCCCTTCCAAGGGGTCATTCCAAGGGGTCAT
>CAYGXD010000077.1:4969-14600 GCA_964353705.1 uncultured Eubacteriales bacterium | reverse complement strand
TCCAAGGGGTCAGGTCTCAACATTTAACAATTGGCGATCTGGCTGAAGATTTGTTGATTGTTGAGACCTGACCCCTAATGTATAATCAGGCGCGGAGAAAATCATGTTCCCTGAAAAGCTCAGCATTCCGGTCCTCGACCTCGTCATCATCGTCGTCTACCTGATCGGCATCCTGGCCGTCGGCGTCCTGTCGGTCCGCCGGCTGAAGCTCACCAGCCAGGTCTATTTCCTGGCGGGCCGGTCCCTGCCCTGGGGCATGGTGGGCGCCGCTCTATTCGCCTCCAACATATCCTCCATACATCTTGTCGGCCTGGCCGCCTCGGGCTACAACGAAGGCATGGTCTGGGGGAACTTCGAATGGATGGCCACTTTCACCCTGATCCTGCTCGGGCTCGTCTTCGCCCCCTTCTATTTTAAGAGCCGGATCTCCACCCTGCCCGAGTTCCTGGAGAAGCGGTACGGGCCGGCGTCGCGGATGTTCCTGGCGTTCATGGCTATACTGGCGGCCCTTTTCATCCACATCGGGATGAGCCTTTATGCCGGCGCCGCCGTTTTCAAGCAGTTTTTCGGCATCGGGGTGGTCACTTCCATCGTCATCATCTCGGTCATAACCGCCATCTATACTGTCCTGGGCGGGCTCAAGGCGGTGGTCGTGACGGAAACCATCCAGACCGTAATCTTGATCCTTGGCGCCGTGCTGGTGACCGTTTTCGCCATCCTGGCTCTGCCGGACCAGGGCATCCATAACCTCGCCCAGCTCAAGGCCGCGGTCAAGCCCGACCAGCTCAGTATGCTCCAGGCTCACAATTCGGCGGGCCTGGCCTGGTACGCCGTCTTCCTCGGCTACCCGATCCTCGGAGTCTGGTATTGGTGCACCGATCAGACGATCGTCCAGCGGGTCCTGGGCGCTAAAACCCAGCGGGACGCCCAGCTCGGCCCGCTTTTCGCCGGCGGGCTGAAGATCCTTCCGGTCTTCATCATGGTCTTCCCCGGTGTCATCGGCTATGTCCTTTTCCGGGGGACGATCGGCGCGGACAGCAACCAGACGCTTCCCGTTCTGATCAAGGAGTTGATCCCTACCGGGCTCAAAGGCGTGATCTCGGCCGGGCTGTTGGCGGCATTGATGAGCACGATCGCCGCCGCCCTCAACAGTTCGGCCACCCTCGTCGCCGTCGACATCGTCAAGCGCTGGAAGCCGTCGATCTCGGACGAGAAAACCGTCCGGATCGGCCGCTGGAGCGCCGTGCTGGTGATGCTCGTTGCCATGGCCTGGTCGACCCAGGGCAGCCGCTATTCCAGCATTTTCGAGGCGATAAACGCCATCGCCTCGCATCTCGCCCCGCCGATCACGACTGTCTTCCTCTGGGGCATTTTCTGGAAGCGGGGGACAAAACAAGCGGCCCTGACCACCCTGATCACCGGCTTTTCCCTGGGCGCCTTGGCCTTTCTTTTCGACATGCCGGTCATCGGACATGAAAAGCTCCTGACCCACAGGCTGGGGATCCCCTTCATGATGCAGGCCTGGTGGATGTTCTGCCTCTGCAGCCTGATCTTTGTCGTGGTCAGCCTGGCGACGCCGCGTCCCGATCCGGGCCAGGTGGAGGCGATGACGTGGAAGAATCCGCTCCAGGTTATCGCCGGCGGACGGATAAAGAGCCTGTCCGATCCGCGGCTCTGGGCTGGAGTGCTGCTCGCGGCCATGGTCGTCTTGTATTACCTTTTGCGGTAGCGGGTTCGCTGCCGGAGAGTTTTCGAGCCGCAGGTCTCGAGGGAGTGAGGAGCCTTTTAAGAGAAGGAGAGAAGCCATGAATAATTTCAACTATTTCCAGCCGACGGAGATACGCTTCGGATGTGGCCGTCTGAGCGAGGTCGGCGCGGCCGTTTCCCGTTGGGGCAAGAGATGCTTTCTCGTGAGCGTCCCGGAATTCCCGGAGTTCTCCTCCCTCTATAAAAGGGTTAAGGACTTGCTCAAGGCAAGCGGCGTCGATGTCGCCCACTTCGACGGGGTCATTCCCAACCCCACGACCGAAGTGATCACGGCCGGCGCCCGCCTGGCCAAAGACCACCGGGCCGATGTCGTCCTGGGGCTGGGCGGCGGCTCGAGCATGGACGCGGCTAAGGCCATCGCCGTTGAGGCCACCCATCCCGGGACGGCCTGGGATTATCTTTTTTTCCGGGAGAAGCAGCCGACTGCGGCGACCCTTCCCATAGTGACCGTGACCACGACTTCAGGGACGGGTTCACAGGTGACGCAGGTCGCGGTCGTTACAAATCCGGCGGAGAAGAATAAATCCGCCCTCTACAATTCCCTCCTCTATCCCAAGACGAGCATCGTCGACCCGGAACTCGTCAGGACGGCGCCCCCGTCCGTCACGGCTTCAACGGGGTTCGATGTTTTCGCCCACGCCTTTGAGAGCTATATCAACCCGGCCGGATCGCCGTACACGGATTTGATGGCGCTCGAAGCTATCCGGCTTGTCTCCCGCTATCTTCCCAATGCTGTAACGGACGGCAACGACCTGGAAGCCCGGACCTCAATGGCCTGGGCCGATACCCTGGCCGGACTGTGCATCGCCAATTCCGGAGTCACCCTTCCCCACGGGATCGGGATGGCCATGAGCGGGCTCTATCCCCATGTCGCCCACGGCCGGGCTTTGGCCGCCGTCTATCCGGCCATGATGCGCTACTCCTTCTCGGCGGCCGAGGCGGAGTTTGCTGCAGTTGCCCGGATCCTCGATCCCGCCCTGAAATCTCTAAGCGACGGCGAGGCCGCCCGGCGGGCGGGTGAGGCGGTCGACCGGCTTCTCAAAGATATTAAGCTTTGGACCCGCCTCGAAGACCTCGGCATCCCCGAAGCCGAGGTCCGCCGGCTGGCTGAGGCCTCGCTCATCCTTCCGGATTACAGGAACCATCCCAGGGTCGCCAATGCGAGCGAAGTTTTTGAGCTTTTAAATAAAAGCTATCGCGATGGACCGGTTGATGCCTAGAAAATCCCCCTCTCCTCTATCTCCCCCGCAGAAGGGGGGAGGATTATGATGGGCTTTTCAGTGCCGCTTCGTGAGAAGCTAACAGAAAAGAAAGGAGATGGTCCACAATGAAACAGGCTGTGCTCGTCGAACCCCAAAAGGTGATCATCCAGGACGTGCCCAAGCCCAAGCCGGGGCCGGGGCAGGTTCTGGTCCAGGTCAGACGTATCGGTATCTGCGGCTCGGACATCCATGCCTATTACGGGAAGCACCCGTACATCAGCTGCCCGATCGTCCAGGGCCATGAGTTCGCCGGCCGGATAAGCGAGGTTGGGCCGGATGTCCGGGCGTTGAGGACTGGGGATGACGTCACCGTCATGCCGCAGCTCGTCTGCGGGCATTGCTATCCCTGCCGGCATGGGAATTATCACATCTGCAACAGCCTCAAGGTCATCGGCTGCCAGGCCGAGGGAGCGGCCCAGGAGTTCCTGGCTGTTGACCAGGACCTGGTGGTCAAACTTCCCTCCGGGATGGACTATGACAGCGGCGCCATGGTCGAGCCGGTGGCCGTCGGCGCTCATGCGGTCGGCCGCCTGGGAAGCGTCGAAGGAAAGAATCTCCTTATCCTCGGGGCGGGGCCGATAGGGAACCTGACCGCCCAGGTGGCCGGGGGACTTGGAGCGGCAGGAGTGGCCATCTCCGACCTCAGCGATTTCCGGCTCGAGGTCGCCAGGGCCTGCGGAATTCCCCACACCATCAACCCGGCCGCCCGCGACCTGGCCTCAGCGGTCCAGGAGGCGCTCGCGCCGGACGGGGCTGACGCCATCCTGGAATGTGTCGGTGTCGAGGAGACCGTCGGTCAAGCGATCTCGCTGGCCCGGAAAGGAACGGACATCGTCATCGTCGGCGTGTTCGGCGAGCGGCCCCGGGTCGATATCGGGCTCGTCCAGGACAAGGAGCTCCGGCTGATCGGGACTCTGATGTATAAAGCGGACGACTATCGGACGGCTATCGACCTCATCCGGTCCGGCCGGATAAGTCTCAAGCCTCTCATGACCCGGCATTTTCCCTTTGAGCAATACCTGGATGCTTATCACTACATCGAGAAAAACAGGGAGCGGACGATGAAGGTGTTCATCGACCTCTGATCCCGTCAACCCTTAAAACGAGGGAATAATCATGCGTAATCATTGTGTCGTGATCGGGATAATCCTTCTGGCCTTGGCCGGAACTCTCGTCCTTTCGGCCCAGGAAAGAGCCAAGGCCTATTGGAGTTTTGACGAGGTCAGGGACAGGAAAACGCGGGACATTCCCGGCGGGCTCGGTGATGCCGTGTCCGGAAATTTCCGCCTGGTCCGGGGTGTCAAAGGCCAGGCGCTCGTCATGGACGGATACACGACTTTCCTTTCCCGGGAGGCGCAGGCGGCACCGAAGCTCACCTCCGAATTCACGGTCGAAACTTGGATCGCCCTCGGAGCCTACCCCTGGAACTGGGCGCCCATCGCCGCCCAGGAAAACACGGTCAGCCTCAACTCCAACCTGGACGCGGCCTGCTGGCCGGACGACATCACTGTCAACTCCCCCCGCGACGGGTTTTTCTTCGGCGTGGGACCCCAGGGCCAGCTCGGGCTGATGGCCGGTGCGGGCGACTGGGTAGTTTGCCAAACAGAGAAGAATATCCCCTTGCGAAAGTGGACTCATGTCGCGGCTACCTTGAGGAAAGGGGAGGGCATCTCCCTATATGTCGATGGCGAGAAAGCGGCCGGGTCATCGCTCGAAGGAACCTTCCGTCCCGCTACAGGGGAGGGGCTTCGGGTTGGGATGGCCCGGCAGAAGATCGAACCTTCCAATCCCGTCCGGGCATTCGCGACCTTGGCCTGCTGGTATTCCTTGGACGGGCTCCTCGACGAACTGAGGATTTATGATATGGCTCTGCCCGCTCCCGAGATAAGGAAGCAACACGCTGCCGAGCGGCCCGATTTCGAACCCGACCTGCCGCCACGGGTTATGCCTTCGGGCCCTCCTGGCCAGGGGACTTTCGGGGCGTCGTACTTTCACCTCAAATACTATCCGGAATGGGATGCCCTATGGCCCGTCTCCGCCGACCCGGACATCGTCGTCCAGTTCGACGACACGCCGGTGCGGGCGGTGTTCTGGAGAGGGACGCGCTACTCGCCGGCCTGGGTGATGGAAAACGGGATGTGGATGGCCGACCAGAGCATCGAGAATTTCAACGACAACGACGGCTGCATCGAGCACATGCTCGACCCGCGCTGCCTCTTTTCCCAAGTCCGGATCGTCGAGAACACCGAGGCCCGGGTGGTGGTCCATTGGCGCTACTGTCCGACCTCGGCCAACGGTCACCATTCCCAGGTCGACCCGGTCACGGGCTGGGAGGATTGGGTGGATGAATACTACACCTTCTATCCCGACGCCGTCGGCCTGCGCAAGGTCATCCTCCACACCAAGGGGGAGTTCCTCTGGCCGGAAGAGGTCATCCTGCTCTGCCATCCCGGGCAGAGCCCGGAGGACGTGGTCGACCTCGCGGCCATGACGCTCGTCAACCTCAAAGGGCAGAGCCATACCTACAGCTGGGCGGAAAAGACTCCCGAGGTCAGGGAAGGCGATAAATATCTTCATTTCGGCAGCGCGCCGGAAGAAAAGCCGGTGATCATGCGGGTCAACATGAAATCGGAGATAAAGCCCTTCCAGGTTTTCGAGACAGGCAACCGGTTTTCCATCTTCGCCGGCGAACACCGCAAAGACGCCTCTCGTTTTCCCTGGTGGAACCATTGGCCGGTGGCGCAGATTCCCTCCGACGGGCGGTATTGCCAGGCGGCGGACATGGCCTCGCATTTCTCCCTGGCCTGGGGCGGACCGCCGCCGCACGACGCCGGGGACGGGACGTTCTGGTGGGCGTGGATGTACGGAGCGACGAAGGACAAGGCCGAGGCGCTCGTCCCGCTGGCGCGTTCCTGGCTTCTGGCTCCTAACGTTGTGGTCAGCGCCGGAAACTCGGAAGCCCGCTATGACCTCACGCAGCGCTGCTATGTGTTCAGCTCAAAAGGAGCGACCGTTGAGGGGCTTGGCTTTCGCTTGGAGGCCAAACCCGGCTCACCGGCCGTCAACCCCGCCTTTGTTGTCGAAAACTGGGGAAACAGGAATGTCCGCCTGAGGGTTAACGGGAAGGAAATCGCGAGGGGGAAAGATTTCCGGTTCGGCCACGTCCGGCGGGTCAATCAGTACGATCTCGTCGTCTGGGTCAGGCTCGATACCGAACAGCCGGCGACCATCGATCTGGCGCCTGGGGATTAGCGACAAGCGGAATCCGGGCGGCGACAGGCTACTTCTTGGGGTAGCCGATCGATTGGGCGAGGGTGATGTGCTGCTCGGGCCGGAGCTTCATGACTTTGGCCGCGGCCTCCTGGTCGATCAAGCCCCGGACCACGGTGCTAAGCCCCTCCGAGGCGCAGAAAAGATAGACGTTCTGGCTGATGAAACCCGTGTGCGTTCCAGAAATGGAGCGTTTGTCTTCGTCCGTCCCCCTGGGGATCTTGGTGTAGTCGGATACATAGACGAGGTTGAGCGGAACGTCTTTGACGAAATCCTGCTTGCCCATGGCGGCGCGGACGTCCTCGCCGAGGATTTTTTTGAGCGCGTTTTCTTTGGGGAGGTAGAGGAAGAGCCCGTCCGCCATCGCGGCATAGACGTCGATGTCCTGCCAATTCACGGCGCTCGGCGCTGTCCGCTTTCCCGAGTCCGGGCGGTTGATCCCATCGGCGGCCCACAGCAGGTTGGAAAGGACCTGAAGGGGGAGCTTTTCGCTCGAGAACTCCCGGCCCGACTGCCTCGCCTTGAGACAGTCCAGAAGCGGCTTTCCGCCCGTCATCTGGGGCGCCGGAAGATTGACCAGATCCGTGTCCTGCGCGGCCGTTGAGAAGGCGAAAATTAGAAAACAAAGCAGGCCAAAAACGATTGTTCTGTGCTTCTGACTCATGATGATTCCTCCATTAAAACTCGGATATAGGTAGCCAATTTTTCGTAAAAATCGAATCGTTAAAATTGCCGAAGAAGAGAATCATACTGGTTGCCATAAATAAATCAATTTTTTGAATCGGGAAATTGATATGCTGTCCCCAATTCATGCCGCTGCTTTCTGTTCCCTTAATTCGGTGCCAGAGAACCCATTGCCGGAATTCAAATGGAAAATAGGATAGCCCGGCACTCATTGAGCGATCCCTGAGAATCACACCTTTCGGAATCCGTCCAATTTAATAGCCGGCCCTCTAAGCCTTGACGGCTGTGTGCGAAAAAGTTACACTATAGTGTAACTTTTCTTGGAGGGACGGATATGAGGTTTGCGGGGATGAAGGAACTCAAGCAAAAAACCCGGGAGCTTCTCAAAGCCGCTGAGCAAGAGGACATCATAATTACCGCCCATGGGAAACCGACGGCTGTTTTGCATCACGTCGACGCCGAAGACCTGGACGATTACCTGTTCGAGAACGACCCGTCCTTCCAGCGGAAAATCGAGGAGGCTTGGCGGGAGTATCTTGCGGTTGGCGGAACTCCAATCGAGAGATTTATAGTCGATCTGGAAAAGCACCGTGCCGGGAAAAAAGCGTAGGATTGTCCTGGCCGGATCGGCCGAGCGCGATCTGAGGAAACTGGAGCTGTCGCTCGCTCTCCAGCTCTGCCGGGATATGGCCTCGTATCTGGAAGCCAGCCCCCTTCCGATCGGCAAATCTCGAATCAAGAAGCTGGCGGGATTTTCTCCGCCGCTCTATAGACTGAGAAGCGGAGACTTCCGGGCTTATTATCGGATCTACGAAGGAGAAGTTGTGATCCTGGCGATCCGCCATAAAAAGGACACTGAAAAGTTTCTCAAAAGGATCGAGGAAAAGCGAAGACCTTATACAAGAAGAAAAAAATAGCCGGCTAAGGCAGAAGCGGGGGCTTCTTGCCGAGAGCCTCGATCAGCTTCTTGTCCCGCTCGTAGATATCGGCCCGGAATTGGACCGTTCCGTCATCCTCCGCCCAGGCGGTGTTGTAAAGGAAAAAGACATCGATCGGCTCGGCCAGCTTGATCGTCCGCTCCTCTCCCGCATCGATGGCGGTCCAGATCTGCTTGAGATCCCATCCCGGCTTTCCGCGGAGGGCCCAGATCGCCAGCTCGACCGGCCTCTCCGCCCGGATGCAGCCGTGGCTGTAGGCCCGCGCCGCTTTGGCGAAATCCTCCTGGTAGGGAGTGTCATGAAGGTAGATATCGTACTTGTTGGGGAACACGAATTTCAGCCTTCCCAGGATGTTGTCCGGCCCCGGCTTCTGGCGGATCAGGAAATCCAGGTTTTTCTCAGTCAGCTTCGTCCAGTCGATCGATGCGGGGTCGATTTCAACCAGCTCCTCTCCCGCTTTTCTGAGGACGACCATCCTGTTGTTTTGGAAATAGCAGAGGTCCTGAAGGACGTAGTTAACCGTTTCCTTCAAGATGACGGGGATGGGGATCGTCCAATCGGGATTGACGATAAGATGGGTCATCTGGCTCGCGAAGTCCGGCGTTTGCCAGGCCTCGCTGCCGACTACCACCTTCATAACTAGGTTCTTTCGCCCGCCTTCGAAGGCCTCGAGCTCAAAATTGGCGACGTTGACGTAGATGAACCTCTCTCCGAGGTCGTGCGGCAGCCAGCGCCAGCGCTCCAAATTTGCCTCAACCTGCCGGCACCTTTCCTCGAGCGGGGTGTTGAGTGACGCCGCAGTGGGCGGGTCGAGCGCGCCGGTGGCCTCGATTCCGGTGCGGCTCTGGAATCGACGGAGCGCAACTTCCAGGGTTTCGTCAAAGACCGGGCCGGGTTTGTTGTCTTCTTTGGCGAGGTCACCCAGCGCGAGCAGCCGCCTTCGCAGCTCCTTGACTTCTTTTTGCCGGTCGCCTTTTTTCAATGACAAGCTTTCAGAAAATGCCTTCCATTCCGTTTTCCGAGCGAGCTCATGATATGATTCCAGCGCGTACTTGAGGTTCAAGTAGAAGGAATGCGGTGGCGGAAGGCTTGCCAGCGCCTCGGCGACCAGGTTTCTTGTCAGGGCGACCTCTAATAGCCCGGCCAGGCTCTCATCGACGCACGCCCCTTGCCAGGCGGCCTTACGCGTTTCCGGATCGACTTTGCCGTGCGTGAGATGCCCGGCGCAAGAAAGAAAGGCGTCGCTGCAAAGCAGGTCGAAGTCGGCTATGGTCTCTGCCTCGAGGGCCCGCTTCTTATGCCGTCCCTTCTCGACGCTTTTAGGCAGGCCCTCGATCTTCGCCAGATGATAATCCGTCGGGTTGAGGCCATCCGCTTCTACTTTCTTTAATGCCTGGAGCAGCGGTCGAATCTGAGAGGAAATTTCCTTATCTTCGATCCAAGCGGGGCGATAGTCCCTTCTCGCATAGAAAAGATGAACGAGGTCCGAGGCCAGGACGATGTCTCCGGCCGCCCTCATGTGGGCCGTCTCGCCGCCCGTCGCTGTTTCTTGACCGGCCTTCACGCGGAGGGCTTGTTGGACCTGAGAAAATTTACTGGCGGCTGTGGACATCCCGCCGGACTGAGTCGTTAGCCGATGGTGTTTGGACGGATTCGCGACAGGTGAAAGCAGAATAATCAAGAGAAGAAGCCGGAAAAAACGCGATTCCG
>CAYGXD010000077.1:3195-4869 GCA_964353705.1 uncultured Eubacteriales bacterium | reverse complement strand
GCGACAGGTGAAAGCAGAATAATCAAGAGAAGAAGCCGGAAAAAACGCGATTCCGAAATGCACCAAATCATCTTGTCCCTAAAATGCACAGTTATAATTGACAAAAAATCGGGCTGTTTGACAAGCTTAATTTAATTTATTCTTGGTTGTACCTCTCCGGGCAAAACCATTTCGGAATCCGGCATATGTCGCCGGAATTCTAATGCCTTCAAAACCCTAATGCTAGATACCAAACCCCTTCCACTTCCTTCAAAAGGAACTAAATCTCTATGAGATGGACAGGAGGTTCACCATCCTCAATATGTTGTGACGTTTATAAATTGTAAATTTATATTGACAAATTATAAACTTGGATTTATATATTGATATGATTAACTAATAATTATGGGAGTGATACCATGAAAGAAGAGCGAATTGAAATCCTCAAAATGGTGGCCGACAAGAAGATCACTGTCGAAGAAGGGGAACGGCTGCTCCGCGCCCTAGAGAAAGGCGAGGCCGAAGAGCGCGAATCCCGCTGTGAAAGGTTCGGCCCCAAGCATCGGGGGCCGTACGGCCGGGGCGATTGGAGTTTGGGCGACAGCTTCGAGGGATTTGGGTTCAAGGCCCAGGAATTTTTCGAAAATGCTTTCGGGTCACTCTTCGGCGACGAGTACTGGTTCGAGGGCTACGAGCCGGCCCGCGGCCCGGTCGAGGACCTTAAACTCGACGGGGAGACGACGCTTGTCCTGACCAACCCGCGAACGGCCTATAAGCACGGATCCGCGGACGTCAGCGTCCGGCCTTCGGAGGACGGCCGTCTTCATCTGGAAACCGGAGAAAAGGGCAGATGCGAGGTCCTGCGGAAAGAGAACAAGATCGTCATCTTCTGTCACGATGACGCAGCCATCCGCGTTCCCTTGTCAATCGGCAAGGTCAAAGTCGTCCTGGCCAAAGGAGACACGGAAATCTATGACCTCCCTTTGCCTCTCGATATCAGGGCACTCAAGGGGGATATCGTCGTCAGGAACGCCGTTCGTCCCCTCAACATCCGGGCAATGAAAGGAAAGATCGCCATCGATTTGGCCGATAACTACGCTGGGAAAGCCGATGTCTCGGCCATGGACGGCGATATCAGCATCACAACAGCGGCCCAATTCTCGGGCCGGGTGGAGGCCAAGGTCGGCAAGGGAGATATCCGCGTCCACTCCAAGGGGCTCAAGTCCAAAACCGCCAAGAACGCCTTCTTCCGCAGCGAGAGCGTCGAGTTGGGAGCCGGATCTGCGGATAACCTCCTCATTGTCAGGACCATGCACGGGGATATCACTGTGAATACGAGGGAGGACGGCCGATGAAAGTCCCCCATAAGTGCCCGTCCTGCGGCCAGAAAATGGTCATCTCCCGGATGGCCTGCACCGCCTGCGATTCGACGCTCGAGGGAAGCTTTGAGCCCTGCCCGGTCTGCCGGTTCGATCCAGACATCGATCGGCTGTTCGACCTTTTTATGACCAGCCGGGGAAACCTCAAGGAGGTCGAGCGGCGGATGAACTGCTCCTACCCGACCGTGCGGGCCAAGATGGAGGAGATGTTCCGGAAGTACGATGATCTGAAGCCGCCGCGCCAGAGCCGGATGGATATCCTCAGGATGCTCCGGGAGGGCAGGATCACGGCCGCCGAGGCCGAGGAGATGCTGAC
>CAYGXD010000077.1:0-3095 GCA_964353705.1 uncultured Eubacteriales bacterium | reverse complement strand
GGATCATCCGGGAAGTGGGGATTTCGCACTGGGAACGGCAGATACGCGTTCACATCGTCGTCCAGCTTGAACTTGCCCTTTTCCCAGAGCTGCATGACGGCGGTGGCGGTTATGGTTTTCGAGATCGAGCCGATGTTTTGAATCGACTTTTCCGTCATCGGCTTCTTGTTCTCTATGTCCGCCCAACCAAATGCCCCGATCCAGACAAGCTTGTCCTTTTTCACAATGCAGGCGCCGAGGCCGGGAACGTTGTCGGCCTTCATTTTCTCCAGGATAAACTCGTCCAAGCTTTGTTCCTGGGCAAAGAGAGAGTGCGCAAAGGCGGATGCCGTCAAACAGGTCATCCCCAGCGCCAGTATTTTGACCAGTATGCTTTTATTTAGTTGAGCCATAGCGTTTCTCCTTAGAATAAAATAAGGAAGTGGGCATTATATCTCATTTGCTCGAGTTTGGTGAGCCGTGAATATACACCCGGCTTGATGCCAGAGGCCGCTCGGAAGGCGTTCCATTGGGTAGCCGCTTTTTGTGATCATCTTGGCGGTCCATCAATGATCAGGCTTGCTTCGTGATAAACCTTTTTCGGCAGAAGTGGGTCTTTTGGTATAATGAGTCTAGGCTTGGTGCTCCCGGACGGGCTGGTTTCTGATGTCCTGATAGATCAGGTTGGAGAAGGAGGCTTCGTGAGACGGAACCGGATTGCATTGTTTCTGCTCATCTTTTTGGTATCGAGCTATGCCGAAGCGAGCTCTTTTGCGGTTGAAATCGTAAACGGAGACCTCGGGAAAAAGATGGACCGCTATCTGCAGAAGGCTGAGGCCAACGGATACTCCGGGTCGGTCCTGGTAGCCCGGGGTGAAAACATCTTCCTGGCCAAAGGCTACGGACTGGCCGACCGCGAAAACAAGGTTAAAGAGACGGCGGAGACCGTTTTCTCGATCGGGTCGATCACCAAGCAGTTCACCGGCGCCGCCATCCTCAAGCTGGAGATGATGGGCAAGCTGAGCGTCAGAGACCCGATCGGCAAGTATTTCGGAGACGTCCCGGCCGACAAAAAAGAGATCACCCTTCACCATCTGTTAACTCATACTGCGGGATTTGAAGGAGCTCTGGGTGATGACTACGATGCCATTGGCCGGGAGGGCTTCATAAAGCTCGCCCTGGGCTCAAAGCTCCTCTTCAAACCGGGCGAGAGGTATGAATATTCGAACGTCGGGTTCAGCCTCCTCGGGATCATCGTCGAGCTGGTTTCGGGCAAGAACTATGAGGACTTCCTTTATGAAGAACTCTTCAAGCCGGCGGGCATGGAGAGGACAGGATATGTCCGGCCGGGGTTCTCCAAGAGCGAACTGGCCGTCGGTTACAGGGGCGGAGAGCGCTGGGGGACGGCGCTTGACCGGGCTTGGCGTCCCGAGGGACCGGGCTGGCACCTGCGGGCGAACGGCGGGATCCTCTCGACCGTCGGAGACATGCATCGTTGGTATCTGGCGCTGAAGAATGACAGTGTTCTTTCGGAGTCGGCCAAGAAAAAATATTTCGCGCCGCACGTCAAGGAATATGCGGATGGGAATTCCTATTACGGCTATGGCTGGGTCACCCAAAAAACAGAGCGGGGCGCAACATTGATCTGGCACAACGGCGGCAACGGGATCTACAACGCGTTCATGGGGTTTGAACCTGATAACGACCTGGTGATCGTCGTCTCGAGCAACATCGCCGGCAAGATATCTGATGACTACGCTGAGAGGATCGAGAGAATCGTGGCCGGCGACTATAAAGAACTGGATGAACGAGTGCTTAGAGAGTATACGGGCACCTATCGCCTCACCTCAGGCGCCGAGTTAGAAGTCCGGTTCGACGAGAACGACAACCTCCTGGCAACTTACCAGGCCAAAGAGCTAGTGGTGCCGCTCGCTGCCTCGGGGAAGGAAGTCAAGGAAGAAGTCGAGCGTACCGATAAGAAGGCTGAGGAGATGTTGAGGGCGGCATTGGCGGGCGATTATCTGGCCCTGGCCGCAGCTTGGGGAGAGCCCCTCGCGGATGTCAAGACTCGGGCCTCCGCCTTCTGGAATGGCAAGAGGAAAGAGCTGGGGGAGATCAGGGTCATCGAGGTCTTGGGCACCTTGGCTCGGCCGCGCAACCTCTTTACCTATGTTCGGGTGGATTTTGCCAAGAGATCCGAGTTCTTCACCTATATCTGGGACAAAGAGAGCGGCCGCCTGCAAGAGATGCGGGAATCCGAAAACCTCGACCGCCAGTTTGAGCCTAGTTCCCAGGACGAATTCGTCTCTCCGGCCATCGGGACGACGATTGTTTTCGAGAAAGACGAGAAAGGGAACTTAGCCCTGGTAATAAAAAAGGGAGAGACGGAAATCCGGGCCAAGAAGGCCAAGGTCAATAGATAAAAGGCGAATAGGCCCTTTTTTGGGCCCTATTTGCTTTTCCCTCCCGGCCTTTCCTATAATCACCTCGCCCAAAGGAAAATGGATGGTTCCATTCAACCGTCCCGATCGCGGTGAAATTATGCCCGGCCCAAAGGAACAATCTTCTCTGGGTAGACGAGTTATCCCGGCCGTTTTCTTTGTCGTCATCTTGGCGGCCGTCCTCATCCTGTTTGGAAAACACTGCCTGCCTCCGGGCCTCTTTTCCAGGGGAATGACCGGCCATTTGATGAACGCCGTGGCGGTTCCCGGACCGGACGGAGGACAACGGCTCTGGATCCTGAGCGACGGCTCGTTCCACTACATCCTGAGAAAACAAACGCCCAGCATGACTTCCGTGGCAAACAAATGCCGGTTCTGCAGCACCTGGACGTATGTTTATGATCCGGCTTCGAAGACTCTGCTGGCCAAGTTTAAGACAGATTACAAAACGATCATCCTCCAGTCCTGGATGGCTTACTCGAATGGGAAAATATGGGTGGCCACGGACGCCTATGATGAGAACGAGCCCCGGCTATTGATCTACAGCGAGGAACCTCCCGGACTTGTCGAGGAAACGCCGTCCATCATCAAGCGGTATCCCGAGCTTTCCTCCGGTCTTATCAAGGTCAGGCTGGCGAGCGACCCGGACAGATTGATCCTGGACACCAAGGACGG